>PMMO01000151.1 GCA_003162215.1 Ignavibacteriota bacterium
GCGACGGGCGGTGGGAAGACCGGCACATCGTCAAGCATCCAGATCAACGCCGGAACGGCAACACGACTCATTGTGCGGACGACTGCGGGGGACTCAGTCATATCGATTGCTGCGGGAGTCGCTCAGGGCCTCAAGATCACCGCACGTGATGCATCCGGCAACATCGCTACAGGGTACACCGGCTCAAAGACACTTAACTTCTTCGGGGCCGGTGTTTCGCCCGCGCCGGAGAGCCAGAATCCNNACCGTAAGTGACAATGCCGGGACGTTGAGGAGTTTTTCGGCATCGCCGAACACACCGATTACATTCTCTTCCGGCGTTGCGACTATCAGCGGTGGCAACAACGGCATGATGCGGCTTGACAGGGTGGAGACCGCCTCGGTTGGTGCAAGCGATGGCACTATTACCACGGCACTTGCCGATCAGTTAACCGCCACTGTGACACCCGCCGGTCTNNAAGAGATTCTCTGTCGTGTTGACGAGCCCGCAAATCAACAGGACTTCGTTCACCGGTGTCAACACGGTCACTGCGATCGATAGTTTTGGCAACGTCGCTTCGAACTTCAATGCTTCGACGAACAATGTCACCGTGACCCCTGTGGGCCTGACAGGAACTGTCAGTGGTCTCGGTTCAGGGGGGGGCAACGTCCTCAATCAATCCGGTGATTTCGTTCTTGGAATTGCGAATGTCACGGGAAAGATGAAGTTTACCGGCACGGCCGGAACCGGGACATTCACGGCGACATCGTTGACAGGGAGAACGGGGACGTCCGGCAATGTGACGATCAATGTCGGAAACGCTTCGCGATTCGTGATTTCGGGGAATCTTAATCAGCAGGCGGGCTCCGGCCAGAGTCTCGCGATCACGGCAATGGACAGCTCAGGGAACACCGCAACGGGCTACGCGGGCGACAAGACGTTGCGGTTCAGTGGATCCGGACCGTCGCCAAATCCCGTGACGTATCCGACAGTGTCGGACAAGGATGGTTTTGCCATTCAGTTCGGGGCCCAGCTGAGCATTACGTTCACGGCGGGCATCGCCCAGGTCTCAGGCAGCTCCAATGGTGTGATGCGGCTTTATTGTGCCGGCAAAGATACTGTTGCCGTTTCTACGACAGATGGCACCATCGGGTCCGGGGCGGGCGATCGCTTAATCGTCACGGTTACCGAAGATGCATTGCAGAAGTTTGTGTTCACCCTCGCTTCTCCGCAACAGAGCGGTATTCCTTTCACCGGCACAAATACTCTGGTAGCAGAGGACAGCTATGGCAACACCGTGACCGGTTTCAGCGCAGCATCGGATAACGTGACTGTCAGCGCCCTTGCGCCGCTTTCGGGTACGGTATCCGGGCTCGGTTCCGGATCAAATAACCTCCTCAACCAGGCTTCTGATTTTTCGGCGGGGGTGGCAAACCTCACCGGGAAAATAGTGTTCACCGGTGCGACCGGCAGTGCTCCATTTACTGCTGCCTCATCAACAAGCAAGGCCGGAACTTCAGGGACAGTGCAGATTGTTGCGGGCGGGGCTACGCGCCTGGTGATTAACGGACTTGCCTCCATGTCTGCTGGAAGCGCACAGAATCTCACCATCACCGCGAAGGATGCATCCGGAAACACGGTCTCGACCTACACCGGGTCCAAGAGTCTGATATTCTCCGGTGCTGACTCATCGCTCAGTGGTTCAGCGCCGACCGTCAGCAGTTCATCCGGCACTGCGATCGCTTTTGGAGTTGCGACCCCGATTCTGTTCACAAACGGCATTGCCGCGGTTTCGGGAAGCAACAATGGCGTGCTCAGGTTGTACCGCACACAGACGGCGATTGTTTCCGCGACCGACCAAACAATCAGCTCGAGTGGTGCGGATCGTCTTACGGTGACAGTCAGCCCGTCTTCTCTGGGTCGATTTGCCTGGAGCCTCACATCACCCCAGACGAACGGTGTAGCGTTCGTGGGCATAAACGCACTGACCGCCCAGGATGATTGGGGGAACACCATCGCATCATTCGATGCTTCTGCCTCTCCCGTCACGATTACGACATCGCTCAGTGGAGTGGTCAGCGGCCTCGGTTCGGGGAGCAATAATGTGTTGAACCGGGCGGGTGATTTCGTATCGGGAGTCGCGAACCTCACCACTCTCGGGATAAGGTACACGGGCGCCATCGGAACGGGTACCTTCACCGCGGCAGGTGGAGGGAAAACGGGGGTCTCCCCAAGCGTCCTGATCTCTGCGGGCAGCGCGAGCCGTTTGGTGGTGCGGGCTTCAACCGGCGATTCTGTTATCACGATGGTGGCCGGCGGATCGAAGAACCTCACGATTACGGCCAAGGATGCGTCAGGCAATACCGTGACCACCTATGCCGGTGCAAAGACTCTGACATTCTCCGGGGCTGATTCTTCAGTGAATCCGGCGACCTCACCAACGGTAAGCAATAGCAGTGGGAGCGCAACAGCTTTTGGTACCGGCACGGTACTCACGTTTACCAATGGAGTCGCAACGGTTACCGGAAGCAGCAACGGAGTCATGAAGTTGTACCGGGCCCAGGCTGCGATGATCTCTGTGACAGATGGGACGCAGTCGTCGAGTGGGACGGACCGGTTGTCTGTGACGATAAGTCCGGCGGCACTCGGGAAATTTGCGTGGGTGCTTTCTACTCCTCAGATCAACGGCGTCGCTTTCACCGGCACGAACACGTTGACTGCACAGGATGATTGGGGGAACCCACTCACAGCCTTTGACGCGTCTGCAAGCAATGTCACGGTCACCACATCGTTGACCGGAACAGTCAGTGGTCTTGGAACAAGTAGTAATAACGTCCTGAACAAGTCCAGTGATTTCGTCGCAGGGGTGGCTAACCTCACCTCTATCGGGATGAAATTTACGGGGAATATCGGGGCCGGGACGTTCACAGCGACATCATCTGCAAAGGCCGGGACGTCGCTTTCTGTCACTATCACACCGGGAGGGGCCGGTAAGCTCGTGATCGCCGGGTCAGGAACGCAAACTGCCGGCACGCCCCAGAATCTGACAATCACGGCCAAGGATGCGTCAGACAACCTGGTGCCTACGTATACTGGTCTCAAGACGCTGACGTTTTCAGGAGCCAATGTTTCCACGAATCCTTTGACGCAACCCTCGGTGACGGACAACACGGGTGCTGCTGTGCCGTTTGGTTCGGCCACACCCATGCTCTTCACTAACGGCGTGGCAGTCGTCAGCGCCGGATTAAATGGCGCGATGAAGCTCTACAAGGCAGAGACCGCAACGATTGCAGTCTCCGATGGGACAATCGGTTCTACCGGGACTGACCGGCTGACTGTTGCCGTTGCCCCTGCGGCTCTCGGCAAATTCGCGTGGGTGCTCACCAGTCCTCAAATCAACGGCGTACCGTTCACAGGCACGAATACGCTGACGGTGCAAGACGATTGGGGAAACGCTGTTCCGACATTTGATGCGGCAACGAACAACGTCACACTGACGACAAGCCTCTCCGCGTCTTCGTCCGCGATCAGCGGACTGGGGACTCTCGGGAACAATGTGCTGAATCAATCGCCGAATTTTGTTCTCGGTGTGGCGAACCTGACTGCCCTCGGGATAAAATACACGGGTGTGGCTGGAACGGGAACGTTTACGGCAACGTCTGCCTTTGGATCAAAATCCGGAACGTCTGACTCCACCCTGGTGAACAATCCCGTCCCGACGTTAACGAGTATTCTGCCTGCAGAAGGAAGCCGGTCACAAGTTGTGCCCGTGACCGTTACCGGCACCAACTTCCTTCAGGGAGTGAGCGTTCTCAGTCTTGGCCAGGACTTCACGATCGATTCACTCCTGGTCGAATCGCCCACACGCATCACGGCGCGTATCCGTCCCGGACCGACTGCAACGCTCGGACTGCGTAATGCGACCGTATCCAATCCTGGAGGGGGTTCCTCAACGTTGACCGGGGCCTTCAGAGTGAAGAATATCCCCAGTATCACGAGTCTCACCCCCTCTGCTGGTGTCCGGGGTCAGACTCTGGATGTAACGATTACCGGTACCAATTTTGCGGATGGGGTGAGTGAAGTCGGAATGCAGGGATCAAGCGTTACGCTGAATACCACGGCTGTCACAAGTCCGACGACAATTGCCGCGAACATTTCCATCAGTCTCAGCGCTCTCGATGGAGTGCGACAGTTTCATGTGACCAACTCGGGCGTCGAAGGAGGAATGTCGAACCTTACAGGGTTCACGGTCGGAAACAATCCTCTTCCCGTTGTGACAAGCATTACACCGGCGTTGGCAACTCGTGGGCAGTCATTGGAACTGACCATAAAGGGGTCCAATTTTTTCAATGGCATCACCTCTGTGAACCTGGGCCAGGGAATTGTGATCACAGGAACAAACATCGACAGCACCAACCAGCTCCGGGTGACAGCAACGATTGCTGAAACCGCAGCGACCGGCCCGCATCACGTCATTCTGACAAATGCTCCTCCCGGTGGTGGACCTGACACCTTGAAGAATGGATTGACCATCAACAATCCTGTACCGACGTTGACGGGATTGTCGGTCCAGAATGCAACACGGCTCCAGACAATGTCTCTCATTCTTGCCGGGACGCGGTTCATCAACAATGTGACCACAGTCGTTCTGGGGAGTGGCATCACATCCGTTTCGGCCGTTGCTGAAAGCCCCACGCAGTTGCGGGTAGGATTCACCGTTGATTCAAGTGCCGCGCTCGGACCAAGAAACGTCGACGTGATTAACCCGGCGCCGGGAGGAGGCACCTCCTCACTCGTCGGAGCGTTGACAATCAACAATCCGACCCCGTCGATCACCACAATTTCGCCTGAGAGCACGATGGTTGGCGGCAGCGCACTGCAAATGACTGTCAGTGGGACCAATTTCGTTCCCGGAGCGGTCGTCCGCCTCGCTGGACGGGCACTGACGTCTACACTGGTCAACCGGACGAGAATGACCGCGACGGTGGCAGCGTCCGATATCGACACCGCCCGATCGTTTGTTGTGGATGTTACCGCACCGACGCCAGGCGGTGGCACATCGAACACTAAG
This sequence comes from Ignavibacteriota bacterium, assembly GCA_003162215.1. Lineage (GTDB taxonomy): Bacteria > Bacteroidota > Ignavibacteria > UBA10030 > UBA6906 > Fen-1255. The sequence continues at coordinate 5,052 of PMMO01000151.1, forward strand.
AACTTTATCGTACAGAATCCCGTGCCGACACTGGCAAGCGTCGTGCCTGCCTCGGGAAGCAGACTGCAAACCCTTGATGTAACCTTTACCGGTACGAAATTTGTCCCCGGCTTCACCCAGGTGGACTTCGGTGGTACGGACATCACCACGAACAGCATCACCGTCACCGGTTCGACCCTGCTGACGGCGAACATCACGATCAGTTCCTCCGCGACGATGGGTGCACGTGATATTTTTGTCAAGAACCCGGCTCCGGGTGGCGGGAATTCGGAAAAACGGGTGTTCAGTGTATCGAACAACCCTCTCCCGACCATTACAGCGGTGACCCCTGACGGATGGAGTCGTTTGCGGACTCTGGATGTCGTGATCGATGGGACGAATTTTATCACCGGTGTCACGTCGGCGGACTTTGGCGCGGGGATCGTCATCAATGGCCCCATCGTTGTCAACAATTCCACCCGCTTGACTGCAGGTATCACCATCAACGTCACGGCGCCTACTGGCCCGCGGCCCATCGCCGTCACCAACGCGCCTCCGGGAGGGGGGACCGCGACACGGCTGAACGGGTTCACAGTGTTCAACCCGTCGCCCAGGCTTGGGTATCTGGATCCCGCAAACGGCCAGCAACTGCAGACGCTCAATGTCGTTTTCTATGGTGACGGGTTTATCGATGGGGTCAGCTCGGTGAGCATGGGCACAGGGATCACGATCAACGAACAGCATGTCCTCAGCGATACGGTGATCACCGCAAATGTTACCATCACGATCGGGGCGGCAACCGGCGCGCGCAATGTGATCATTAACAACAGTGGACCAGGCGGCGGAACGTCGGAACTGACCAATGGATTTGTCATCGGCAACAATCCGAGCCCGACGCTCACGAGTATTTTCCCGACAAGCGCAAAGCGCCTGGAAACACTGAACATCGTGTTCCGGGGGAGCAACTTTGTGAGCGGTGTGAGCAGTGTGGATCTCGGTCCGGACATCGATGTCAACGATGCCAAGGTTGACAGTTCCGGCAAGCTTACAGCCAATATATCCGTAACGGGTAAGGCCGCAACCGGGTCACGGACGGTCTATGTGACGAATGCGCCTCCCGTCACCGGCAGCGGTAAGGACAGTCTGGTGGCGGCCTTCACAGTGACAAATCCAGCGCCGACATTGACAAGCATCAATCCGGCGGTCGGCAACAGGTCCCAGACGCTGAATGTGGTTCTCCGCGGCACGAACTTCATCCCGGCAACGGTGCCTTCGTTCGGATCCGGTAACGATTTCACCGTGAATTCTATTACGGTGGACAGTACGCGACAGCTCACAGTGAACATCACCGTGAGTCCGACGGCGACGATTGGCCCGCGAAACGTCACCGTAACCAATCCGGTACCGGGCGGTGGAACATCGACGTCAGTCGCATTCTCGGTGAATCTTGCACCTCCCCCGACGCCGACGTTGTCGGCGCCGCAGAATGGCGAGACGAATCTCCCTACGACGCTCGTCCTGAAGTGGGATACTGCGGCAGGCGCCACACAGTACCACATGCAGCTTTCGACGAGTTCCCTCTTCCTTACCACGGTCGTCGATGACTCGTCGTTGACCGGCACCTCTCGTCAGGTAGGCCCATTGTCGAACAACCAGACCTACTACTGGCGCGTGCGTGCGCGCAATAGTGGCGGAACGAGTTCCTTCTCCTCCACCTGGAGTTTTACGCCTTTGTACCCGGATGTGTATCCGATATCCAATTCGGTGCAGTTCCCTTCGTATGCCACAGCGGCAGAGTACAAGGTGACCGACTATCGCATCGTGGGCCTTCCGGGAGCCGGCACAAATCTGCTCGGGGTGTATTTCACGGGAACAGTGGGAACGGACTGGCAGGTCTATGCGGACGACGGAGGAGCGGCGGCCACCTTCACCAAGTACGATGGGACGCCGGCGTTCATATTCTTCGCAGGGAAGGCATTCTGGCTTATCAAGAAGAATCCCTGGACGGTGAGCTCGTCGGTAAGCACGGCTCCACTCGATGAGTCGGTGTCGGTTCGCATTTTGCTGCAAAACGGTTGGAATCTGATCACCAATCCATTCCTCCATTCCCTACCGTGGTCGACCATACAGTTGGCCAATGACCCTGCTGCCCGAGCGCCCATCTTTTCGTATGGCGGGGTGAACGGTTTTTCGCAGGCCACCACGCTCGAGCCGTATGTGGGGTACTATTTCTTCAATAGCGACAACGTTCCGTATATCCGGATTCCCTATGGCGCCACCTCCGGAGTCTGGATGAAGGCGGATTCGTCGGCACAGGATGGCTGGATGGTGACGGTTGCCGCACAGACTGGTGAGTTTACGGACCGCACCCTGATGTTTGGTGTTCGTAAGGATGCTTCTGAAGGGCTTGACCGTTATGACTACCGGAAGCCGCGCACGATTGGGACTCTACCGTGTACGATGTTCCGGCGGCCGGACCTCGACTCTGTGTACAGTATTTTTGCGACAGATATCCGGCCTCCGGTGAAATCCCTTACTCGCTGGCCGTTTGAACTGCAAACGCCCGACAAGAAATCGCTCACGCTCCGGTTTGAGGGCATCGGCCAGATTCCTGACGGTCTGGACGTGTTCCTCATCGATCATGTCCATGCGCGCTACGCCGACCTGCGCTCAATCCAGGAGTACATGTTCACGCCGGCGACATCGAACGGGCAACTGACTGTTGCAGTGGGAACCCACGACGCAATGGCATCAGTACTGAGCGATGTTGTTCCCAAAGCGTTCGCGCTGGACAACAACTTCCCGAACCCCTTCAATCCGTCGACTACGCTGCCGGTCGCTGTGCCTCATGCGGCCGAGATCAGCGTGAAGGTCTACAACATACTGGGTGAGGAAGTGCGGACGGTGTTTGCAGGTCAGGCGGAAGCCGGACGGCATTGGATTGTCTGGGATGGCAAGAACGATGCGGGCGCTCCTGTGGCCACCGGTGTCTATCTCGCGCGCCTCACCACAGATGCCGGGGTGAGTATGGTGAAGAAAATGTTGCTCATGAAATAGGGGAAGGGACTAACCATGTTTGCGGTCTTTCTTCGCATGAAAGTGCTGCATCTCTTCCTCGCACTGTTGATTGTTGCGGAAGGGATTCCAGTTGCGTATGCTGCCCGGCAAGATACCGGGTCGAGCGTTGACAATGTCCGCTTCGAAGTCGCGGGGGACATTGTGCGCGTCTCGTATGACCTGAACGCTCCGTTGGATCAGGTTCATGCTGTGCGTATTGTGCTCTACCGCGAAACTGAACCGGCGTTCAAGTACAATCCGGTCAATCTCACTGGAGATGTGGGAACGATTGTGTTTCCCGGGGCCCGGAGGCGCATTATCTGGGAGTTCACAAAGGAATTTCCGGAAGGTTTGAGTGGAACGGACTACTATTTCGTCGTTGAGGTGGAAGCTACACAGAAGGAAAGCACCGATCTCTGGTGGTGGGTTGGAGGTGGTGCGGCGCTTGTCGGCGGAGTGGTGACATTGCTCCTCTTGAGTCCGAAAGCACAGACCCCGCCTCAGCCGGTGCCCAATGAGTTCCCGCCCCCCCCGGGTCGCCCCCAATGAGCAACCCGAAGATGAGAAAGGATCGGACACACATGAGAATTTTGATCGGACTGTGCGGCCTGGCCATCATGGCGGCGAGCGTGGCGATGGCACAGAAGATTACGGGGCGGAGTCCTTCAGGCGCACTCAACGTGGTGGCACAGGTGGATTCTGGTTCCACCCCCACAACTCTTCGCGTTCGTAATGTTACGTTCGACACGGAATTTTCGGAACCCTCCGGGAACAACGCACTTGATCCCAAGGAAACGGGACGGCTTCGCGTCGTGTTGACCAATTCCGGCAAGATATCTTTGCGAAATGTCGTCGTGAGAGTTATTCCGTTGGCAACTCCAGTGGGGGTGACATTCAATGATTCGATCTCCGTGGGCGACATTCCGGTGAACGCAACACGGTATGCAATCTTCTATTTCACCGCATCGCCGACTGTGCCTTCACAGGTTCTTACATTTCAGGTTGACATTCACGATTCGCTCGGAGGGGTAGCGGATTCTCGCCTGGTGACATTTCTGACGCGGGAGCGTCGTGGTGGGGAGTAAAGCTGCTGAGGGGGGCTATTCCATTGCTCCGGATTCGTGTTCGATCCATCCGGTCGTCATGAGACGCATCGCTTGATCCCGTTTGGTAGAAAACTGGATGAAGCGGACGCATATGCCCACGATGGCGAAGTATCCGGCGATGGCGAAAACGATTGTCACGGTGCAACCTCCTTGGGCAGACAACAATGTACACAAAAACTCTCAAAGTTGGAACGGGGGGCCTGCTTTCCGACGATTTCCCGATCCGGACCTTAACCTGGCCCGTTTTGTATCGTCACACGAAGTATGCCTGCAGATTAAACGAATTGAAAGCGCGAATTTCGAACTCGTTTGCGCGGTGTAGAGACGGGTACGGAACATGTCAGTAAGGAACAGCATGGTAAATTCTACAACGTTGACATTCAAGCATTTTCTTCGCATTATCGTAAATAGCGTTGTGTGTTCACAGCATTTTGATGCGAGAATGGACATATGAAGACCCATCAGAGACGGCCTGGCGAATCCAGCCCAACCAGTGAGCGCGCGTTCCAGGAATATCTGGCCATCATGTTGCGGGGGAAGTGGACCATTGTTATCACCACCCTTCTCATTGTTGCCGGCGCCCTGCTCTTCACGCAACTGAGCGATCCCGTTTTCCAGGCCACCTGCCAGGTCCTGCTCAGTCGCGACGCAAAAGGAGGCCTTTTCGTAGACCAGAACCCCGGTGAATTGAACAAGACCACCGTCCAGAATGAACTGGCGGTTCTGAATTCGCGGTCGCTGGCAGATTCCGTCGCGAAGCGATTGTTGCGGCAACAATACTTTTTGGATGCCAAGGGGGGAATGATCCCTTCACTCACTGTTCCCCCGCAGGATTCCCCACAGGACAGTATGGCTTCCCTGGATCTGGTTTCAGGGCGGGTGATGAGTGCTGTGGATTTTGACCCGGTGGNNAGACCCGGTGCGGGATTCGGACATCATAAAGATCACAGCCCAGAGCCAGAACCCCCGGGAGGCGGCACTGCTGGCGAATACCTACGCAGAAGCGTATCGCGACCGGAACATCTACATGAGCCGCAACAAGACGCGTTCGTTCAGGGAATTTCTTGAATCGCAGGCAAGTGACAAGAAGAAAGCGCTGGAGGAGACCGAAGGGACACTGAAAGACTACATGGAGCAGCAGGGCATTGTGTCGCTGGACGATGAATCCAAGCGGTTAATTGATCAGCTTGCATCTCTTGAGGCGCAACGCGACGCTGCGGATATCAGTCTCAAAGAAATGCAAAATGCTCTGGAGAACTACCAGCAGCAGCTCCCCCAGCAGGAGACCAATGTTGCGCGCGTTGTGGGAGAAGCGAGCGACACCTATATCAAGCAAATGCAGGAACAGATGGCCCGCCTGGAAGTCCAGCGCGACATGACTGTCGTCCAGAATCCGGGTTCTGCAGGGCGCGATATTCTCAACGAGAAGGTGAAGGAAATCGACCAGCAGCTCGCCGCGTTGAGGATGAAGCTGCAGAAGCGGACGGATGATTTCCTGCGCACACTTACGCCGTCGCAAGGAGGGAGCGAGGATGCTGCGGGCTATCTGAAGTCTGTGAAGCAAAAGATCATCGAATCTGAAATCGGCGTCCAGTCGCTCCTGGCGAAGAAACGCGCGCTGAGTGAAGCAATTGCGGAGTATGAGAAGAAATTCGACCGTATACCTGCCAAGAGTGTTCAACTTGCGCGCCTGCAACGGCAACGATTGAGCAACGAGAAGCTCTTTTTGATGGTAGAGGAAAAGTACAACGAAACCAACATCACCGAGCAGTCCAATATCGGCTACATCGAGATCATGGAGCGTGCTGGAGTGCCCTATAAACCATCCAGCCCGAAGCCCTTTATCAACTTGATGCTTGGCATTGTTCTGGGGCTCACTCTTGGCATCGTCGCTGCCTTCGTGAAGGAATACATGGATGTACGGGTGCAGACGCCGGAGGACCTGAAGCGACGTGGGTTCACGCCACTCTCTCCGATTATGGATATCGATGAAGAGATCGCCCGGCTGGGGGAACAGAAGATTACTGCGCGGGACACGGGTGTGGATGCCCATCTCGTCACGGTCTCCTTCCCTTTCTCGTCAATCGCAGAATCGTACAGGCAAATGCGCACGAACCTGCAGTTTGCCAAGGTAGGATCACCTGCCCGCACGCTCATGCTCACCAGCCCGACTCAGGGAGATGGCAAGTCCACAACCGCGTCCAATCTGGCCGTGGCATTTGCGCAGACCGGCAAGAGGGTATTGTTGGTGGATGCCGATCTGCGTCGACCGATGCAGCATTCGATCTTCCGGATCGAGCAGGGAGCAGGGCTGACAGAACTTCTTACCGGAAAGGCCATTCTGGAACGGGTGATCCGACACACGAATGTGGAGAACCTCGACCTCCTTCCGAGCGGGGATATTCCGCCGAATCCTGCAGAGGTGCTTGGTTCCGATGAAATGCGCAGTTTCGTAACAGAAACCGCGAAGAGGTATGAGCTGGTGCTCTTCGATACGTCACCGGTAATGGTAGTAACCGATCCGACCGTCATTTCAACTATGACTGATGGGGCGATCATGGTCGTTTCGTCGGGAGCCACGCGGATCCAAGATCTTGAACAGGCCGTGGAGCTGCTCGAAGGTGTCGGTGGAAAAGTCGTGGGTGTTGTACTGAATAATTTCGATCCGCATCGCGCATATGGCGTCCCGTTCCGGCGCAGCGCCCGCGTCAGGTATGGTGCGGAGAAGTCCTACTACGGCAGGCCAGGGGGGGAAGGGAAAGGAGAAAAGGCAAAGACGCGCGATGGAAAACCAAAGGCAACCGCTTGAGTTCCGAAGAATCGATCGGCGACTCTTGACCACGTTTCGAACGGGGAGTGCATCGCTCATGAAGAGTATACTGATACTTGCAGTGTGTTTGGTTCTGTTGCTCTGTCCGGGGGATCTCCTCGCGCAGATGGATAGCAATATCGGTGTGTCGAAATCCGGCGCCTCTTCAGCGGCCTACTATTACATATCAAAGCCCGGCGAGATAACGATGTCCATCAATCTCTGGGGCCATGTCCGCAACCCGGGACGGTATGAAGTGCCGATCTCCACGGATATTGTGCAGCTTGTTTCCTATGCCGGGGGACCGATGTCAGAGGCAAATCTCAGCACTGTGAAGATTGCGCGCGTTGTCCGCGGAGTGGATGCTGTGCGAACGGTGGAATTTGAAGTGAATCTGAATCACCTGGACAAGCTCGATGAAAAGGCGCGCCGGCTCGAACCCGGGGACACCATTTTCATCGATGCAACGGCAATCACGTTCCGGGAAGTGTTTGATATCGCTACAACGACAGCGCTCATCGCTGCAACGATTGCCAACGTGATTCTTGCATATAAATATCGGTGAACCTCGCTTCAGTCTCCATCCTGTTTCTCTCTTTCCCTGATTCGAATTGGAGAATGGCGTGAAGGGAAGTGCGATGTTGAGAACAGGGTGCGACCGGGGGATTCAAGAGAGTCTCGGACCAGATGAAGCGATTGCTGATCATTGACCGACATCAGTTCGGGTATCTCACCGATACCTACAGCTATTGCCGTCATCTTGCAGGCGGGTATGCAATCACCTATGTTGGTTGGGATTTTGGCCTGCCAACGATTTTCCTTGAAGGTGTACGGGTCATCTCCGTCGAGCGGACAGGTGGAAAAGCCAGGCGACTGTGCCGATATATTCTGCGCGCCGCCAGAGAAATGCGCAAGCACAACCATGATCTGGTGTTCATCGTGCTCTTCCTGGGATGTTCGCTTTTGCGGTTCAGCGGTGGTGCAACCCCCGTCATTGTCGATATCCGCACGGGGTCGGAAAAGAGTGGACGACTTTCCCGGTGGCTCGAAAACCTGCAATTCCGGGTCGAGGCATCAGCTTTTCGGCACATTTCCATCATCTCCGACAGCCTCCGCAAGGTTCTCCGGTTTCCAGCGGGTCGGTGTCATATTCTTCCTCTCGGTGCAGAGCCACAGGGCCTTCCTCCCAAGCAATTCTCCGGTCTTCGGTTGCTCTACGTAGGTACTCTGATCCAGCGTCACATAGAAGAAACAGTGAGGGGCGTCGAGCTCTTCCACCGTTCTGTTGGGGATGCCGTGCCGATCAGCTACGATATCGTCGGTGATGGCGATCGCGCTGACAATGACCGGCTCATTGATGCCATCGCGCGTTCATCGAGCAAAGACATTATTCGCTACCATGGCCGCGTTCCCTACGACCGTCTCCGTCCCTTCCTTGAACGCAGCAATGTGGGTGTAGCGTTCGTTCCCATGACGCCGTATTTCCATTGCCAGCCGGCAACAAAGGTCTTTGAGTATCTTCTGGCGGGGATGCCGGTCATGGCAACCGCCACCGAAGAAAACCGTCTGGTGGTCACTGACGATTTGGGCATCCTGCATGAGGACACTGCCGAAGGGTTCTGTGAGGGGTTGCACCGTTTGGCAGACTCGCTCGGAGGGTACGATTCATCGAAAATCATCGCTGCGGCCGCCCGGTACAGCTGGGGAAGTATTGTGCGCGATCGCCTCGAGCCGATGTTCGAACGGGTTCTTGTGTCGGGTTCCCCGGAGGTGGGTGCATGAACTCCGGCGTACGACCATGGCTCCGGAGCTTGAGACGATCGGCGTATGGCGCGCTTCCCGGTAACATCCGGCGTGCTGTTGCCCGGGCTGAATATGCGTATGCCGCAGTCCCGCGTGTGTACCATAGTGATGGCGTCCACCCGCGCGACCGCCTGCATCGCGGTGTGCTCACGCTTTCGATTGATTTCGAACTTGCATGGGCCTGGTCGTACGCCCGGAATTCCAAAGAGGATCCCGTGCAGAAAGGGCTTCGCGAACGGGCACAGGTTCCTCGGCTCCTGAAGCTTTTTGGGGACCTGTATGTGCCGGTGACGTGGGCCACCGTGGGGCATCTGTTTCTCGAAAAGTGCACACGGGGTGCACAGGGTCGCGCGCACGAGCAGATGGCACGCGTCCCGCATTTCGAGACACCCCTGTGGCGGTTCTCCTCCGGGGATTGGTTTCAGCATGATCCGTGTTCCGACGTACACAGCAATCCCGCCTGGTACGGTCCGGACCTTGTGGAGCAAATCCTGCGTTCCCCGGTGCGTCACGAGGTTGCCTGTCATGGATTCTCCCACGTCGGATTTGGGCCGTACTGTCCGTCGGAAGTGGCGTCAGACGAACTGCGCGCATGTGTGGATGCAATGGCGCTGTTTGGGTTGCGGCCGGAAACGTTCGTGTTTCCCGGCAACGATGTGGGCAACTTTCCCTCGCTAGTCCAACACGGAGTGGGTGCCGTTCGTGCATTCCCCCGGCCTCCGGGAGTGGTAACGCTTCCTCTTCGCCGGCGGGATGGGCTGTGGGCACATCATGTGACATCCGCACTCGACCGGGGCAGGGAATGGTCCATTCCCCAGCGCGTGGCACGGTTAGAGCGGTTCGTCACCTGCGCTGCCAACGAGCGTCTGGCTGCCCATATCTGGCTGCATCCGTCACTCCCGTTCACGGAGATTGACGAAGTGCTTTTCCCCCTGCTCTCGCATGCAGTGAAACTCCGGGAAGCCGGGAGTTTGGACATCCTGACGAATGCGGGATTGGTGGCGGCCACCAAAGGCGCAGGTGGCGATTCCCTGGAGCCTGATCAATCATCCCTGGGTCAGGGGGATGGGGGGGGAACACCATGATCATTGCCATTGAGATCCAACGCGAGGGGGTGCCGTGCGTCTGAAGCTCTTTCTTTTTTTCGTCATTGTTTCTTTGAGCGCCTTTGGCGGCGCGCTAGGAACCATGATCATCCCCTCGTATGAGCGGATGATCAAAGGGGCGTTGGTTGTCAGCGATGGGACGATGATTATGCTCGGTTTGTCTTCAGTCTTCACCCATCGGAATTTCTACGGTGTTCGACTGTGGCTTCTGTTTGTCTTCAGTGCCGTATTAACCATCATTCTGACGTCCGACAGATTCGGAATGGTAGAACAGTTGAACGGCATGCGCGGCCTGCTTTTTTTCTTCGCTTCGCTGGTAGTAGTTTACGATCTCTACATGTCGGATCTGCGCCGCCAGTTCGTCGACCTGATGACGAAGTTCATCATCGTGTATGCGATCGTGCAGATACCATTTGCCGTCTACCAGTTCCTGAAGTACGGGGCCAGCGATGCTGTGGGAGGAACATTCGGTCTGGTGGGGGGAAGCGGGATGTTGTCGCAAATTCTGTACATCATCTGCTTCTATCTCTTGGTCCGCTACGCTTCTCTTGATGATGGCTCGCATTTCAAAATCGGGAAGACAATGCTATTCATCCCGTTGTTGATTCCTACGATGCTCAACGAGACGAAGATCTCCTTTGTCCTGCTTCCGGTTTTTCTGCTGCTGATCGTTGCCGCCCGCCGGAAGATCTTCCGTTCTATCGCGATTCTTCTCATGGGCGCGGTCATCGCTTTCATGCTGAACTACTTTTATAGCGAGACCGTACAGGACACAAGAAATCTGCTCGATCAGGATTACTTTGAGCAGTATCTGCTTCACGTGAATCCGCAATCGGGTGAAGATCTGCCGAGGCTGCAGCGCCTCGCGATCATGTTCCAGATGATGGGCAAGGATGTTGGCGCGATCACCCTCGGGATGGGATATGGAGTCATGGGAGGGGGAAGCGTTATGAACGTTTCCCGCCTGGGTCGTCGACTGTACTACCTTGTGACAGGGTCGCGCATTTTGCTGTTCAGCGTGTGGATTCAAGGCGGACTGCTTGCCGTCCTTGTTGTCGGCGCAACGATGTTCAGGTTTGCGTGGAGACGGCCGCACTACCCGTATGTGCGAAGACGGTTTCACTTGTTTCTGTTGTTCAGCCTTCTGCTTGTGTGGTTCTACAATGAAGCTATGACGGAGCGTCTGTTTGCGTTGCTCATCTGGTTCTTTGTCGTCTGGCTGGCCGGGCAAACAGACGAGGATGAGCATTCCGATGTAGGCGATGAACAGGACGACGGCGCTGCCGAGGCGTCTCCGGTCGTTCCCCAACAGTGATCGAGCGATGCGTATCCTTTTTCTTGTCTCCTGTGTGACGGCCCATGACGAGAAGTTCGTGAGGAGTTTTTCCGAGGCGGGCCATGTTGTCAGAATCTTCTCCTTTCACTGGCGAGAGGTGCCTGAAGAGCTTCTGCGGCTGCCAAACGTCACACTGACCAGAATCCACCTGCAGTTCCTGGCACGTGCACAGCGGTTCTTGCCGGTGCATTTGCTGCCACGGCTGCAGAGGGTAATCCGAGAGTTCCGCCCGGACGTAATGCATGCCGGCAATACCTGGAACGAGGGGTATCTTGCAGCCCTGTCCGGCTTTCATCCGCTGCTGGTGATTCCCTATGGTTCAGACGTATTGTTGGACACCCAGCGCTCCTTCCTGTTCCGTCGGGCGAACCGCGCGGTATTCCGTGCAGCGGATTGGGTGGCCTGTGATGCCGAACATGTGAAACGGAAAATCGTTGCAGATTTTGGCTATCCTCCGGAGCAGATCACGATCTTCCCGAAGGGTATCGATGTGGAGTCGATTGCCCGGCTGCGCGATCCCCTGCGGGCAACGGTGCGCAAGGAACTGGATTGGGAGAAACACTTTGTGCTGGTGATGTCCCGGAATCATGAACCGGTCTACGGTATTGACGTGTTCTTGCGCGCGATGGAGCGTGTCGTGAAGGTTGAACAGCGATGCCGGGTTCTCATGATGGGGGAGGGAAGCTTGACGACCGGTTTCAAGGAGTGGGTGAGCACACACGGCATGGATGACTATTTCCTCTGGATGGGCAAGATTCCGCGCACAGACTTGCTGCGGCTCCTCCAGGCCGGCGACGCCTATGTTTCCGCCTCGTTGAGTGACGGCACTTCCGTGTCGCTTCTCGAAGCAATGGCCAGCCGATTGCCAGTGGTAGTGTCGGACGCGCCTTCGAATCTGGAGTGGGTGCAGGAGGGATACAACGGCGAGATCTTTCCACGGGGCGACGAAACAACCCTTGCCTCAAAGATTCTTATGCTCGCGGCAGATCCCGTGAGGAGCCGGGAATATGGCGATCGAAATCTTGCTGTCGTACGGAAACGGGGCGACTGGGGACGGAGCTATCAGGAACTCGAGATGATCTATTCTCAGCTGATCAAGAAAGGGAAGGTGCAATGACCATCTCAACGCAGGATCTGTGGGATTCCTTGAGACGCCTGGATGCATGGCTGGAGAAACACGACTACAAGGCGTACGATCCCTTCGATGGATTGATGTCCTATCTCCGCCCGCTGACATTCAAGAAGCAGTTTCCTCAGCAGGTTCTCCAGCAGGCAATTCGGAGGAATCCTTTCAACCTGCGCCCTTTGCTGGGCATCAAACCTCACAGGAGCACCAAAGGCATGGGCTTCCTGGGAGGCGGTTACGTGCAGCTGTATCGCATCACCGGGGATCAGGCGTACCTCAAGAAGGCCGAGTGGTGTTTTGACTGGTTGATGCAGAATAGATCTCAGGGGTACCCCGGTTGTGGTTGGGGGAATGCGTTTGACTACATTTCCCGTGGTTCGGCAATCCCCAAATGGGCGCCGACCGTGGTTTGGACCGGGCTCATCGGCCACGAGTTCATCGAGGCCTATCGTCTGCTGAAGAAAGAAGAGTACCTGCAGGTTGCCCGTGATGTCGGGCATTTCATTCTCCATGGGCTGGAGCGGTTTGAAGTCCCGAACGGCATCTGTATCAGCTATGTGACGCACAAACAACTTGCAATCCACAACGGGAATCTCCTGGGTGCGCGGTTTCTTGCCGAGTTGTACAAGGAAACCGGGGATCGGCAGTATTATGACATTGCCACGCCTGCAGTGCGCTATAGCGCGCTGGCCCAATTGTCGACGGGTGCCTGGTATTATGGTGATGCGGAGATGTTCCACTGGATCGATAACTGGCATACCGCGTACAATCTTGATTCCATTCTCGGCTACCAGCTCAACACCGGCAACACCGAGTTCCAGCCCGTGCTTGCCAAGGGGTTGCAGTTTTATGTGGAGCATTTCTTCACGGACGACGGCGGGCCGAAATACTACTGGGATCGCGCATACAAGTATGATATCCAGAGTGCCTCCCAGAGCATCGACACGCTGACGTTGTTCAGCCGGGAGTTTGGACGTCCGGAACTCCTTTCATTGGCCGATCGGGTCGCTGCGTGGACGATCAGTAACATGCAGGATTCCAGCGGNNGAACATGCAGGATTCCAGTGGGTATTTTTATCTCTGGAAGAACAAATGGTTCACCAACAGGACCCCCACCATGCATTGGGGCGCCGCGACGATGTTCCACGCACTGGCACACCTATTACGAGAGAGGACAACACGTGAACATTAGCATTTTTGGTCTCGGCTATGTCGGCGCAGTCTCGGCTGTGTGTCTTTCGAAATTCGGACACCGGGTGATCGGTGTTGATACCAACAGCGTGAAGGTGGAACTCATCAACAAGGGGATCTCTCCCATTGTCGAGCCCGGGGTCGAAGCACTTCTGCAGCAGGCCGTCAATGAACGCCGACTCTCCGCAACAACAAATCTCACAGAGGCGGTACAGCAGACCGAGATCAGCCTCGTATGTGTTGGTACACCCAGCAGTCTGAACGGCAGCCTCAATCTGGATCAGGTGATGCGTGTGGCCGAGCAGGTGGGTCAGACGCTGCGATTGAAGAACACGTATCATGGTCTGGTCATCAGGAGCACGGTGCTTCCCGGCACCGTCGACAAGGTGGCCGCGATCGTGGCGCGCGAATCGGGAAAGCAAGTCGGCCGGGATTTCGGTGTTGCGGACAACCCGGAGTTCCTGCGGGAGGGGACATCGATCTTTGACTTTGAGAACCCCCCGTACACAGTCGTAGGCGGCTCCGACGAGACCATCGTGAAGTTGCTTGCTGAGATGTACAAGGGTGTGAATGCTCCCTTTTATGCAGTGAAGATCCGCGAGGCGGAGATCCTCAAATACGCGTGCAATGCATTCCACGCGGTGAAGGTAACGTTCGCCAACGAAATAGGTGCAATCAGCAAGAAACTGCGGATCGACAGCCATGTCGTCATGGACCTGTTTGCCAAGGATACCAAGCTCAATATCTCGCCATACTATCTGAAACCAGGTTTTGCCTTCGGTGGCTCCTGCCTTCCGAAAGATGTCCGCGCGATCACCTACGAGTCCCGACGCCTCGATATTGAAACCCCGCTCCTTCAATCGCTCGTTCCCAGCAACGAAGCACAGATCGAAAGGGTGATCAATTGGGTCGTGCAATCGAAGCGCAAGAAGGTGGGTGTCCTCGGTCTCAGTTTCAAACAGGATACCGATGACCTGCGCGAGAGCCCGATTGTCAGCGTTGTGGAGGCATTGATCGGAAAGGGTTACGACCTCGCGATTTATGATGCCAATGTGAACGTTGCGCGACTTGTCGGGGCGAACAAGGTATATATCGAACAGGAGATCCCCCATATTTCCTCGCTCATGAAGAGCAGCATCGAGGAGGTGCTGGATCACGCAGAGGTCATCCTGATCGGAAACAAGGGCGAAGGCTTCCGTAAGGCAGTCCAGATGCTCAAGCCGCACCAGGCAGTCTATGACCTCGTCAGAATTACAGACGAATGGAAAATCCCGCATGGAACCTACGAAGGCATTGGCTGGTAAACATATTCTGTTGATCGTCGAAAACCAGTCTGTTCCCTTTGATCGACGGATGTGGAACATCGCGCGTTCTCTTTCCGCATTCGGGGCAGAGGTGTCCGCAGTCTGTCCGATATCAGACACAGACCCGGAGCCGTCAGTGGACGTCGAGGGGATCCACATTCACCGTTACCCCGCAGCGTTCTCCCCGGGTTCCGTTGCCGGATACGTCCGCGAGTATACCGTTGCGTTTGTGCGGACCATCCGGCTGACGTACCGCCTCTTGCGCAGGCATAGGATCGATGCAGTGCATGTGGCGAACCCCCCGGACATCTTCTGGCCGCTGGCCATTGCACTGAGATTCCGCAGGGTGAAGTTTGTGTTTGACGAACACGACTTGTCGCCGGAAGCGTTTCTGAGTCGATTTGAACGGGAGGAGAAAGCCGGCGGCATCATCCTCTGGATGTTGCGTTTGATGCAACGGCTTACGTACCGGTATGCGGACATGATCATCTCCACGAACGAGTCCTATCGTGAACGAGCCAGTGAGGTCGACTCGCGTAACGCGAGTAAAACCTTCGTCGTCCGCAACGGTCCTGATACGCGCCGTTTTCATCTTCACGATCGCCAGCCCGCATTGAGGAGGGGGCACAAGTTTCTTGCGGCCTACATCGGTGTGATGGCCATCCAGGATGGAGTTGAATATGTGCTCCGTGCCGTGGATGAGATTGTCAACCGCCGCGGTAATCGCGACATTCTCTTCTATCTGATCGGGAAAGGAGATGACTGGCCGAGACTCAAACAGATGGCTCTGGAGCTGGGATTGCAGGATGACATTGTGTTCACCGGACGCATTCCGGATGCTGAAGCATTGGACATTCTCTCGACCGCAGACGTGTGCCTTTCTCCGGATCCCGCCAGTCCATTGAATGAATTGTCCACCATGACGAAGATTATGGAGTATATGGCCCTGGGCAAGCCCATCGTTTCGTTCCTTCTCAAGGAGAATTCCTACTCTGCGGGGAGTTCTGCAATCTACGTTGAAAACAACAACCCCGTGGCGTTCGCGGAGGGGATCCTGACCCTGCTCGGAGATTCCGCGCGAAGCCGCCGCATGGGTGAGGATGCAATGGCCCGTGTGGCCAATGAGCTCTCCTGGGAGCGACAAGCGGAAAGGCTGCGGGAAGCATATCTTCACCTGTTCAACGGATGACCCTTGGATCTTCGACGCAGGACCGTGCATGACAGGTGTGCTTACGTTACGAGAATGTGATCCAGTTCACACATGGCGATGTGTCGGTTTCATAGAATGCATATATCTGAAGCGTGGCGACGCGCTCTCCCCCGAACAACAATGACGACAGGTGTACTATGATGAAAGTTCCGTTTCTCGACCTCAAAGCGCAGTACGCTTCGATCAAAGATGAAGTCCTTCCTGCCATCATGGGCGTCCTGGACAGCTCGGCGTACGTCCTGGGCAAGGCGGTGAGCGATTTTGAGGCGGCTTTTGGCAAGGAGCATGGAGTCAGCTACTGCTACGGCGTAAGCTCCGGGACTGACGGCAATCATATGGTCCTCTGGGCCCTCGGCGTCGGCCCCGGAGATGAGGTGATCATTCCGGCAAACACCTTTATCGCGACGGCATGGGGAGCGACGCTGTGTGGAGCCACCCCGGTGTTTGTGGACTGTGAACCCGATAGCTACAATATCGATCCCACCGTNNTACAATATCGATCCCACAAAAGTTGAGGCCAAAATCACACCGCGCACGAAGGCGATTGTGGCGGTTCATTTGTATGGCCAGGCAGCGGATATGGATCCGTTGAACCAGATTGCGCGCAAGCACAATATTGCGTTGGTTGAAGACTGTGCGCAATCTCACTTTGCAGAATACAAGGGCAAACGCACTGGCGGGATCTCCCGGGCTTCATCCTTCAGTTTCTACCCGGGGAAAAACCTGGGTGCGTATGGAGAGGGTGGGGCCGCTGCGACGAATGATGCCGAGCTGGCCCGCAAGTTCAAGATGATTCGGGATCACGGAGCAGAGAAAAAGTATCATCATGAGATGTACGGACACAACTACCGGATGGAAGGCATTCAGGGCGCAGTGCTCGGTGTGAAGCNNATCTCGGTGCGTGGACCGAAGCGCGGCGTCGCAACGCGGCACTGTACAACAAGCATCTCCAGGGAATTCCCAACGTAACTCCCCCAAAGGAGATGTCCTATGCGAAGCACGTGTACCACCTCTATGTGATCAGGGTCACAAAGCGGGATGAGCTGCAGAAGCATCTGGAGGGAAAGGGGATTTCCACTGGACTCCACTACCCTATTCCTCTTCATGTGCAAAAGGCATTTGCTCATTTGGGATACAAGGAAGGGGATTTCCCCGTGACGGAGAGATTGGCGAAGGAGATCCTCTCATTGCCGATGTATCCGGAATTGACCGAGGAGCAGATCAAATATGTGTGTGGTGCGATCCGGGAGTTCTGCTCGTAAGGATGGGTCCGGTTCGACAGGTTAACGCTGTGATGCGCCGCCTCCGGGGATGCCCCCTGGGGGCGGCGCGCGTTAATGAGGGCCATCGCGATGGCACGGATGTTTATTTTTTGCAGGCTATTTCTGCTCATAGTATACAGGATCGAGCAGGAAAACTTGTCGATTTTGTGCTGAATTTGGGCTTGTGACGTAGCTCACGGTTCTAAGCGGTGCTCTTTTCTACATTGTATCAACACTTCCGGTAGATTCTGTGAAATCCTGCTGGTTGCTTTTAAACGGCCCTTATGGTAAATTATTTCGCAAATTTTATCGACTCTCTGAAAGGGGAGAAGAACTCATGGTTGCTCTAAAAAAACGCCCTTCTTACACCTATATCTTGATGGCCCTCGACTGGCTGACGATCCTGGCAGCTCTTTCCATTGCCATTGCGCTCCGGGGCCGGGATTTTGCCGGTGAGTTCAAGTTTGTCGGGGCTCCCCTGGAATGGGAGGCGATCTTTCTCTGCCTTTTCAGCGCTGCTGCGACCGCGGGCTTTACATACCTTGGGCTCTACAGCGTGAATGTCTTCATCACTGTCGCCGATCAGACAGTGCGGATTCTGAAGGCTCTCTTTTTTACACTCCTGAGTCTGGCACTCCTCGCATTCTTCATCCGGACTTCGTGGATTCTTGACAGTCGATTGGCAATGGTCTATTTCTCTGTCATTTCCATCGTGCTTCTGATTGGTGGTCGGGTAATCGTATTCAGGAACATCTATCTTTGGCTTTCCCGTCGCAAGGTATTCCATCGCAACGCCTTGATCGTGGGTGCCGGACAGAACGGCAAGAATCTGGCCATCAATCTCTTCCTCAACGATCACCTCGGATTACACTTGGTGGGATTTCTCGATGACGACTTGTCGCTCGGCAAGGTTGTGTTCAACCGGTCCAAGGTGCTGGGGCGGGTTGCTGAGCTTAAGGATATCGTCAATGTGTTCGACATACAGGAGATCATCGTCAGCCTTGAGAATGTGGATCACATGAGGCTGATAACCGTGCTGGATATCGCCACGGCCACAGACGCCGTCGTGAAGATTTCCTCGCCTCTCTACGATGTCGTGCCCTCCCGACTGTTCATTGAAAAATATGGGAATCTCCCTGTTGTCGGGATCTCTCATTTCAGTCCCGGCCCGGCGCTCGAAGTCTACAAGCGCGTATTTGATTCCATTGTCGCTGCGACCGGTCTTCTTTTCCTTGCGCCGATTCTTATGACGATTGCTGCTGCGATCCGGATGGATTCTCGCGGTCCAATCTTCTTTTCCCAGACCCGCATCGGCAAGAACGGCAAACCATTCAAGTTCTACAAGTTCCGTTCCATGCAGATCGGGAGCGATCAGGACAAAGACCGCGAAAAGACGGTTGTGCAGTTCATGCAGACGAAAGCCAAAACCAAGCCGTTGCAAAAGACATCGACGAAAATTGTCAATGAGTCCCGGGTCACGCAAGTCGGACGGTTCCTGCGGAAGACCAGTCTTGACGAGCTGCCCCAGTTATTCAACGTGCTGAAGGGGGATATGAGTTTGGTTGGTCCGCGCCCCTGCCTCCCGTATGAGTGGGATCACTACGAGGAATGGCACAAACGCCGCCTCACCGTAATGCCCGGCTGTACCGGGATGTGGCAGGTTGCAGGGCGCAGCGTAGTGGGATTTGAAGACATGGTCGTGCTCGATCTGTACTACATTCAGAATGCGTCAGTGCTTCTCGATTTCGGCTTACTTCTCAAAACGCTTCCTGTCATGCTCTTTGGTTCAGGAGCAAAATAAGGATCTCCTGCAGATGAAAATCGGCGTCGTTGGTTTTGGTTACTGGGGCCCCAATCTTGTTCGCAACTTTCAGTCCACCCCGTCCGTTGACGGGGTGGTCTGCTTTGACACCTCGGAGAAACGTCTTCAGGTCGCAAAGCAGAAGTTCGCGTCCCTTGAGACGGTAACCCGATACGAAGATCTTCTCAGACGCGACGATGTGGAGGCGATCGCTATTGCCACGCCGGTCTCGACCCACTTTTCGCTTGGCATGAAAGCCCTTGAAGCGGACAAACACGTTCTGCTCGAGAAACCGATGGCGGAGAGCGGCGCACAGTGTGAGCAGATGGTGGATCTTGCTGCGAAGAAGAAGCTGGTGTTGATGGTCGACCACACGTTCATCTACACGGGCGCAGTGCGCAAGATCAAGGATATGATTGCCGAGGGGCGCCTCGGCGAGATCATGTACTTCGATTCGGTACGTGTCAACCTTGGCCTATTCCAGCATGACACGAATGTGTTGTGGGATCTTGCTCCGCACGACCTGTCGATCATGGACTATCTCATCGGGCAGGACCCGATAGGGGTGTCCGCTATCGGCGCGAAGCATTTCAATGACATGGAAGACATCGCGTACCTGACCGTTCGCTACAACAGTCAGCTTCTCGCACACTTCCACGTGAACTGGATGTCGCCTGTGAAAGTGCGCAAGATTCTGATCGGCGGCAGCAAGCTGATGGTCGTGTATGATGACATGGAGCCGAGCGAGAAGGTGAAAGTGTACGACAAGGGTGTTGACATAAAGGAACGCGAATCCATTTACAAAGTCCTGGTGCAATACCGTACGGGCGATATGTGGGCGCCGAAAATTGATCTCGGAGAGGCCCTGAGTCTGATGTGCAATGATTTTGTCGACGCGATCAAGAATGGGAGACGCCCGACAACGGACGGACGGGCTGGCATGAAAGTTGTGCGCATTCTGGAGGCTGCGCAACAGTCCTTACGTGCAGGTGGCACTATGGTCAATTTGGGCCAATAGCCCTGCCGGAAGAATTTCATCAATCATCCATGACGGAGGATAGCGCATGTCCCTTCAGAAAATCGCTCCTACAGTAAAACTGGGCAAAAACGTCAAGATTTTCGATTTTGTAAACCTATATGGTTGCGAGATAGGCGACAACACAAAGATCGGCACATTTGTTGAGATACAGAAGAACTCAAGCGTCGGCAAAAACTGCAAGATTTCCACGCATACGTTCATTTGTGAAGGCGTTGTGATCGAGGACAATGTCTTTATCGGGCACGGGGTTATGTTTATCAATGACAAGTACCCCCGGTCCGTGACCAATGGCGGCACCATGCAAACGGAGGCGGATTGGAGGGTCGTTCCGACGACCATCAAAAAAGGGGCTTCAATCGGCACAAATACCACCGTTCTCTGCGGAGTGACGGTTGGCGAAAATGCTATCGTTGGCGCCGGGAGCGTGGTGACAAAGAACGTCCCTGCGAATACCGTCGTTGCGGGTGTGCCTGCGCGTGTGCTCAGGAAAGCTGAGTGAGAATTATCTACAGTTGGCTAAAGTTGTTCATGTGCGTGATTTTTAATACTCAAAGGAGTATACAATGAAGAGCTCTAAGAATGTGATAGTTGTGCCTGCTGTTCTGGTTCTTGTGCTTCTACTGGCGACCGGCAGTGCTTTTGCCGGGAACACGACCTTTGTCTCTACCGATTTCAACATGAAGCACCTCGACCGTTCACTGTGGACCCTCACTTCGCCGAGCAATGACGGACAGATTGCGATGGTGGACCGAGGCACAGCCTCAGCGGCTGTGCGGATAACGACTCCCGCGGGCTCCGCCCACGATATCTGGACGAGCGGCGACAACACGGTCCGCATAATGCAGCCTGCTACGGATACCCCCTTCAATCTTGAAGTGAAATTCCTCACCGGCTTGGTGGGTGGCACGTCTGATTCGTACCAGGCGCAAGGCGTCACGGTCGAGCAAGATGCGAACAACAAGATCATCTTCGCCTTCACAACAGCGACGGATGGCAGCGTCCGTGCGTACGTTGCGACATTCATAGGCGGATTTAGCTCGCCGAGCACCAAGGTGTTTACGAGCTACGCATCCCTCGGGCAGGGCCCGTTGTGGATGCGGGTCGTGCGCCTGGGAGGCAACGTCTGGAAGCAGCTCTGTTCTCTCGACGGGGCCACCTGGGATACTACTGTGACATTCACGCAGCCGTTGGCGGTGGCAAAGGTGGGACCATTTGCTGACAATGCCGGACCCAGGGCCGCAAAGTTCTCATCCTACGTCGACTACTTTTTTAACCTGGATTCCGTCGCATACGACGATGACAGTCAGGCTCCGCCGGCAGATGCAAATGGGCCCTGGATCCACAGCATCCAGTTGTTGGATACTGCACCCAACGGGGCTATGCTTGCTTGGTGCACCGACGAGCTTTCGGATGCAAAGGTAGAATATGGAAAGACGACGACCTATGATCTCAATGTTTTGGATCTGAACCCCGACTACTACCATTCCGTCCTCCTGACGGATCTGAGCGCGAGCACCCTCTATAATTTCCGGATTCTGGCGGGAGATGACTTGAGTCACGTCACCAATACCTCCAATGATACTTTCTCCACCCGCGCCAATGTCGCGGATGTCACAAGCCATTCGGATGGTTTCTCGGGTGCCGCCCTGAATGGCGGGATATGGGGGATCGTGAACCCCCGCGGCGATGCGGTTGTGTCAATCTCAAGCGATCAGCTCTCTATCTCCGTCCCTTCAGGGACGACACACGACCTCTGGACAGATGGTGACAACGTGCCGAGAGTGACACAGAATCTGTCGCCTGCCACGAACCACGAATTCATCGTCCGGTACAACACCGGGGTCAGCGGCAATTCCTCTTCGTTCCAATTCCAGGGACTGGTGTTTCGCGAAACGGATACGAAGCTGATGCGGGTGGATTTCTTGAGCGACCCGAGTGGCACGCTAGTTAAATGTTGGACATTTGCCGGCCTGGAGAATCCCGCAACACGCGTAAGTGCGAACATCGGAGTGCAGGGGATGACTCCGCTGTACATGCGCGTGCGTCAGACAGGTGCGCATTGGTTCGTGGATTATTCGTTTGACGGTTCAACGTGGACCCCCGCCGGGGATTTCTGGGCCTTTTTCTGGCCGAACCAGGTCGGCATCAGCGCGGGGAATTCCGGCGCCACGCCTCCTGCATTTATAGCGCTTGTGGATTTCTTTCAGGGAGCAATGCCGGCCGCGCCACGTTTGGACAGTCCACTAAATGATGCGACAGCTCTGACTCTCCCGGTGACTGTTGCCTGGGGTGTCGGCATCGGCGCCACGTCGTATCATGCGCAGGTTGCCATGGATTCGCTCTTCTCCACCATGGTGGTGAACGACAGTACGCTTGCCAGCCCGACAAAGATTCTTTCAACCTTGCAGACCGACCAGAAATACTTCTGGCGCGTCCGTTCGAAGAACGTCAACGGCTACAGTGCGTACTCGGATGTATGGCACTTCACGACGGCGCAGGGCGTTCCCGGCGCGCCTGTCCTTCTTGCGCCTTTGAACAATGCAGTCAACGTGGCAGTCGATCAGACCCTGCAGTGGAATGCGACCAAGAATGCACTTACCTATTACCTGCAATTTGGCAAGGACGCGCTTTTCACCTCTCCCATCGTGAATGATTCGACGCTCACAGACACCCTGTTTTCCGTGACCGGGCTCGAACTCAACACTGTCTACTTCTGGCGTGTGCGGGTCACCACTCCCGGCGGTACAGGTCCGTTCTCTCCCACCTGGCGGTTTACGACGGTTGTTCCGCCTCCTGGAGCGGTTACCCTCAGTCTTCCTGTCCAGAATGCCCTGATCACGAAAGACTCCGTGCGATTCGTCTGGTTCAAAGCTCAGCCCAGCGTGACAAAATACTGGCTTGAATACGCGCCAGACATCGCCTTTCAATTCGCCGTCATCGATTCGAGCATTACGGATACGGCGAAGACCGTGAAGCAGATTCCGAACAACAGCTCGTACTACTGGCGGCTGAAAGCAAAGAACCTCTCAGGATGGGGCTCTTTCGGTGAAGTGCGTATCTTCAGGGTCGAAATCACGTCAGTGAATGCGGAGAAAGGTATTCCAACCGAATTCACATTGGCCCAGAACTTCCCGAACCCATTCAATCCCTCGACACGCATTGAGTTTGGTGTTCCCCATTCCGGGCATGTGATATTGGAAGTCTTCAACACGCTTGGCGACCGGATTGCCACCGTGCTCGACGAGACGATGGAAGCAGGGTATCACCAGGTGTCGTTTGATGGGTCACGATTTGCCACCGGAATCTACTTCTACAGGCTGGTGACCGATCATACTGTGCTCATGAAGAAAATGGCCCTCGTCAAGTAGAGCGTAGACCGATGTGCGTGCCGGAGGACCATGGTTGGAGGACAGCCATGTTCCCTCCGGCACCGGGGTACAATAAATGTCAATTTGTGCGACGCGATGGTGAAATCATAACAAGGAGGTTTGCTCTATGAAACGAATGATGCGGAGTTCGATATTCCAGCTTGGCATTGCCCTGCTCATGGTTGCCTCGATCTCGACTCTCCAGGCGGCGGCCGGCAGGTTGCGTGGCCCCCAGCCCGGCGATATCTTCAAAGAGTACCAGCGCGCCAACTTGGGGTATGGGGATTGGCGTGTTACCGACCCCAACACGCAGAGACCACAGGCGCAGGCCTATCTGCCGAACGCAGTGTTGGATCTGAACATCAGCGATCTTCAACATGCAATTCGCGCGGAAGCCGTCATCGATCTCTGGGGTGGTCATGCCGGAACCACAGGGAAAGCAATTCGGTTCAACGACAATCCCTGGGTCTCAGTTCCCGAGTTGCAGACTCCCCCTCCCAACCCCGAGTGCTATTTGAGTTATGCGAACATCACGGTCGATATCCCCTTGGCTCACCTGGCGGAGGGTACGAATTGGTTTGAGGGAACCAATGCAGGACAGACCTGCTACAGTTTCGATTGGGGACAGTGGGGACAATTCGGCATCGTTGTGCGCGTGTACTATGATTCCACAAAGGCGCATCCCACAGGATCGATCACGTCCGTGTCGGATGGCGGCATACTGACCGAGAGCCCCCAGATCACCGCCTCTGCCGCAAGCTCGGCAGGGATCAGCAAGGTGAGTTTTGTCGGCTACTACGAAGGTCTCGATACGGATGGCGACGGTATCTACCAGGATTGGCAGTACAACTATCACCGCGCGCAGACCGAGACTGTGGAGAATATGCACGGCAATATCGGGAACGCAACATCTTCACCATATACGGTCACATGGAATACGAATCTGGTGCCCGATCAGGCGGCCGGAGCAGTGAAACTGGCCGCGATTATCCGGGACAACAACGGCGTGTTCTACATGACCAAGGAAGCGAAAAACCTCTCGCTCGTGCGCTCCGGGAAGTCCGTCATGTTATACAAGCCGTACAATGTTCCCGAGCACTATGAGATCCGTACCGGCGGTACAGAGAAGTCCAGCAATTTCTCGATCCCATCGGGCGCGAACCTTGTCGATGCGGCAGCCGCCACGATGATAGTGTCAACGTTCAACGGGATCGATGCGTATGCCCTCCCCGGAGAGACGCATTGGACCAAAGTCAATGGCTGGACAACGCCCGCCTACGGGCTTGATCATTTCTGCCAGATGGACTACTTGTCTGTCCCCACGTCAGCTCTTCTCGTCGGGGAAAACACCTTTACCCTGCACTGCGAATCGTCGTCAACCGGCGTTGATGTGAATTGGCCGGGTCCCCACGTCGTTGTGCAATA
Organism: Ignavibacteriota bacterium; assembly: GCA_003162215.1. Lineage (GTDB taxonomy): Bacteria > Bacteroidota > Ignavibacteria > UBA10030 > UBA6906 > Fen-1255. The sequence goes on from PMMO01000151.1 coordinate 29,974, forward strand.
CACAGGCCAATATGGTTCGCCGAAGCCTCCGGCGCCCGCGCTGGCGTTTCCTGCAAACAACAACATCACGCAGCCGTTGAGCACGACAGTCAAGTGGCATCCGGCTCTGAGCGCGAGCTCGTATCATCTCCAGGTCGCCCAAGACACGCTGTTTACCACGACCGTTCTTGATGATTCGACGATCACCGACACCACGAAAGCGATGACCGGACTTTCACCGTTCACAAAGTACTTCTGGCGTGTGCGCGGCAAGAATGCCGGTGCTACCGGTGACTTCTCCGCAGCATGGAATTTCACAACCTTCGTTCTTGTGCCGACGCCGATTTCTCCGGCAAATAACGCCACCGGCCAGCCAACCAATGTCACCCTCAGGTGGAACAAGGTTGCCGGTGCGACAAAGTACTATGTGCAGCTTGCCGTCGATTCCACTTTTGCAGGTGGTTTGCTTGTCGACGACTCCACGCTCACGGATTCGGTCCGTGCCGTAAGCAGTCTGAGCTATAATACGCAGTACTTCTGGCACGTTTCCGGAAAGACCGGGCCATCGTTTGGTCCATTCTCTGGAACAGTGAACTTCTGGACCTTGATTCCGGTGCCGGGTCAGGTGACGCTGGCATTCCCGGGCGCTGATGCTACGGTTACTGCCGACAGTGCAACGTTTACGTGGCGGACGCAGGCGGGCGCGACCAAATACTGGTTCGAGCTCGGCTTCGATTCGCTGTTCCAGTTCAAGTCACTCGACACCACCCTGACCGACACGATGAAAACGGCGCATTCGCTCACCAACAACCACCTGTTCTACTGGAAGGTGCGTGCCGGCAATGGCGGTGGATGGGGCGCATACAGTACGACCCGGCGCTTCAATTCGGTGATTGCCGGTGTCGACGACAAGCATTCGATTCCGACGGAATTCCGGCTGCATGACAACTATCCCAATCCGTTCAACCCGTCGACACGCGTTGACTATGAGCTTCCGAAAGAAAGCCGCGTAAGTCTGACGGTGTACAACATGCTTGGTGAGACCATTGCCCGGCTGGTCGACGATGTCAAACCCGCGGGCTACTACTCGGTCAGTTTTGATGCGAGCGGGCTTGCCAGCGGTGTCTACTTCTACCGCCTGAATGCAGGCGATGTGACGTTGTTGAAGAAAATGTTGCTCATGAAATAGCAGCGGCCAATTCTGTTTCGTTCTGCCGTAGGCCCTTGCAGGCTTGCTCCTCGCGAGGGCCTACCTGTTTCGAGCGGGCTTCCGTTGCTGTGGCGGAAAGAGATCGCTTACACGTGACTCGTACGTCACTATCGAGAAAGGAGTCATAGATGGAACGTAGTATGGCAGGTCTGAGCGGTGTGTGGAGGCGCGCTTTCGTCGCGCTCACGTGCTGCGTGATCCTTGTCCCAACTCTGGCGTCGGCCGGGTGGGTCTATTCAAGTTGGAGATTTCGCGTTCCCGTAGAGTTCAACGCCGGGTCAGTTGATCGCATCCGGAGACCTGCGGAGGCACAGATCAACTTTACGACGCTCATCGGGAGCATGGGATATTCCGGAAGGTTCGATCCCGCATCGCTTCGTGTGGTTGAAGTGAATGACGCCGGCGAAACGGTGCACGACAGTGTGGCATTCCAGTTCGACCGTGACAGTGACTTCAACGACTCCACCAAAGCATCCGGGACGCTGGTTGTACTGATGAGCGGGACGACTCCGGCATCCGCTGTCCGAAAATATCATGTGTATTATGACCTCGCGAGCCTTGGTTTTGCACCTGCTGTGGTGACGCCGCAGGTAACGTTGACCGACAATATTTTCGACGAGGGGCAATACTGCTACAAGGTGACCAACACCAACGGGACCATGTATTACCAAAAGATCGGCGCCGCCTTCTCGAGCTGGGTTGACAACAACAGCAACGATTGGGTGGGGTATAATACCGTCTACAATAGCAGCGCCGCAGGCGACGGGCGCGGGATCCCGAATGCACGCTATCCGGACGGCTATTTCCACCCGGGATCCACCGGCGATGCTGCATCGGTCAGCACGATTACCAATCAAGGACCGTTGAAGGTCACGATCCACTCGATCCTCGTGAACGGCAAATTCGAGGACCAGTGGGATATCTACCCGGAATACGCACGCATGACCATGATCCACACCGACAGTGCGTACTGGGTCCTGTATGAAGGAACTCCCGGCGGTACGCTGGAGCCGGATGTGGATTTCGTGACCCGGCCGGGCAATGTTGTCACACCGGCGTCGCAGACGTTTATTCAAGATATCGAGCCCGAAGAATGGATATACTTCAGTGATCCCAATGTGAACCGGTCGCTCTTCCTCTATCATGAAGAGAACGACGCCATTGTGGATCAATACTATGCAATGACCGTGTCTCAGCCGGACTATCCGTTGAACGGATCAATGACGGTGTTTGGTTTTGGACGGCAGAGTCACTTCGCGTACATGTACGCCAATCCCCAACATTTTGTCTATGGCCTGATGGATGGAACGGCTTACTCCACCTGCGCGCCACTCGTGCGTTCGTCGGGCGGCATGCTGGCGTTTACCGTCGGGCAGGCGGAGGAGCATATCGTCGTCCCCACGACGCTTCTCGTCCCTCCGAATGGCGCCACACATCAGTCCCGCAATGCGCGCATCAAGTGGCAAGCCTATCCGCACGCCGTGCAATATCACGTGCAGGTGGCGCATGATACGACTTTTGCGCCGTCGGTTCTCGTGACTGATGCAGTTTCCGTCGACACGACCTATGCCTTGAGCGGATTGTCTGCGTATGTGTGGTACTACTGGCATGTTGCGGCTGTCATGCCTACATATACGATTCCATTTTCTGAAACATGGAAATTCCAGACTATTGCCGGTTTGCCCAATCAGGTGCAACTTACTGCGCCTGCCAATCTAGGGTATGCGCGGATGGACAGCGTGGTGTGCAGGTGGCGCAAGCTGGCGGAAGCGCAAGGGTACGCGATAGAGTGGACTACCGACTCGCTCTTTGCTTATCCGGATGCCGATACATCTCTTACGGATACTGTGTCCGTTCTTTCGGTGCCACTCGGCGTTACATACTGGCGCATACGTGCAAAGAACGATGCGGGATGGGGGCCGTATAGCCAGATCTGGCGGTTTACCGCCACTCTGACCGACGTGCGCACTCTGCCGGGAGTATCGACAGAGTATCAGCTCATGCAGAATTATCCGAATCCCTTTAACCCATCGACGATGATTGAGTACTCGATTCCTGCCGCAGGGCGGGTGACTCTCAGCGTCTACAATGCCCTCGGTCAGAGCGTGGCCCAGCTGGCTGACGAGCAGCAGAGTGCAGGATGGCATAGACTGTCCTTCTCTGCAGCCAGTGCTTTGCCATCCGGGATGTATTTCTACCGGCTGACTGCAGGCGGGCACAGCTGGACGAGAACGATGCTTCTTCTGCGGTAAGACTCACGATTGACTGACACTGGCGGCGGGTTCCCTCCCGTCGCCAGCGTTGCTGTTCACTCTTCACCAAAGATGAGAAAGAGATCTATGCGATTTCAGGTGACGCCCGGCCACACTCCAACGCGTAGAGCGCTTCTTGTCGCTATTTGGTGCCTCACTGCAGTCCCGGCCGTAGCACAGGAGCTGACACCGGTCCCTGCTCACTCCGGGGTGGCTGTGTCACCCATGTCGACATCAGGAACAACGATTACCTTCTGGCATCCCAAACGGCTGACGTTCAGTCAGACCGGTACTCCGCAGCGGTGGGTGAATATTCTTGGAAATGTCTCTGACCCGGTAGGCGTTGCCTCCCTCACATACACGCTCAACGGAGGCTCGGCGGTCACCCTGAGCATTGGGCCGGATACCCGGCGACTCGCGAGACTGGGTGATTTCAACATTGACATCCTGTACCGGTCACTTCGACCGCTTCCCGATTCCAACATCGTTGCTTTGGCCGCGCGCAATACCAGCGGGGCGTACGCTCGTGACACCGTGATTGTCCGCTATCTCCCCGGTACAGTATGGCCACGAGTAACGAATATCACCTGGGGGTCGGCATCGTGTCTGTACGATTCGGTGCAGATGGTTGACGGGGATTGGTCTGTGGTATCCGGTGGTATTCACTGTTTTGCCGATGGCTATGATCGCCTTGTCGCATTCGGCGACACCACATGGAAGGATTACGAGATCATCGTTCCGATCACCATTCACGGTGTCGATCCGGCTGGTTATGGCTCCATTAATGGTCGTCCTGTCGTCGGTGTATTCGTGGGCTGGTCGGGACATTCCGATGATCCCATTTCTGGGTGGCAGCCGAAGACCGGCTGGAGACCGTTCGGGTGCGCCGGTCTCTATGAATTCGACACGGCGGGATCGCATCTTACGATCTATGACAAATTCAATGACGGGAGCGGCAAGCAGATCCCCTTTGATGTCCCCTACTACTTCAAAATACGGGCGCAATCCAACAGTTCAGGAATTCTCTATTCTTTTAAGGTCTGGGATGTGAATGCTTCGGAGCCCTCGGCCTTTGATATGGTCTGGCAGGGCCCACTGACCGATCCGCAACAAGGCGCGGCCATGCTCGCAGCACATTACGTGGACGCAACCTTTGGGGCAATAACAGTACGACCGATTACCGGCGATAATGTTCCTCCTGTGCTGAGCGGACTCACGGTCAGTTCCGGGCTGTCCTCTGCCGAAGTCCAGTGGCAGACAGACGAACCCGCAAGGGGGAGAATAGAATTCGGGAGGACGTCGAACTACGGTACTGTCTTGGCCAATGCGAATCTTACGACCGGCCATGATTTCATTCTCTCCGGTCTTACCTCGTATACGACCTATCATTACTGTGTCTATTCCTATGATGAATCGGGAAACGCCGGGACATCGGGAGATCTGACCTTCAACACCGGAAACCTCTCTAACGTGGTCTCCGATGAATTCAACGTGCAGCCTATTGACTCTTCCCTCTGGACCATTCAGGATCCTGTTGGCGATGTCGGTGTCACAGTTTCGGACGGAGTTCTATCGGTCGTACTTCCGCAGAGTGTTCAGCATACGGTCTCGAGTGGAGGGAGTACTATTCCGCGGATACTCCAGCCTGCCAATGACACGGACCTGGATTTCCAGGTGAAGCTCGCGGGCGGGTTGAGCCAGCCCATCGAGGGAGCGGGCATCATTGTTGACGAGAGTTCAACCGACTATCTGCGGTTTGAAATCTATTCGGACGGCTCCTCGACACGTGCGCTCGCAGGAAGTGTCACATCGAGTGTGCCTTCGACGCTGTTCGACATCGCCATCGGGACGAATGGCATCGGCCCGGTCTACCTCCGTGTACAAAGAGAGCGCGACACGTGGACCGAACTCTATTCGTTGAACGGGACGGCATGGAACATGGCAGGGCAGTTCAATCGTACGCTCACCGTTCATCACGTAGGTCTGACTGCGCGGAATGAAGGCGCACCGCCTCCCGGCTATTCAGCCATATTCGACTATTTCCGTTCCGCCATTGCTCCCATCCCTCGTCCGAAGCTTCCGGCGAACGGTGCATCAGGCCTCGGTGTCAACGTAACCACGCTGTGGTATTCTTCCTACGGTGCAACGCGGTATCATCTACAGGTTGCGACGGACCCGACGTTTGCCACGGGATTCGTTGTAAACGATTCAACCCTGACAGACACGACGCGTGCGCTCACAGGCCTCGCCACCTACACACAATACTACTGGCGCGTCGCATCGTCCAATACAGGGGGCAAGAGTCCCTTCTCCTCGCGCCGGTCGTTCACTACGTACTTGCCGCTGCCCAATCAGGTGACGCTCGTTGCACCGGCGAACCTTGCAAAGCCGAAAGCGGATAGTGTCCTCTGCCTCTGGCACCGGAACAGCCAGGTGAATTCCAGGTACTGGCTTGAGCTTTCTGCCGATTCTCTTTTTGTATTTCTCGGTATTGATTCATCGCTCACAGATAGCACCAAGATGCTTCGCGGACTTACGCTGAACCAGTGGCACTATTGGCGCGTGCGTGCCGGAAACCCGACCGGCTGGGGGCCGTACAGCGAGATCAGAGGGTTTTATCCGAGTCTGACGGCCGTCGCCTTTGAGTCAACATTGCCAAAGGAGGTGTCACTCGCGCAGAATTATCCGAATCCTTTTAATCCGACCACCATACTGGAATATGGTCTGCCGGCGGAAAGCCGAGTCCGGCTCGAGGTCTTTAACACGCTCGGGCAGCGTGTGGCTCTTCTGGTCGACGAAATTCAATCGGCAGGCAATCACAAGCAGCTCTTCACCGCAGATGGTCTGGCTTCAGGTATATTTTTCTACCGACTCTCGGTCAACAACGGCGAGCGCATGCTAGTGAAGCGAATGCTTGTGGTCCGGTAGCCATATCAGCGCAAGGCTCTCGCATGTCCCTCGTTACGATTGGACTCCCGGTGCTCAACGGGGAGCGGTTCTTGTGTGCTGCGTTGGATTCCATTCTCGGCCAGACCTACACAAGCCTCGAGGTGTTGATCTCTGACAATGCTTCGACCGATAGGACGTGCGCTATCTGCGAAGAGTATGCTCTACGCGATCCGCGGATTCGGTATTGGCGGAATGAGACCAACCTTGGTGCGGCGAAAAACTACAACCTGCTTGTCGATCGGGCCCGGGGGGAGTTCTTCAAGTGGGCACCGCATGATGACGTGATTGCGCCCACGTATGTGGAGCGATGTGTTGCGGCTCTTGCCGCTCATCCGGAGGCCGTGCTCTGTTATCCCCGGACCATAGTCATCGACGAAGAAGGAACCTCTCAGGGTGAAGAGACGGAGGATGTCCTTACGGTGACCGCAGCCCGCCCGCACCAGCGCTTCCGCGAGTTCCTGGAGTCGAGCTGGATCAACCGCAAGTGCAATGCTGTGGTCGGGCTGATCCGGCTTCACCCTCTCCTGTCGACAGGAAAGATCGGTTCATTCGGGTCTTCGGACAGGATATTGCTTTCAGAGTTGGCGTTGCGCGGGACGTTTTATCGGATCGAAGAGCCTCTCTTCTTCCGTCGGATGCATGCCGGCGGATCCGTGCCTTCGAATCCGGACTTCGCCTCCCGCACGCGATGGTTTGATCCATCGAAGACAGGAAAAGGACTCCCTCCGCACTGGCGATGGTTGAGTGAATATGCGCGGGCGATCCGTCGCTCCGGCCTGGGGGCTTTGGACAAGGGATTCTGCGACATGCAGCTTCTTCGATTTGTCTGGCTGGCGCGTCGGCAACTGCGTGCGGAGCTCATGGGTCTTTCCCCGGGGGCTGCAACAAGTGTCGACAGGAGTGTACCGCAATGATGGACGGAACGCCGCTCGTCTCTGTCATCGTCCCGGTGCGCAATGCCGAGGATTCGGTGCGCCTTCTACTGGACTCCCTGGCGCAACTGGACTATCCGAAGTCCCGGCTTGAGGTGATCCTTGTGGACAACGGATCCACGGATGGCACCCGCGCTGTGATCTCGGAGTACCCGGTGGTGCTGCTGGAGGAGGCAACAATACGGAGTTCCTATGCTGCTCGCAATCGTGCCGTCGCCAGGGCCCGTGGAGATATTCTAGCATTCACGGACTCCGACTGCATTGTGACACCCGGGTGGATTCGGGAGGGGGTCAGGGTGCTCACGGAGCAGGGTGTGGATCTCGTCGGAGGACGGGTGGAGTTCTTTCTTTCTTCCCCGTACGCGGCAGCGGAAATCTTCGATGCGGCGTCACACATGAGCAGCGAGACTCTTGTCACCGGTGGTCAGGGGGCGACGACGGCGAATCTCTTTGTGCCCACCGCTGCGGCTCAGAGCATCGGTCCTTTCCCCAACAGTGTGCGTTCCGGCGGCGACATGATCTGGACGCGGGCGGCACTCAGGAAGGGTTTCCGTCTTGCGTATGCGACAGATGCGGTGGTGCGTCATCCGGCGCGGAATTTCCGGGAACTGCTGCGGAAGGCATTCCGTGTGGGGACGGGAGCGCCGAGGATCGAACGTTCCGATAAAGGCTCACAGGCGGATCTTCTTAAGGGAGCCATCCGTTCGGTTTTACCGAGTGGACCGGGATCCTTGCGTCGTCGTCTACATGACCACGGGTTTGACATCCCTGCCTTGACATTCTTGCGTGTGTGGCTGGTATCCTACGGGTATGGTCTCGCGTGGGCGGGTGGCGTGCTCTTCGCCTCTGTCCGTGAGATCGCGGGGTGGAAGGGGCGGGAAGACCTGCACACCAGGTGGAGGCCGGACATGAGCGCTGCGGGAACGGTGTCCCCTCGGCCCATCATGTTCAGCGCCGTGATTCCGACGCACAACCGTGCGCGTCTGGTTGCGCGGGCGATCCAGAGCGCATTGGATCAGTCGTTCCGACCCGCGGAAATCATCGTCGTCGACGATGGATCGACAGACGCTACGGAGGATTCGGTCCGCCAATTCGGCAATGCGGTACGTTACGTTCGCCAGGAAAACAGCGGGGGTGCCAGTGCACGAAATCGTGGTGTCCGGGAATCAACTCAAGAATGGGTGGCCTTTCTTGACTCTGACGACGTGTGGACAACGACACATCTCGAGAGGATCGCGCAAGCCATCGATGCGACAAACGGCCGTGCAATCGTATATTTCGATGACATGGCTGTTCCCGACAAGGCGGAGCCTACGTGGTGGGGAGTGGGTGGGTTTCAGATCTCGCAGGAACATGTGATCGTCCCGGACGGGGCGGACTGGGTGCTGCGCGAGTTTCAACCCATGATGCTCCAATCGTCTGTGTGTAAACGGTCGGTAATCCTCGAGGAGGGAGGACTCTGGGAAAAGCTGCGCAACGCGCATGATACCCACTTCTTCTTGAAGCTTGGTATCGGTCGGCCGATGTGTGCAGTCGGAGGTATCGGTTGTCGGCAGACCGCGGATGCCCCCGGCATTCTGCGCCTGACTTCCGCCACGCTCCAGAAAGGTCGGTTCCTGAACAGGACTCTTGCCTTCCGTGATATTCTCGCCAGGAAATCTCAACTCACTACTTCTCAGCGCAGCTGCCTGCGTCAACGTATCGCCTCATCATTCTGGACACTGGGGCGGATTGCGTGGGAGGAGAAGCATCCTCTGCAATGCTTCGCGTTTGTCCTGCGGGCGGTGATGACCGATCTACCTGCCGCTCCGCTCTTTGCTGTGCGAGCGATCCGCAATCGCCTGGTGCGCACCTCACCTCCTCATGGAGCAGCATAGCAATGGTGATATGATCACGGGAAGATCAAGTCAGGCCATGAGCGCACCCGAATTGAGCGTCGTCGTCGTCGCTCGGAACGAAGAGAACGTTATCGGCCGCTGCCTCGATTCCGTCGTCCATGCTGTGTCTCACCGGAATGCCGAGATCCTCTTTGTGGACTCTGCCTCGACGGATCGCACCGTTGAAATTGCGCAGTGCTATCCAATCGGCATTGTGCGTCTTGATCCTCATCTCTCTCTCTCTCCAAGCGCCGGCCGCTGGCTGGGAACACGCCTTACCAATGGGGAATACCTTTTCTTTGTTGACGGTGATATGGTTGTCATCGATGGATGGCTCGCGCATGCCCTTGAAGTCCTGGGCAACCAACACGTTGCGGGAGTCGGGGGGCGTCTATTCTGGATTCTTCCCGGTGAGGAACTTCATCTTGGACGCCGGGACGACTTCCCATTGGGGCAGGTCCCGGGACTTGGAGGAGCGGGTGTGTATCGGAGGCGTGCTTTGCAGGAATGCGGCACGTACAATCCATTCCTACGGGGGGAGGAGGAACGTGAACTTGCCTACCGGCTGTCATCCGGCGGATACACGGTCGAGCGCGTTGAGGCCCCCATGGCGTATCATCTCAACAAACCTCGCAGCGTTCAGGAGAACGTTGAGCGAGCGACCTATTTCAGGGGTGTGGGGCAGATCATGCGGCACTATGCATTGCGGAGGATCTTCTGGGATCTGCTCAGGGAACAACGCGAACCCTTTCTCTTTTGGGCCTTTGTGATTGTCTTGTTCCTTCTTTTTGCAGGCTCAACGGCACGTCACTCCCACCTGGCCTTGACGGCGCTGGCGGCCGTCACACTGCTGGGAGCGACGGCTCTCGCGATCTGGAAAGGGTTTCGCAGAGTCTGGCTCTACCTCCACGAGCAATGGCTCTACGGTGTCCGCTTTCTCCAGGGCCTGATGATAGGCTTGCCACCGGCTGATCGCTATCCTGAAAGGTTCACCAGGGAGAAACAGTGACTCAAGAGAATCGGTCGACAACAGAGGGAGCGGGTGGAGGATCGCTAAAACTCACAACCTTCCGGGGCGGCTTTATCCTGGGAGGCGCATCCATCGGAATGCGGGTCTTCTCTGTGTTTACTTCGATCATTCTTGCGCGACTACTTCTCCCTACCGAATTCGGACAGGTAGATCTCGCGATGGTGGTTCTCACAATTGTTTCGATTTTTTCCACGCTGGGGCTACCTGCCGCCGTCATTCAAACGAGTGCGGACAGCAAGAAAGCCGCTTTCTCGGCTTTTGTCCTCACCTTCTCTGCTGCGTGCTTTGTTTCTCTGGTGTTCCTTTTTTCTGCTCCCTGGCTCGGCTTTCTCCTGGGTGATCCCAGCGTTATTCCTGTGCTTCGATGGTTATCTCTCACTGTGGTGCTTGCGGGGGCCATGCGGATACCGGAAGCTCTGATCCAGAAAAACCTTCTGTTCGGACGTCTCAGCATCATTGGGATCCTCAGCGAGGTTTCAACGACTGCCCTTTCAATTGCTCTAGCCTGGATGGGATGGGGAGTGTGGAGTCTGGTATACGGGATGATTGCTGGCGCGACGCTTAATGCGGTGCTGGCATGGATGTTCTGCCCCGGTTTGGGTTGGTTTCGTTTCTCGCAATGGGATCGGAAAATTGCCCGACAGATGCTCGGGTTCGGGGTGCAGATGGTCGGGAGTACGTCGGTGTACACCTTCTACTCTTATGTCGACAACTACGCAGTTGGTCGGATGCTTGGAACCGAGGCGCTGGGACACTATGGCCGGGCGTTCAATCTGACGAGTAAGACTGTGGACAGTGTGAACCGTACCATTGGAGTGGTGCTTTTCCCGTCCTATTCTCAGCTGCAAACAGACAAAGAGCAACTGTCGCGTGCCTATCTGAAGAGCCTTCGCATCATCAGCAGTATCACGATCCCCATTGCGCTCGGATTGTTCGCCGTAGCCGATGAGCTGATTCCTACACTTATGGGTAAAGCATGGATTCCGGCGATCCCAGCGCTAAAAGTGCTGTCTCTTATGAGCCTGTTGAAACCAGTCTCATCGACTACCTCGGCTCTCTTCATCTCTACAGGGCATCCCGGCTTCAATCTGCGGGCAGGGCTTGCGGTGACGGCAACGCTCATCCCGGGGATTCTCCTCCTTCTTCCCTGGGGGATTGTCGGCGTTGCCTACGCTGTCGTCATTGCCCATGCCGTCGGGCTCGCGTACAATGTGTTTCAGGTCCAAACCATCCTGCCCGGCACTGTGCGCGCGATGGGGCAGGCGGTTCTTCCGGCATTCGCCGCTGCTGTGGTGATGGCGCTCAGCGTCATGGCTCTACGTGTTGTGATGCCGACGATGAGTTTCTCAGGATCGAAATACTTCACCCTTGGTTGTCTTGTTGCGGGCGCTGTGGTTGTGTACGCAGCGCTCTTTGCGATTACGCAACGACCGCTCTTGCTGGAACTCGTTGACCTGGCCCGGGCACGACGAACACGCATGAGAGCATGAGGTCGCGCTTGAACGGAGAATCCCACAAACGTTGTCATGCATGCGGTCAGGATTCGGTCGAACTCTTCTACGAGGTGCGGCAGATCCCTGTTCAGAGTGTCCTTCTGTTTCCGACCCGCGCTGATGCTGTTGGCATGCCCAAGGGTGATCTCCTCCTGGGGTTTTGTCCGTTCTGCGGATTCATCGGGAATCAGGCGTTTGACCCGGATCTGATCGAGTTCTCATCGCGCTACGAAGAGACGCAGGGGTTTTCCGCGACTTTTACCAGGTTTCATACTGATCTTGCCATGCGGCTGGTGGAACGGTTTCATCTGCGTGACAAGATGGTCCTTGAGATCGGATGCGGCAAAGGCGAGTTTCTCACATTGCTGTGCGAGATTGGGAACAACCGGGGTGTAGGCTTCGATCCCGTCTATGATGAAACGCGAACGATCAGCCCGGCGAAAGAGCGGATGACGTTCATCAAAGAATTCTATTCGGAACGCTATGCGAATGTTCATGCAGACCTGGTATGCTGCAAGATGACGCTGGAGCATATCGCTGAACCGCTTGAGTTTATGAGGATGATCCGGAAGGCCCTCGGGACTCAAGTGGATACGCGCATATTCTTTCAGATTCCTGAGGTCACGAAGATCCTGCGGGAGGGGGCATTCTGGGATCTCTACTATGAGCACTGCTCATACTTCAGCCCGGTGTCACTGGAGGGATTGTTCCGGAGGGCGGGTTTCTCCGTCAATGAAGTGTGGACCGAGTACGACGACCAGTATCTTATGATCGATGCATTTCCTTCGGCACATGCTGCACCGGAGGCCAGAGCAATGGACCAGGCCCGAATCCTCGACTTGCATAAAACGGCTAGGAGCTTTGCGAACGACGTCACGAATCGGATACGGGAATGGAATGACTACCTGCGCGCCCGGGTGCAGGAGGGTCGCCGGATGGTTATCTGGGGTGCAGGTTCGAAAGGGGTGGGATTTCTGACCTCAATGCAGATGAATCACGAGATCACGTATGCCGTGGATGTGAATCCGCACAAGCATGGCACATATCTGGCCGGGACGGGACAGGAAATCGTGTCTCCTGAATTCTTGCGTAAATACCAGCCGGACACTATTTTTGTGATGAATCCGGTCTATTGTAACGAAATCCGCGCCTCATTGGCGGAGATGGGGATTGTCGCTGAACTGGTTCCACTAGGCGCATAGCCATGACTGCTTCCATCTCATGCACATCGTGTCCGGTGTGTGGCAGTGCCACAGTGAAACCGATTTTCGATTTTCCGGACTTGCCGGTCCACAGTACGGTGCTCTGGCCCTCCCGCGAAGAGGCGATGAAAACCGTCCGGGGCGACATGCGCCTGACCTTCTGTCCGGAATGCGGACATCTCTACAATAGCGCATTTGACCCGCACCTCATCGAGTATACGACCAACTACGAGAACTCGCTGCATTATTCGGGGGTGTTTCAGGGCTACGTCGAGGAGCTTGCCTCCTCGCTGATCGCGAGATATGCACTGCGCGGGAAAAAGGTACTGGAGATCGGGTGTGGGCAGGGGGATTTTCTCGCCTACCTCTGTGAACGGGCCGATTGCACAGGTACAGGGTTTGATCCGAGCTACATCGCCTCATCCGCCTCGGGTGCAGGCCGCGACCGGATTACCGTGGTACAGGATTTCTACTCTGAACGGTACGCGGACCGACAGGCGGATCTCATCATCTGTCGTCAAGTGCTCGAACACATTGCCGAACCACGCACGCTGCTGGAGGAAGTCCGACGGTCAATCGGTCCTCGAAACGAAACCGCGGTGTTCTTCGAGGTGCCCAGCGTTCTCTATCACATTCGGGCCAGCGATCTCTGGGCGTTTGTCTATGAACACGTCTCGTTCTTCAGTCCTTCATCGCTGGCAGTCCTTTTTACCTCGATGGGTTACGAGGTGCACGGACTCCGCGATCTTTTTGCAACGCAGTTTCTCGGCATCGAGGCTGCGCCGGCCGCGGGGACGCACACGCAGCTGCCTGCGGATCAGAAAACCCACCTCCAGGAAATCCGCCTTCTTGCCGAAGCCTTTTCCGCATCGGCGGAGCAGACGCTGGACGCATGGGAGGAACGGTTCCGTGCATGGTCATCCTCCGGACGACGCGTTGTCGTTTGGGGCGGCGGTGCGCGGTGCACGAACTTTTTGAATATGGTGGGCGGCTCGAAGATGGTCGAGTGTGTTGTTGATATCAATCCACGGAAGCACGGGAGTTTTATCGCGGGAACGGGGCAGCGAATTGTCGCTCCTGAGTTTCTTGCACAGTATGAGCCGTCGGTTGTGGTGCTCCTTAACCCGATCTACGAACCGGAGATCAGGGCATCACTGTCCGGACTGGGAGTCTCTGCGGATGTTGTCGGAGTCTGACCTACACACACTATTACGTTCATTGTATGAGGACACGCCATGTTTACGAAATCTGCTATGATCTATGATGCCGTCTTCAGTGCGAAGGGGAAAAATTGGGCTGACGAAGCGCGAAAGCTGTCCGCGCTGATCAAGCGTTACAAACGTTCCGCCGGGAATACGATGCTGGATGTGGCCTGCGGCAATGGAGGCCATGTCGGATATCTCTGTGACGAATTTGCGATTACCGGGCTTGATCTTGATCCGGGAATGCTCAAACTGGCGCAGGAACGGTTTCCGAAGATACCTTTCCATTGTGCGAGTATGGTGGACTTCCGGCTCGACAAGAAGTTCGACGTCGTGATGTGCCTGACCAGTGCAATAGGCTATGCAACGACCCTGGAGAGCATGCGAAAGGCAATCCGGACGATGGGCGATCACGTTCTTCCCGGAGGCGTGCTTGTGGTGGAACCGTGGATTGACCTCAAAGAATACAAGCCCCACACCGTGCATGCGTCGTATGTGGATCAGCCGGCCCTCAAGGTGGCACGCATCAACACCAACGTGTTGCGTGGGAACGTGTCGGTGTTGGAGTTCCATTATCTGGTGGGAACACCTGAAGGCGTGGAACACTTCACGGAGTTGCACGAACTCGGTCTGTACTCACATGAGGAGTATCTGGATGCCTTCAAGGCGACCGGTCTGGACAGCAGGTACGAAAAGGAAGGACTTATAGGTCGCGGGGTATATGTAGGAATCCGTGCATAGGACAGACGCGCGGTGGGCGTGCAGGTCAGATCAGAATCTTTCTTCCGTAGAACGCTTCCGCGAATGGATGCGGCCCTGCCGCTTCTATTCCGCGGAGGCGCAGGATGGCCTCAAACACGTCCTGGGTAAACCAGTGCTTGGGACGTTGGGTGGCGAAATACCGTTTGGCGTAGGCGATCTTGCGCCGGCAGATTTCTTTGTTGAGGCTGACGTAGATGTTGGGAGTCCCGAGGTCCCCGTCATATTTTGGGATCTCGTATTCCCAGATGAGGTGATCCCGCCAGGTGTTCCACGTCAGATCACAGACCAGACGATGATCCTGGTGGAGATCCTTCCGATAGTGGGTGAGAATCAGGTCCGGCGTCACTTCCCCCTTGAGCTGTTCAAAGAAGTCTTTCACTTCTCCCCCGGTGTATGGCAGGTACCCGTCGCGAAACCCCTTCACGATGATCGTTCGTTTTCCCGCCTTGTGCAGAAAGGCCCGGGCGCTGCGGGTCGCTTCTGACGCCCGCTCCGGATTTCCTGCTCCGAACACAACCCAGTGGACCTGGGAACCCGGAAATTCCTCAAGGAATCGCAGCACGGTTCCGCCGCAGCCGATTTCGATGTCATCGGAATGGGCTCCCAGGCAGAGGATCTTCAGCGCACGCCGCTTCGTAAAGATTGAGGGCATCATGATCGTTGCCTCCTCGCGAGTTGTGCAAATCCCCCCAACAGGAAGGCTACCGCCACCATGGAACCGAGAATGATGAGGTCAGCAGCTCTCGAATGAGAAAATACACCCGTGATCGTCACAGCGACGATTACGACGATGGTAAGAAGCGCGCACACAAACGGGGCGATTCTTGCGGCGGCACCCACCCGCCCGGTTTTCGGAAAGTCTTTTCTGCGTGCGATGGCGAAGGCTATTACGCCCAACACAAACGCAAAGCAGAAGCGCCCCAATTGCTGCTGTCGTTCGTACATGCGTATCACCTCTCTCGCAAGCGTACTCACGTGTTGGTAGTCTCCCCTGTAGTATCGGTCCAGAGCCATTTCCCTCGTTGAGTCCATCGGGCATTGCTGCCCAATTCGGCCGGCGATCCAGCAGAGCGGCATACTGGTCAACTTGGCAGTATGCTCGGCCTCCTGCATCTGCAGGAGATTCAGGCCGGCGATGTTGTAGGAGGAGAGCTGTTCCGGAAACGACTTGGCGACGTCATCAAGCTGGTGGATGGTAACCAAAGAGTCGCGCGTGAGAAGAGTGAGAAGCCGGTCAAGTTCGGCAAACCGCCCCGGATCGGCAAAATCTCTGCGTGAGTGATAGAACACGAGAACGAAGACGGTGCCGTTTGCGCATCGTGCGTATGGGAGCACCTTCTCTAATGATGGTAGTTCGTGACCCGATTCCTCATAGTTGGTGTCGGGAAACAGCACGGCGTTGGTATTGATCAGGGTCGCACCGTGTGTTGGCGTGGCTCCTCTGTAGCCACAGAATTGGCTGATCCCGACCGAAACGCACGCGGCGATGGTGTTATCGTCAGCTTGATTCCACGGTGGGGCAAACATATGAACATCGGTTTTCAGACAACGATCGAGGAGCTGTTTGCCGCGGCGGAGACGATCGACTTGCTCGCTCAGAGGGAGGTCATCGAATTCGCCGGCCGATCTTGGCCGCCGGCGATGCGTGTACCCGTGAAGCGCAAAATCGATATCGCCGTTGGCGTGCCAACGCAGAAGACTGTCCAGGATCGGCGCCGTGCGGAGATTCTTCTCTGCTTCGCTTTCGGGCAGCCCTCCCGGGTTGGGGATTATGGAAAACGTCTGACGCACTCCATGCCTCCGGAACGCAGCGAGAATGGTGGATTCCTGGGCCGGATCACTGAAGGCGGTAATATCGTCATTGCGGAATGCGACGATGATACGGGGTGGCCCGACCGCCGCAGTGGTTGAAGCGGGGGGCATCGGTTCGTCAGCGAACGGCGGCGGTGCGATCATGGCGAACCAGAGCAGGGATGCACCGGCGAGCGCACTCAGCAGGAGTCCAACGTGGATGAGAATCCGAGAAGTGGAACCTTGCATACATCTGTCCCGGGATGAAGGTGATGATCGCTAACGCGGAAAGTCCATCAACGACTGTTGGGGTGGACCGGTTTCTTCCACACTTCCCAGGGGGCATTCCCGCCGGCGACCATGTCGTCGATCATTCGTTTTTCCTTGAACGTATCCATGCACATGAAGAATCCGTTGTGTCGATACGTAATCAACTGTTGTTCTGCGATCAATCGACGGAAGGGTTCGTACACAAGCTCTTCACCCTCACGCATATATTTGAAAATGTCCTGGCGAAACGTGAAGTATCCGCCGTTCATCCAGATGCCGGTTTTGGATATGTGCTGGAGTTCGTCGACGATGATTCCGTCCCGCGAAACCACCACATCGAAGCTCTGGCTCGGGCCCACAGAGACAAAGCTGGCGATCTTGCCGAGTTTGTGGAATTGCGTGAGAACGTCATCCAGCGGCAGATCCGATAATCCATCGGAATAATTGGCGAGGAAGATCTCTTCATCTTTCAGATGATGCTGGACGGCTCTGAGCCGTTGACCGATGGACGAGTTCAATCCGGTGTCGACAAACGTGATCTTCCAGTCCTGGATGTCGCTCCCGAGAAGCTGGAGCCCATTGCCGGCGCCCGAAAGGACAAAATCGTTGGAGAGGGCTTCATTATAATTAAGGAAGTACTCCTTAATGACATTCCCCTGGTGTCCGAGACAGAGGATGAAATCCTTATGTCCGTAGTGGGCATAGTACTTCATCACATTCCAGAGGATAGGCCGATGCCCTGCGGTGACCATGGGCTTCGGAATCGTCTCTGAAAACTCACGCAACCGCATCCCCAAACCGCCACAGAACAAGACGACTTTCATCGTGCACTCCTTCTTCCCATCATGGATAGATACGTGCTTCGGGGATGGGAATGATGAATTTTGCGCCCCACTCACGAATATAGCTTGATTGCTCCATGATCTCATCCTTGAAATTCCAGGGCAGTATCATGACATAGTCCGGTTTGGTTTCCCGGATGCGTTCGGGTGCGCAGATGGGAATGTGTGTTCCCGGAAGAAACTTCCCCTGTTTATAGGGGTTGCGGTCCACTGTGTAGTCGAGGAAATCATGGCGGATGCCGCAATAGTTGAGAAGGGTGTTCCCCTTCCCCGGTGCACCGTAGCCTGCAATGGTCTTTCCCTGGCGTTTGAGATTGATCAGGCATTCCAGCAGCTTGCGCTTGGTTTCGCGTACCTGGAGTTCAAACGACTCGTATGCTGCCAGCGTCATCAGTCCTGCTGCCTCCTCGCGGGCCAACAAGTCACGTGCGCGGTCTGTCATCTTGAGCGCGTTGTTAGCAACGTGTCTGCCGTAGATCCGGAGGGAACCACCATGAGTCGGAATTTCCTCAACATCAAAGAGCGCCAGTCCGTGAGCCGCGAAGACCTTGCTGACGGCAAAGAACGAGAAATAGAAGAAGTGCTCGTGGTAGATCGTATCAAACTGGTTCTCGAGCATCAACCGCATCAGATGAGGGAATTCGATGGTTACGACGCCGCCGGGTTTCAGAAGGATGCGGATGCCTTCCACGAAGGAATTCACGTTCGGCACCTGTGCCAGGACGTTGTTGCCGACGATCAGGTCCGCCTGCTTTCCTTCCGCACTCAGTCTCTTCGCCATCGTTTCGTCGAAGAACTCCACAAGGGTAGGCACCTTCCGATCTTCTGCGGCGCGCGCGACATTCGCAGCCGGTTC
Source organism: Ignavibacteriota bacterium (assembly GCA_003162215.1). GTDB lineage: Bacteria > Bacteroidota > Ignavibacteria > UBA10030 > UBA6906 > Fen-1255. The sequence goes on from PMMO01000151.1 coordinate 48,621, forward strand.
TATGCCCAGGACGGGGATAGCCTTGTGAACGAAATGCTGCAACAGATAGCCGTCGTTGCTGGCCAGTTCTACGACGAGAGTCTTCGAATTCAGGCCGAGGCGTTCGGTAATCATCTCTGTGTAACGACGCGCGTGCTCCACCCAGCTGTCGGAATAGGAGGAAAAATACGCGTACTCGGAAAAGATATCGCCGGGATTCACGTATTCCTGGAGCTGCACGAGGAAGCATTTCTCGCACACGAACACATGCAGCGGGTAGAACGGCTCCATGGAATTCAGATGTGATGCACTGACATAGCTTTCACAGAGAGGGGACATTCCCAAATCAACGAATGTACGGCGCAATGGCGTCCCACAGAAGAGGCACGCGCTATTGAAGTGCGAGGAGAAGGTCTGCATTATATCTGGATCCTTCAGGTTGATGCGATTCCGAATGGCGGACGATACCTAGCCCGCCGTGGGAGTGTTGGCTGTTGACGTCCACCGGAGCGAATTGTCGAGCCGGTTGTTCTTGAGGAGAAGCCGGATGTGATCGATACGTTNNTACGTTTATACCTCGGCCCCTCAAACTCTTCAAGGGTCAGACCGATTTTCTTGTAGGCGTTGTACAGCTGTTCGGCGCCCTTGCGCGCGGTCCATTGCGGCTTGAATGATGGCAGCACACGGGTGATCTTGCTGAACTCGGCGCGATAGCATCGGAGGTCGGGACCCGCGCCCTCAGCAAATTCGACCTTCGTGTTCGGCACAACCGATTTGACAATCTCCGCAATCTCCGAGATCCGGTAGTTTTCCGAAGTTTGTCCGACGTTGAAAGCCTGGTTGGCCACGATGGTGCGCGGCGCGGCGAGCACGGCGATGAAGGCCCGTGAGATATCTTCGATATGCACAATCGGGCGCCACGGCGTGCCGTCGCTTTTCAAATAGACCAACCCTGAGGTATACGCCCATGCAACAAGGTTGTTGAGGACGACATCGAACCGCTGTCGTGGAGAAAGGCCGTAGGCCGTTGCACAGCGAAGGAAGGTCGGGCTGAAAGTGTCATCGGCCAGTTTGCTCACATCGTGCTCCACCCGAACCTTCGAAACGCCATAGGGGGTCACAGGGTTGAGTGCGGAAGTCTCGTCGACAAAGTTGTCTCCCGCAGCGCCATAGTTGCTGCAGGAAGAGGCAAATACGAAGCGAGGCACACCGGCCTGCTTGGCGAGCCGCGCCAAACGGACGGAGGCCAGATGGTTGATGTCATACGTAAGGTCCGGATTGATATCCCCGAGGGGATCATTCGATAGCGCCGCCAAATGCACCACGGCCTCGAATCCCTGTAGATCTTCCACAGCGACGTCCCGGACATCCTTGACGATAGTGCGAATGGATTCCTTCCAATCTCCGAATGTGCACTGTCGATAAAAATCGGTGTCTATTCCAGTGACTTCGTGTCCTTCTGCGACAATCAGAGGAACCATGACAGAGCCGATGTATCCGCGGCTGCCTGTTACGAGTACCCGCATTGGAGACTCCTAAGTAGTTGCTGGGAAACAATGAACACAATCTAGCGGAATTTCACAATACCCGGCGTGCGCTGGATCACATCAACGTCCGATCCTGCAGTGTGTGCTCGGAAATTGCGACCATGATCCGACTCATCATGTTCTCCGCTATCTCTTGGGGTTCTCCTTACGTGGACCAATGATGTTATTCAGTGCAGTTCGGGTTTTGTCTGCGCGGAAGATGCTCTCCAGATTGCAGAAAACCCATCGTTGTAGATCATTGTCCCCCATGTTGAACCGCCAAGTACTTCCTGCTGCGCCGGCCAAGATTCTCCTCCCCACTTTGACACGAGGATGAAGTCGATGCCAGCGCGTCGGATGTTCTCGCAGAACGTCGCAGGGTTGAGGGCCGGTTCATCACCCCACCATGGAAGGCTGCCACGCTGTTGAACGTAGAGAAGATCGAGGCGTACGTGCGGGTTACCGTCCGGAGCCAGCGGCACAGGAGTTTTGTTGAACCCTCTTCCGTAAAGAGGATAGTAATCATGAAGCTTGTTGCCGAACCACGCTATCTTCGAACCCGGGGGCAACTTGTCAATCGCTTTCCAGGCTTGGCCGAGATCCTGTCCGGGCATTCCGTGCTTGTATACGCGTTGATCGGTGAGATATTGCGCGAGCGGTTGGATCAACATCAATCCGGTGAGGACACCAAGAACGCCCCCCGACAGCCACATCGTCCTCTCTCGAACTGTCATCTTCATGACATAGTTCACGAAACGTTTGATGGGCGTGATCATATACGCCAAGGGGACGAGAAGGAGCCCGATCCATGGGTTGGAATTCCATGCCGGGATGATGGCCAGGAGCACCAAGGCCATGAACGACCCCTTGCGGCCATCCGTTCCCCACGGCAGGCTGCAGAAGCAAATCAGGCCAATCGCGAAGGGGAGCATGGCATAGCGGATTGCAGGCTCGAGGCTGCCGTGCGGTTCATTGTAGGTTGCAGAAAAGGGAAGGAAGAAGAACATTACAGATAGGAACACTCCTAAGAAGAACAGAAGTGCGTGCAGAGGGGCCAGTCCTCTCCCACGCCGAGAACGGACAAAAAACCACGCAGAGCCCAGGAAGCCAAGAACGGATACGGCAAAGAGGCTAGGGGGCCAATCGCTAAGTCTGCGGAGAAGGAGAGACCATTGCGCAAAGTCAGTCGGCCGATCGAGAATCCAGGTAATCAGTTTCGTCCTGGCCTGATCGGTTGAAGTGAACGGACCTTGGAAGAGCCCCACCTGGGCAGGGAACACGGGGCTGCCGGTCATGAGCCAGTTGCGCACATACCATCCGCCTCCGGTTACGAGGCTGGTTGCCAGGATGATGAAGGCAATTCGCAGACGGCCGGGAGCGGTCGGGACAACGTTCGGATAAAACAATATCCAACAGATGACAACGAGGAGTGCCATTCCGTAACTCACCTTGCATCCCAGCGCAAATCCAAGAAGAAGCCCTGCGAAGATTGCAGATCCGGTGGTAATGCCGGATGTTCGTCGATGATCGGGTGCCAGAAAGACGGCCGCAGCGAGCACCATGGTGACGCCTGCAATGTCAGGAGCGGAAATGCGGTTGGCCATCGAATCGACGAGTGGAGCGGCAATGATCAGAGCAGCGGCGATTGCTCCGGTTGATCTTGATCGCCCCAAAGCCATGACGAGACTCACGGCTGCAAACCAGAGGAGGATCAGCCAGTAGGCACCGGCAAGCCCTACAAATCCATCGTTGTGTGATGGGAGAACGAACCATGCGGCCAGCGCTTCCGCATTGAACGGATAGTATGCGTGGTAGTCGAACGGTGCATTGACAATCCCCTGTCGCATTATCCACTCGGCAACTACCGGACCGTGGTAAGAGAGATCATCAGATCCGAAATTCGTTCCGAGGACGAGACATCGGACCAGTGGTACGGAAACGAAAGCGACGGTGAGTATGAGAGCGATCTCCCGCATGACAGGCTCCGGAGAGCCGCTCTCGTTTCTCTGCACCGAGATTATCGAATGGCAGTGCCGGATGATGTGTGTGCGCACCGCAGGGACAAACCATCCGCAAAGGGCAACAACAAGAAGCAGGAACACAACCCACTGTATGAGCAGTAGGCCAAATGCGCCCGTGAGCAACACCGCGCCGACAGCTACGAGAGCGTATCCCGCCAT
>PMMO01000113.1 GCA_003162215.1 Ignavibacteriota bacterium
CAGAACCAATGCCAGTTGTACGGGTGAATATTGTCTTTGTACGGCCGCCTCGGTGCCGGGCCCTGCCATAGTTCCCAATCGAGGTACTCCGGCACAGGCACAGGCTTGCCGACGCCAATGGACTTGCGGGAGTTACTGTACCAGGCCTTGCCAAAATACGGTCTGCCGATGATTCCAGATCTGATCTTCTGCATGATCTCTATGGTGTGGGTGGAAGATCGTTGCTGGGTTCCCATCTGCACGAGCTTNNAGACGACGGAAGTCCTTTTCCTTGGTCGGATCGCGACCCATCTTCTCCCTGGTTGCAGAGGCAAACTTGTCCAGTTCCCGCCGGTCAACATCACACACAGAGGACACCGCGGCATTCTTTGCCAATGAAATGCTCTCGAGATGGGCATAGGCCCGTCCGTGCAATCCGATGATGCCGAACTGAATCCTATCGTTGGCCCCGAGGATTCGCGCATAGCTGTTTGCATCCCAGCCAAGTGCAACCGCAGACGATCCGAGGGCAAGGTCTTTGAGGAATTTCCGCCGCGTCGTGTCATTCATGGTGCCGTCTCCAATCATTGTCAGGCTCTCAGAAGGTTCTGATTTTGATGTTGCGGAAGCTTACCTGATTGCCATGATCCTGCAACAGAATGTGTCCGCGTTCCGCTTCTCCGAAACCCGGTATCTCTTTGAATTTACTTTCAGCCTTGCGGGCAAGAAACTCTCTGCCGCCCCGTTCATAGTCCAGAACCTTGACGCCATTGAGCCAGTGCTCCACATGCTTGCCCCTCACGATAATGCGGGCTTCGTTCCAATCGCCGATTGGCCGGGTTATCTTGTGTACTGCGGGGATGAGATCGTAAAGAGAAGCCAACGTCCGGTTTCCATTGATACCCAGTTTGGCATCCGGATGCTTCGCATCGTCGAGCAGTTGGAACTCCAATCCCTTGGCAGAACCCGGAGTCTTTGGCTGCTGTTCGGTGACGAAATATTTGATTCCGCTGTTTGCTCCCTCTGTCAACCTGAATTCGAGAACGAGCTCGAAGCTGCCATACTCATCAATGGTCACGATATCTCCGCCGAACGCCGCTTCCCCCCCACCGGTTTCCTGAACATTGAGGACACCATCCTGGACCTTCCATCCCTTGGTAGGGAGAGAATCAAGATACGCTCCACGCCACCCGGACAGGGTTTTCCCGTCGAACAAGAGTCTCCAACCCTGCGATTGTTCTACGCGGGTAAGCGTGTTGGGTTGGGGGGCGGACTGTTTCTGACCGAACGTGCTCTGCGCTGATGCTGTGAACACCATCAGGACAAGCAGGCATGAACGGACGACATTCCTTGCGTGGGCTTTCATCGTACCTCCGGGAAATGAGCGGGTATGGCAGAAGATAGGCCCTGCCGATGAGAAATGCATGGAAAATTGTGCTATCATGAGCTGTCACCCTGATTCACGCTTTGTCAAGTAGCGAGCGTTATCGCCGCCGCGTCTCCGGGGTGGCCGTGGGAACGCTTTTCAGGATCGTCCGTGTTGACCATATAGAGTTCAAAATCGAAGGGTTAGAGGCATGCGAAAACAGACGAAAACGAAGCCTGCACAGGCAAGGCTTTCCAAAGCCGAAATACGCACCAAAGTGAAGTCCCTGAAGGGGTGGAGTGTTCGAAAGGGCAAGCTACACAAGGAGTACAAATTCGCGGATTTCGTTGCAGCATTTGGCTTCATGAGCAGGGTTGCACTCATCGCCCAGAGGATGAACCATCATCCCGAATGGTTCAATGTGTGGAACAGGGTCCTGATAGACCTGACGACACACGACGCCGGCGGCATCAGCAAAAAGGACTTCAGGCTTGCAGAAAGCATAGAGAAGCTTCTTGAAAACTAGAAGCAATGGAGAATAGGGAATGGAGAACCTGGAACTGACAATGGTTCTTAGTCCTCAGCTCCCCATCCCCTATGATGAATTGACTTTTACACGATCTTATAAATTTCCCGTTCTCCTCCCTCGACGAGGTCCATGTATCCGGCAAGAGCTTCGCGGACCTCCGGGCGACTGCTGAACGCGGTCATATGTGATTCGAATCGTTCAAGGGAATCGACCTCTGATTCCAGCACGACGGTCCAATAGTTTGCTACAAGATCCAGCATGACCCGCGGGTTCCTGAACCCGTCTAGTTTTTCCATTGATGAGATCGTCTTCTTGAACATCTCTGCAACCTGGCGTGATTTGCCCGGTTTGCAGCGGAACACATCGCGGACGAGAAGCATGCTGGCCTCCTGTTGTTGGTTGATGAGCGTTGAGAACAATGGAAATGCCGGAGTGGAGAGACACGCAAAGGCAAGACTGCGGGTTACAAAAGTGCGTCGAGTGAACATGAAAATCATAACAGTAAATGCGGGAAAAAGTTCACGGAGGGCAGCACAAACAGAAAAACCCCCGCTTCAGGCGAGGGCTTTATTGTTTTCTCTTTCGCCTTTAGCTCTTTGTTTAACGTCGCGGCAAGTGGCGCTAACTGACGACGGTTCTCTGAGCGCAAAGTTCATTTTGTGACTCTAGTAGACCATGGACAATGGACAATCGGTTGGGGTCTAAATCCCATTGATTCTCGATTATCTGACGCAAATAAAAATAGACGAACGAGATTTCGATTTGTCATTGAAGAATCGTTGTTGTCCACAACGTGTCACTTCACCGGCGTGAGCTTATAGAGCTGAACCCCGTGAGCCGGGATCGTCATCGTGAGCGCGTCCCGGGAAACATCCGCAAGGTCGTCCAGATTGGTTTGACGCCAGAGATCGCGGACGTGCTGCCGGGACGTGAATCCCAGCGTGCTCAGGGCTTTGAATTCGATCTGTTGGGACGCGGAGTCATGGTTGAAGAACCCCAATGCTCTCGAACCGTCCTCAAGTTCTTTCATGTACAGATCCACCTTACCGATCGAGGTCACCCGGACTGCTTGTTTGCCCAGGGCGTCCTGGTCGATCGCAAGGACTTCATCGTTCGTCAACAAGTTGAGCGTGAATGGGTCCAACCGGTCCAGGTCGCACCCGATGAGTAATGGCGCCGACAACAGACACCACATGGAGATGTGAGTATATTGTTCGTCGGGTGTCAGGTTGGTCGGGTGGAGATTTGGTCCCCCGCCCACGTATCCGACTTCCAACATGTCCGGATCGTTCCAATGGCCCGGACCCGCGAAAGCTGCCCAGCGATCCTGATTGAACGCGATTTCGGCAATTCCGTGTTTCCATGGCTCAGGAGGCCGGATCCAGGCGTCTCCGATATCGCCCGTGACACGCCAGCAATTGGCCAATCGCGCCCACTCGGCCGCCTGTTCGAACGGCGCGCCGCAGGAGAGACTGAAAACAATGTCGCGACCGGTCGCGCGCAACGCATCGCTCATCTCTGTCGTGTGGGGCACATCATTGGGACTCCAGTCATACTTCAGGTAATCGATTCCCCATTCACCAAATTGCGCGGCGTCGTTCGCTGTAAACGAAAATTTCCCGATCCGTTTGTTGGCCTCATAGTTCAGGAGATGCTCCCACCAGCCATTGGCGCTGTCACTCGATCCGCCACGGAATCCGGCAAACGTCGTGATCCACGGACTCGAGTAGATGCCGACTTTGAATCCGAACGCGTGGATTTGGTCGCAAAGCCCCTTCATATCGGGAAACCGTTCGTTAGGCAGGATGGCGTGATGCGGGCCGCCGCGTTCGCCCTGCCAAGTGTCGTCGATGTTGACGTACGTCCAGCCGTGGTTGATCAGGCCGGACCTGACTAACGCCCGTACAGAGCGCAGGACCTTTTCCTGGTCAACCACCCAGGCCCAGCAATTCCAACTGTTCCAACCCATGGGGGGCGTGAGCGCAATATGTTCGCCGACGACGATCCGGAATTGTTTCTCATCCGAACCCTTCGCGTTCATGGCCCGCAGAATCACATTGTATTCACCCACCTTGGCCAGCGAACCGGTGATCCGCCCGGAAACGGAGTCAAGGGCCAGCCCTGGGGGAAGATTCTTGACACCGAAAGTCATGGGCCGGTCACCAGCGGCAGGGATGGTGTAGAGGAGTGGCGCCGCCAGGCGGACGCCGAAGACGTTCGGGNNACGCGGTGTTGCCGGCGCAGGCGGAGTCAAGATGTGCGCCGAATAATCCGGAGCGTCCTGGGCAAACCCGGAGGCTGGAATAAGCAGCAAGGCAAATGTCAAGACGAATAGGGTCGGACACGAAATATGTGAAGCCTTCATGGTTCTTGCTCTTTTTTCAGATAGTAGTCATGCTCAGAGTGTAAACCAATAGCTACATTTCACCAGAAAGATGTTGTTGGGAAAAACGTGGTCCAGCCCGCTGATGGCCTCTCCTACTGAATCATCACCGGGCTGAAGGTATACTGTTCTTTCGTGTGACCAGACCAGATAGACCTGCGAGCCGGGCATATACTCCCAGCGGAAAACCAGGATTGATCGAAACTGGCTGAACGCGAAATCGGGATTGCCGAAGGCGTAGCCGGCAGTCGCTGCGTAGCCCCCCCCCACTTCGTACGTATTCCCTTTCAGTGCCGGGTCGAGTACGGAGAACCTGTCAGAGTAATCGGCAGCCCTGAGATTGCTCGCCTCCTTGAACAGCGAGTATCTGCCGACGGAAGCAAAAGGGCTTCCATAGTACTGGAGGGACAATTCGGGGGTGAGGTTATAGTCGATTCTGAAGACGGCCCCCAGCGAGTGTTGCCTGATCCTTGCCAGGATGTACCGCTTTTCGTTGTTCACCGGTTTTGTGTCGACGTATTGCAGGTTGTCGAGATTTGAAGAGTAATTGACGCTAGCCGACAGCTTGAGGGTGGGGAGAGGCATAACGGAAAGCTCAGTTTGCACGTAAAAGGACCGGCTGCTGCTATGTGCCGATGCGGTAACGCCGGAACTGCAATCGAAGAACGCCTTTTCCGAAGGATCCGTCCTCACATAGGCATTGGCAGCCCATAGGGCCGGCACCAGCATGCCATTCCCTCCGCGCAAAATGCGGGTGTCCAGGGATTGTGGAGTACAGCTCAATGATGTGGAGAATGCCCACTTGTTCAAGAATTCGAGATACACGTTCGTGCTGAAAGAGGATGAAAGGTACCGTATCCCGAAATCCCCTGTGCTGGTCTGGCTGAGTCCGATCGAATACGTTCTGAAAATGCCAACAGGCTGGTTCACAAAATAGGAGACCGAATTCTCCAGCTTGATAACGTCGGCTGTCTGCATAAATCCGAGGTCATTGAGATCAAGGCCGGGGGATCGCCAATTGAGTGCCGTGGAATAGCGCCAGAAGCCCTTGCTGCCCTTTCCTACTTTTACACTCCCGCCATAACCGGAGAGCTGCGTGCGTGTGCTGTCGTAGCGAAGATAGGATGCGTCTGGCCGCTGGTAGTACCGTGCCGAGGAACTCTGGAGTGCCCCTATTGCATCGGCACTGCCCGTGATTGTGCTCCCAACGATTTTAGCAACGACATAGAACTCCTTGTCATTCCATTGGTGCAGGAGATCGAGCCCTCCTGTATAGGCACTACGGTTCATGAAGTTGAGTTGAGGATCACTGATGAAGCGATTGGTCGAGGTGACAATTCCACCCAGTGTGCTGTTCCCCTCTTCGAAATCCTGTTGGATGCGTCCTATCGCATAACTGGTCAATGGTTCAACGGCGACGTCCCGTGTTGTGCCCGGGCCGCGCAGTGTTGCCAGCTCCCGGTTTGTGATGCTCTGGAGGACTCCGACGGAGAGTCCGCCCGCGGTCTTGCCGCTGATCTTCAGAGCGCTTAGGATTGTCGTATTGTCCGGATTTTTCACGTACTCGTTGTCGTTCACGTCGGGAGTGTACGAGGGAGCATGGCCGATGCGACGGCTATAGAACATGTTCGTGTTGTCAAAATCAAAGCTGAAAATGTTTCTCCCTTCGAGGAAGAAGGGCCGCTTTTCCTCGTAGAAAGTCTCGAATGCGGAAAGGTTCATCACCGAGGGGTCTGATTCCACCTGGCCAAAATCAGGATTGACCGTGAGATCGGCTGTAAAATTGCTCGAGAGACCGATCTTGGCGTCCACTCCCGCATTTCCCAGCCAGCTTCTGCCTTTGTCGGCGAACGGATTTTCGGGCTCTGTCTTGAATTCCTTGAGTTTTCCGAGCGTGTACGGAAGTATCTCAACGCGCCGCAATTTCGGCAAACCACGGATGCCGTGAATTTCGCCGAAGAGGTAAAGGATCCCCGGTCCCTCTGAAGATTGCGGCTCCCAATCGCTCTCCTCCTGCAAACGATCGATCCAGCGCCAGCAGTGCAGGCCCCACACCTGTTCGTCGTCGCCGCTATAGCGGAGTTGGCTCAGGGGGATCTCAAACTCCGCTGTCCAGGCGGAGTCTTCCATCCCGGTTTTCACGTACCAGACGGCATTCCAGTTGAAATCGGTATTCGAAGGATTCATGAGGATCAGATCAATCTTCTGTCCTGCCGCGGTGACANNCGGTGATCGTGATAACTGTCGAAGTTTACGCCCACCATGTCGCCGGCAAACTCGTCGCGTCTCCCAAGTTTGCGGATGATCTTCTCGGGTTCATTGTCGAAGGCCCGAATGGCGACGTAGATGTTCTTATCGTCGTAGAGGATTTTCACTTGCGTCGGCTGCGAGGGGTTTGCCCCCTCCCTGGGTATCCATTGAGTGAAATCGCCTGCCCATTCCCCCGATTTCCAGCAGACGTCGTCGAGCGCGCCATCGATGGCCGGCTTCTCTCCGGTGAGGCGAACGGCGTTGTAGATTCTCACATGCTTGTGTGACGGCGTACGCACCGTATCGCCCTGCCCCTCAAGATTCAAGGCGCGCGCGTCAAGGGCGAGCATGCCGAGCAGGCAAATCGAAACAATGACAATTTCCAACCTCATCGCCGCGACTCCTGCTCTTTGTCCTTGATGAGTTTCTTGATTCTCGCCAGTTCGTCGGCAGACACCGTGGCAGATGACAAGGCGCGCATCACAAGCTTTTCCGTCAAGCCTGCAAAAACTCTTTCCAGAATGCTGTTCACAACCTGCTCCTGCACACTCGCCTCAGGCTTCGCGGGTGAGTACACGTGCGTTTTGTTGGAAGATTCGCACACGTGTATATCAAGCACCTGGGCTACTACCGGCCGTTCGTGGAAATCGGTTAACGTGAGTTGTTACAGATGCCCTTGAACTATTTTGTTGGACTTAATTTCAGTAATACTACATCGTGTGACGGTATGTCGGCGGAAAAATTACGATCCGTTTTACCGGTAATTTTCTTTTGCCAAAGATCACGTATGTGAAATGTTCCTTTGAGAAACGGCAGGTGTGCCCAGTTCACCCTCATTTGAAATGTTTCATCGCCCGAATTGAAAAAGCATACTGCCCATTCGCCGTTGGACAATTCCTTTACCCAAATCTCCTTGCTTGGATGTTCCATGAACCTGTATCCTTGTTTGCCGAGCGGGTCTTGATCGATTGCAATCACTTCCTTATTTGTAAGGATCGCACGGATCTCGTCCCGCATGTTTC
>PMMO01000191.1:0-2036 GCA_003162215.1 Ignavibacteriota bacterium
GACATTTCTATCGAGCTACAATAGACCTCTTTGAATCGGACCTCTTTGAATCGGACAAGCCTGACATGGCTGATAAGTCACACAAACCAGACTTACGAATCACTTCCACAGCCGGGGATCGAAGGTGAAAGGGTCCGGGGCCCCGATGGTGAGCCTCTGGAAATCCTTGTGAGAGGGATTCAAGATGAGGTTGTGTTCTTGAGGAATGATCACCGAGGGGGCTCGCAAGATCGGGCTTCGCAGTTGCTGCGCCCAATTGGTTCCCATCTGCATTGTGTCCCGTAGAGGAGGTTCGCTTCGCCATCGCGGCGGCAGGTCTTGAATCGTAACTTGTTCTATTTTCACATCCTCAGGAATAACAACCCGGATCGCAGCGAACCTCAACTCCATTGCAGCACGTCCGATGTGAACGAACGTCTCCAGGGCAGCAAGCGCAAGGCTTCCCGAGGCATATACGACTGTGCTTCCCGGAAGATTCCATCTCCCCCCGGCCATTCTTGCCCCCTCACCATCAAAGGCCGAACGCCGATGCGTCCACTTGACGAGGCGCCACGCGATAGTCATGCCAGCACGCCGTACTCGATGCGGGTCAGTACATCCTCGACCTCACGCGCCCCGGCTTCCGTCACCATTACCTCAAATGGGATGCGGTTGTTAAGACCGATTTGTGGCGTTTGGATCCACTCGCGCGCACGCGCAGGATCCTCCAGAACGTCCTGGGCGAGGGCGAAGATGTGCGCAAGACGATAGAGCCTGTCGCCTACCGGAAGTGGCAGACGGCGCTTGCCCTGGCGGAGACGGCTCATGGTCTTGGCGCTGATTCCAAGAGCAGCTGACAGTTGGAGATCCGGAATACCCAGCACGTCTTTCACGCGGTCAATTGTGTGAGAGGAAAGGCCTTGCTCAATACGCACCCCAAATTGCAGGCGGGAGGAGACCTTCCCGCTAATGTTCAGGAGCTGACGGAGATCAGTAATCATCGCATGTCCAAGAGATTGTACAATTGTCATATTGAANNAGGCGAACTCTTTTGCCGGCGCATTGGTTGTATTAGTGGGACAATCGTACGGAAATCACTGACTCAGGCTGTCATCATAATCTTCGGGAGACATAGTATGACAAAATCAACTATTCGGGGAATGCTGGGCGGTCTGTTGGTTCCCTTCATTGCAGTCAGCGCCCTGGCGCAGGGCCTGTCGTTCGAGATCCTGCATGGGACTGATGAAACAAAAGTGGAAAAGAGTATCTACATGCCGGGTATGTTCAAGTCGGAGGGGAAGGATGGACACATCAGCATTATGCGGCTGGACAAGGAAATGTTTATCACTACCTCTCCGGCGGAAAAGACCTACAGGGAGATGACCTTTGCGCAGATGGAAACGCAAATGAAGCAGGGTCGCTCCAAGGCCGTAGATGCAATGAAGAAACGGATGGAAGGTATGCCGCCCGAAAAGCGAAAGATGATGGAGGAACGGATAGCGGCGATGACCGGCCAACGTGAAGAGGTGAAGATGGAAATTGTGCCGACCGGAGAGCACAAGGTTATCGACGGATACCAATGCACCGGCTACACCATCAAGCGAAACGGGAAAGAGGAAGAGACGGTCTGGGCATCCAAAGATGTCCCGAACTTCGCATCGATGCGGAAGGACTTTCAGCGATTTGCTGCTTTTTTGACGTCGATGCGTGCGGGTGGGAACGCCTTCGCATCTTTTGAGAAGATCGATGGATTCCCCATTGAAACGACTGGGACGGGCCATTCGGAGAGGATGAGAAAGATCCAGGCAGGATCTTTTCCCGTGTCGGCATTCGAGGTCCCTCCGGGTTACACAAAGGAAAAGTCTCGACTCGGAGGGGAGGTCGAATAGCAGGATAGGGCGGGTCAAACCCCGCCTTGCGTTCGCCCCCTTGTGTTTCTGCGGCATGCTCCGTACCTTTGCTTAGAATCAGGCATGCTCATGAACCAGGAACTCATTGATACTATTCGATTTCGTCGCCCTGAAACTTGAACTGCAAGATGTTCTGGCGCGCAATGT
>PMMO01000191.1:2054-2713 GCA_003162215.1 Ignavibacteriota bacterium
CGACGACGACGAGGGCCTGCGCAAGAACCTTGAAGTGGATTTTTTCGAAATTATCCCCCCGTACATTGGTCCGCAACTCCATCAACCCTTACCCGGCCGGAAGATCGACCTCTGGGGTATTCACACACGCTGGGTTGAGCACGGCGATGGCGGCTACTGGGACTTTTGCGACTTCCCTCTGCGCGATGCCGATCTTGAGGCAGTCGAGGCCTGGCCCATGCCATCCCCCGACGACTTCGACTACAATGCCGTCCGGGATCTCTGCACGACCTACCGGCACTATTATCTTATGGTGGGCAATCCGGGTGCAGGAGACATGATCAATACCGCCGGCATGATCCGCTCCGTGGAGCAGGTGCTCGTGGATCTGATGTCTGATGAACCGGCCTGCCTCAGGTTCATGGACCGGAAGAATGAAGTGCAGCTGAAGATGCTCGAGCGGGCCCTCGAAGCTGCCCACGGTGAGATCGACCTTCTGTGGTTGGGTGAGGATCTCGGCACACAACGTGCGCCGCTCATTAGTCGAGCGCTCTTTCGAAAGCACATCCGGCCGCGACATCAGCCATTCGTCGATCTCGCCAAACACTTCGGCATTCCCGTGATGATGCACTCGTGCGGATCAAGCAGTTGGGCGTACGAAGATTTCATCGAGATGGGTA
>PMMO01000104.1 GCA_003162215.1 Ignavibacteriota bacterium
GGTCTTGCTCCGGGTGGGGTTTTTCGTGCCCCCGTCATTGCTGGCGGGGCGGTGAGCTCTTACCTCGCCTTTGCACCCTTACCCCGCGACACGGCGCCGCGAAGCGGCGCCCGCGGGGCGGTATGTTTTCTGTGACACTTTCCATCCCCCGGGACTTGGGCCCCGAGAGGTCCCCGTTATTCGCGGGGCACCGTGCTCTATGGAGTTCGGACTTTCCTCATCCCGCCAATAGCGGGACGCGGCTGCCCGACCTGCTGCGTTATTGGTATACGTGAATTAATACAAACTCTTTTTTTCATCTATGCCCCGGTTCGCCAGCCGGTCAGCTTCGGCGTTCTGTGTCCGGGAGACATAGTGCAATTCGAGGGCGAAGGGCAACGCTGCGCGTAGCTGCTGCACCTCGTCAAATTTCCGTTTCAGAGCGGGATTCTTCACTTTGTATTTCCCGTTCACCTGTCGCACCAGCAGCTCGCTATCAGACTGCACGACAAGCCGTGTGCAGGGGATGTTGTGTATCTCGCGTAAGAGAAGAACGAGCGCGGTGTATTCCGCAACATTGTTTGTTGCAGTGCCGAGATATCCCGAGATTGACAACACCTCGCGACCCGACTCATCGCGCACGATCACACCCACACCACTCTCGCCGGGATTCCCGCGCGAAGCCCCATCTGTTGCTGCATACAACGTCATACGACGTCGACATTGATTTGAGCGATCTCGTCAGACACAATGATGCGTCCGCACCGCTCGCAGGTATAGATCCGGTCATTTTTCCGGAGCTCGAGAAGCTTTTGTGGAGGCACACGATTATGGCATCCACCACAGGCTTGGCGTCTCACCGGAACAACGGCCGTACCACGCTTTGCTTTCCTGATGCGTTCATAGGCTGCGAGGTCGGGTTTGGCAATGCGTGCGACGAGCTTTTCGCGTTCGTGCGTGAAGCGGAGCTCTTCGTCTTCAGTGGTCTTGGAGACCTCTGCCAGGGCAGCGCGCTTCTCCGCCAGCAGCTTCTCAAGTTCTGCAATCTTGATTGCAGTTTCTTCCGTCTGTGTGCGGGCAATCGTCGCGGTCGCCTCGAGTTGCTCCATCTCTTTTTCGAGCCTGGTGATGGATTCGGCCGCTGTATCCATCTCGCGGGTCAGGGCATCATACTCCCTGTTCGTCCGTACCGCGAACTGCTGTTTCTTGTATTTTTCAAGTCGCTCCTTCAGCGAGACGATGTGTGCGTCGGCGTCGTCGCGTTGGGAAAACGACTGCTTCATACGCCGTTCATGACCTGTCCGCTCGGTGCCGAGCGTGGCGAGTTGTTCTTCCAGTGCTTGCACTTCGCCCGGCAGATCCCCTTTGAGTTCTTGCAGCTCATCAAGATGTGAATCCACGAGTTGAAGGGCGTACAGCTGCTGTAACTTGGTTTTCAACGATGGCTCCTCAGACTATGCTAGACATAAGCGATGGGATTGGTGCGTACCGCACTGACGGCAACAGGGGTTCGTGCTCCCCGCGTCCGGCAGGCCTCCCGGATCTTCCCGGCAAGGGGTGTAAGTACAGGGTATTCGGTTTCGTGATGCCCGGCGTCGACGAGCGCAATGCGCCCCACGGCATCCTGGAAACGATGGAATGACACATCCGCGGTAACAAACACATCTGCCAGCCGGGCGATGGCGTGTTCAATAAGTTTGCTTCCGCTCCCTCCACACACGGCAACGCGAACAACGTGCTGGTGAGGATCACCGGTGAACCGGAGCGAACCGGTGCCCAGGGTACTCCGGACACGTCGGAGGAATGCAGCCAGGGTTGTGGGGCGGGCGAGATCGCCAATGGCTCCCATGCCAAACCGCTGGTGTGCATTCTCAATCGGGTAGACGTCGTAGGCAACCTCTTCATACGGATGTGCGCTCCGCATGGCATCGACTACAACAGGAAGCCGATCACGGTCGACAATCATTTCCAGCCGTACTTCGGTGACGCGTTCTACAATGTCCCTGTGCCCGATGGCCGGAGAGGAATCGGCATTCCCCTGAAAGGTTCCTGTTCCCTCACTGCGAAATGAGCACTGCGTATAGTTGCCAATGACTCCTGCCCCGGCATTTGTCATCGCCCGGGCGACACGATCCACATCCGCTGTGGGCACGAATGTCACCAGTTTCACCAGCAGCCGCAAGGACCGGTCGAGCGGCTCCGGATGGCGAACACCCAACACTCTGGCAAGAGCGTAGCTCGTCCCTTCGGGTGCGGCATCCAGGTTGGTGTGCGCTGCGATTGCGGCGATCTCGTTCTGTATGAGTACGGTGATTGTGCGACCGGTGTGCGTTGCAGGAGTCACAGATGCGAGGGGACGGTAGAGAAGGGGGTGATGGCTGACGATCAGGTTTGAACGGCGGCGGAGGGCGTCACGAACGACGTCCTCCGTGATGTCAAGGCAGATCAGAATCCCCCGGACAACCATAGTGGGATTGCCGCATTGGATGCCGACGTTGTCTTCTTCCCACGCCGCGGTTCGCGGGGCCCATTCTTCCAGCACGTGCTCTATATCGCGTACACGCATGCTCACATCCACCTCTTGTGAAAAAAGAATCCCGCCGTGGGGCGGGATTGAGGGGCTGTGTTTTTTTCTGCAAACAGCTTTCGGTCGGTATAAGGTGTCCGTTTCACTGGTTCCAGTGACACATCGGTTTCTGTAAAATCCGGCATTTGCCGGTCAGATTCAGTTTCTGAATGAACAATATAGCGAAGATCCCCTTTACAATCAAGACCGGCTTTCAGCCCGCCGGAAAATCCAGACGCTCAAAATTCGTATCACGAAGCCGCGAAATTTCCTTTTCGACCAGATTGATATTTTCATCGATAGCATGCACAAGTCGTGTCTCATCTTCGTTGAGGGTCTGGCGCAAGAGGATGTCCGTGCTGATCTTGATGGCAGCGAGAGGATTGTTGAACTCATGGCATACCGTTACGACCAGCTCTTTGATGGCATCCGTTCGCTTTCGGGCAATCAGATCAGCCTTCTGTTCTTCGGCGATTCGCCGTTTCAGGCGAACCCGCTCGACGATATTCAAAATGCTTCTGGGGAGGACCGAATCCACCGCTTCATCCTTGATAAGATAGTCTTCCACTCCGTATTTCATAACCTCAATAGCGAGGCGGAAATCGCGATTGGATGTGAGAAAGACGATCGGGACGTCGATTTTTCGCTCACGGATTTGCTGAACGAGCTGCAGTCCATTCAAATCCGGGAGGAAGTAATCTATCACAATGAGGTCGATTTCAGGGCTTCCTGCCAGATAGACCAGGGAAGAGGCAGCATCCTGTTTCCAGGTCACCTGGAAACGCGAGCCCTGATATTTGGTGAGAAGATGACGGGCAATGGCCATATAGGCCGCATCATCGTCCACAAACAGCAGATTAATCGGTTTGGTGGGGTCCATCGTAATGTCAAAATAGCACAATAGGGGGAGAGTTGCAACTTGTTGATTTTGTTCACAACTTTGGGTATACTTCTGCGCAATCCCGGTCCCTGAATGGTAGCGTCAGCGGGGCAGCGTGGGCCGGAACTTCACTAACACGCTGGAGAGCGCTCTGATGGCCAAGAAACGTTCGATCCTTGTCGTTGACGATGAAGATTCTCTGCGCACCGTCCTTAGCAGTGAGCTGGTCAACGAGGGATACGAAGTGCGCACTGCTCCGGATGGAGATGATGCCATCAAGGAAATGGGTGAGGCATCTTTCGATCTGGTGCTCCTGGACATCAAGATGCCCCGGATGAACGGATTCGAAGTGCTTAAGCACATCAAAGAGCAGCATGGGAAGACCAAGGTCGTGATGCTCACCGGATTTGCAGATCTAAAGAATGCCATCGAGTCCAAGAAGTTGGGCGCCGATGATTTCGTCAGCAAACCATACGACCTGGTGGATCTGCTCACAACGATTGAGCGCGTGCTCAGCGAATAGGCGCCGGCACCGGCCGGGGTGCGGGTCGGACGCACGGTCCTGTTATGGCAAAGAAGTACAACCTGCTTGTCGTAGACGACGAAGAGCCGCTCCGGCAGTTGCTCGAAGCGGAACTGAGCGATGCAAGTGAGTATGCGGTGGATGTCGCTGCCGATGGCGGCGAAGCTATCAACCGCATTCAGGCAAAAGTCTACGATGTCATCCTCCTGGACATCCGCATGCCGCGAGTCACCGGCATCGACGTCCTCAAGTTCGTCCAGGAATACTCCCCTACAACGCAAGTCATCATTCTCACCAACTACGCCGACATCAAGACGGCGATCGAGACGATCAAGCTCGGCGCGTACGACTTCCTGGCGAAACCGTACGATATCGAGGAGATCTTCAATACTGTCCACAGAGCTATCGAACGACGTCAGCTTTTCATCGATAACAAGTTGATGAAGAGCGAGTTGACGCGGAAGGCGGGGAGCAACGAACTTGTCGGGCAGAGCCCGGCCTTCGTGCGTCTTGTCGATAACGCCACACGCTTCGCCGAAAGCGAGTCTTTTATTCTCATACAGGGTGCGAGCGGCACAGGCAAGGAGTTGATTGCAAACTTGATCCACCGGCGCAGCTCCCGCAATAACCGTCCGTTCGTTGCCGTGAACTGTGCCTCCATTCCTGATGCACTTCTCGAGAGCGAACTCTTCGGACACGAAAAGGGGGCCTTCACGAATGCCTTCGCATCGAAGCAAGGTCTCGTGGAGGTTGCCAATGGCGGGACACTTTTCCTGGATGAAATCGCCAACGTGCCCCTGCGCCAGCAGGCCAAGCTGCTGCGCGTACTGGAGACCGGCGAACTGGAGCGCGTGGGCTC
>PMMO01000150.1 GCA_003162215.1 Ignavibacteriota bacterium
ATGACATGCTCGATCGGTTCGCAAACGACATCTGAAATGCGTTTAAGGATTACTTCAGGACGTGAGACCTGGAATTCATATCCTTCACGCCGCATGGTTTCGATCAAGATTCCAAGATGTAGTTCGCCCCGTCCGGAGACCAGGAACGCTTCAGCTGAGTCTGTGCCTTCGACGCGNNACAAACGGGAGCGGTGTTGGGTCGGCAGCGTCCGCGATCGTTTCGCCGATATCGACGTCTTCCATACCCGCAACTGCTATAATTTCGCCCGTACCTGCTTCATCAACTTCAATTCGTTTCAAGCCTTGAAAAGTATAAATTTTTGTTACCCGTGCATCATCAACCATACCGTCGCGATGAACAATTTTCATCGGAGAACCGAGCCGAATCTTGCCGCGCGAAACCCTTCCAATTCCAAGGCGGCCTAAATAGTCGTTGTAATCGATGGTTGTTACCAGCATCTGGAACGGTCCTTGCGTATCGCCGTGGGGCGATGGAACATACTTTATAATTGCTTCAAAGAGCGGTTCAAGATTCGTACTTTCTTGATCCATTTCGTTTTTAGCAATTCCTTGTTTTGCAATACAATAAATCGTAGGAAAATCCAACTGCTGATCATGCGCCCCGAGCGAGAGGAAGAGTTCAAACACCTCGTCCAGTACCTGATGCGCACGTGCATCTTTTCTATCAATCTTGTTGATGACGACAATCGGTTTGAGGTGAAGATCCAGCGATTTATTGAGAACGAATTTGGTTCCGGGGAGCGGACCTTCCGCCGCATCGACCAGCAGGAGAACCCCTTCGACCATGGTGAGCGTGCGTTCCACTTCCCCGCCGAAGTCGGCATGCCCGGGAGTGTCAACGATGTTGATTTTTATGCCGTTGTAGTGTACGGAAGTGTTCTTGGCCAGAATGGTGATACCGCGTTCCCGCTCCAGATCGTTGGAGTCCATGACCCGGGTGATGAGCTGCTGGTTCGACCGGAACGTCCCGGTTTGGCGGAGCATGTGATCCACAAGCGTCGTCTTCCCGTGGTCGACGTGCGCGATAATGGCAATGTTCCGGATGTCGTTCCTTAGCTGCATGGGCGTCGCTCCTCACCACCGTGCGTAGGCAAAAAAAGAGACCTCAGACTGGGGCCACGTGTCCGAGGTCAGGACTGGAGTGGCACTCGCCCGTTGTGAGGGTCACACGCACTCCGATGTCTATAAGATGCGGAAAAAAAGGGTGAATTTCAAATACCCATCCCCCGATCTTTTGCTTTTGACCAACCACGGAAGTATTTTGAGGGAAGAACCCCACAACTCTTTCCACACATGCCCACCACATCAAACACCAGAATACTCCTCCCCGCAGCCATCCTCATCGCGATGGTGCTTGCTCTCCACGCTGTGGTTTCCTACGGCATTGAGGTCTATGCCGCAGTGTTTGTCCTCTCCTCTGCCGTGTACATTTGGCTGGCAAAAGAAGTCCTGAACGCCGAGCTGCCAGAGAAGACTGTTCTCGTACTCCTGGGTGTGGCACTCCTGGTCCGTGCGACATTCCTCTTCGTCACGCCGGTGGGTTCGGATGATGTCTTCCGGTATCTCTGGGATGGCAAGGTGCAGGCGGCGGGAGTGAATCCATACCTCTACCCTCCCAACGCTCCTGAACTCGCTTCTCTCAAGTCGGACCTCCTTCCAGCTTTGGTGAATCACCCGGAGATGAAGTCCGTCTATTTCCCAATCAGTCAGTGGATCTTCTACTTGAGTTTCAAGCTGAGTGGAGAGGCCATATGGGGTTTCAAGATGTTCCTCTTGCTGGCAGAGACGCTCACATTCGTGGCACTGTGGCGGCTCACCCACACCCTGGGCGTACCACGTGCAAGCGCGCTTTTGTACGCTCTCTGTCCACTGCCGATCGTGCAATTTGCCTATGATGCACATCTTGACGGACTGGGACTCCCCCTCCTCGCGTTCGCCGTAGCCTATCACCTTGCACACAAGCGAACCCTGGCGTTGCTGCTGCTCGGCGTGAGCATGGCAATCAAGCCGGTAGGACTTGTTCTGGTGCCGATATTCATGCTTCGCGAAAAGAACACTCCGGCAAGGCTGCTGACTCTGGTCGTGCCGTTCATTCCATTTGTTCTGCAGTTTCTGCCGTATGTGACGTCGTCAAACCCGTTTGAGGGATTACTGAACTTCAGCAGGCATTGGACGTTCAATGGCATCGCCTTCGAAGCGATAGATGCACTCTTGTCCAACAACCTCCCCTCTCGCTTCGTCTGCGCAGGGTGTCTTGCCGTGAGTCTTCTGGCACTCTACTGGATTTCGATGGAGCACATCTACAAAATGTATCTCGCGGTGTTCCTGCTGCTGCTGTTCTCACCGGTAGTCCATCCGTGGTACATATGCTGGCTGTTGCTCTTCGTGCCCCTGGTGCGTTCGGTGCCGGGCATCATCTACGCATCGACAGCGAGTCTGACGGTTTTCACCGTGGTGCTGTACAAACTTACCGGGCTCTGGGAACAGCATCCACTCGCATTGATCGCCGAATACCTGCCCGTACTGCTGGCACTGGGCGTAGAGCTCTGGAAGGCACAACGGGGGAACGCGGCAGTGTGAATCCGCCTGTCTCCGCCGACAACTGGAGACAGGCAGGTTCGTCCGTGAGGAGGGAGGTTAATCGCTTATTGCCGCTGCAGGTACAATCATTTCTTTTATCGCTGTTGCAAGACGTCGGACACCTTCGACAATTCTGTGCTCCGGCATGTTGGAGAAGTTCAGGCGCAATGTGTTCTTCCGCTGGGTCGTCGGGAAGAATGAGTCGCCAGGAACAAATGCCACTCGCCTATCGAGTGAAACACGCAGGAGCTGACGCGCATCGACCTCCTCCGGCAATTCCAGCCAGAGGAAGAGCCCTCCCTGCGGATGCGTGACCTTGACACCCGGAGGCATTTCCGTCTCCAATGCCGATACCATTGCATCTCTGCGTGCACGATACACCTCGCGTTTCTGCATGAGGTCCTTTTCCAGATCGTGGGTCTCCATGTACACTGAAGTGATCATTTGATCGAGCGTTGAAGTATGCAGGTCGGCGGCCTGTTTGAGAACCACAAGTCTGTCGAGGAAAGGCTTGCGCGCGGCAATCCATCCGATGCGAAGCCCCGGGCAGAAGATCTTGGAGAATGTTCCGAGTGAAATGACGATGCCATCTTCTTCCATGGCCTGAATTGCCCGGGGAGTGTCACCCTCAAATATCAACTCGCCATACGGGTTGTCTTCGATGATCGGCACAGTAAAGCGTTGTGCCAGAGCCAGCAATCCGCGGCGGCGTTCGGTCGACCATGTCCGCCCCGTCGGATTCTGATAGTTCGGCACGACATACATCATCTTCACCCGGTTTGCAGTGTGCAGTGCATGTTCCAACGCTTTGAGGTCCATGCCGTCGTCGTCAGTCGCGATTTCGACCCACCGGGGCTTGAAGACATTGAACGCCATGACAGCGCCGAGGTATGTGGGGCTTTCACAGATCACGGCATCCCCCTCGTCGATAAACAGCTTGGCGAGGAGGTCCAGCCCCTGTTGCGAACCGGTGGTCACAAGGATTTCTTCCGCGTTGAGGCGCGTTGACCAGAGAGCGTTCATCCGTGCCGCGATCTGTTCGCGCAGCGGCTGATATCCTTCAGTGGGAGAATACTGCAGCGCGGTCCGTGCGCGGGTCTGCAGGATCTCTTTGGCGATCTCCCCGATCGCAATATTGGGGAAGAGTTCCGGGGCCGGCAGCCCCCCGGCAAAGGAAATCATGTCCGGGTTCTGCGTGACTTTCAGGATTTCCCGGATGTCGGAAGCCCGGAGGATGTTCATGCGGGAAGCAAAGGATGTGTGCATTGGTTCGATCCATTCATTCTTTGGGTCAGTCAATCTTATAATATGCCCAAAAAAAGGGAAAGGTCAACTACCGTTAACCACAATTCGAACCAGTCCAAAAAGTACGGATTGCTTCTCTTTTGACTGCTCCGTAACATTGGAAAGCCGGATACCGGGTCAAGCCCTTCTGGTTATCGCATCAACAATGCACTTTTTACATTGGCGGGAGTTATCATGGAAATACGTGACCGTATCAAACTGATGGAAATTTCAATGGAACGTCTCCTCAAAACAAACGCCGCCGCAGACACTAAAGTCGCCACGCTTGTGGGGATGAATACTACGATGCTTGCGGTATTGGCTGCTCTGGTGACACGCCAGAACAGCGTATCGACCTGGGTGGTTGGCCTCGCTATTCTTGCGGCGCTAGGTCTGCTGCTTGGTCTCTTCTTCCTTTCTCTTAGCTCTCTCCCGCGCACGTCGCACCCCGCCCGATCCATTGTCTTCTTTGGCGCAATTTCTGCCGTCGATACCAACACCTTTGCGGAACGTGTCAAGACAACCTCCGACGACGAGTACCTTGATGATCTTATAGACCAGTGTCACCGCACAGCATCTATCGCAACGCAGAAATTCCAATGGATACGTCGTGCGCAAATGGCATGGTACGGAAGCATCATCCCCTGGTTATTCACAGTGTATGCGCTCTACCAAGGGTAGCAAATGGACCGACCTATTGCATTGCCACTTGAGAAGGCGTAGCTTGACAGCATGAATGTTGACACGCTGAACTTCCTTTTTCTTTCACAGATCCTCACCCTCCTGGTTGTCCGCGCGGAAGACGGGTCAATCATCGGACGCATCGTTGATCTGACCGCAGCCGTTGGCCCTGTCTATCCCCGCATTACCGGTCTCATCGTCTCTCCCCGCTGGCAACGCAAGCAGATATTCATCCCGTGGTCCTTTGTCAAACGCAACACATTCCGAAAATCCGTCACGGTGGCTGGACTAACGGCGCAAAATCACGAGTTTTCTTCTCCTGCTGACGCTCAGATCCTGTTGCGCGGCTCCGGTCTCGGCTAAGCCCATAAAAGCGCACAACGCAGACCGGTTTGCCTTCCCGATCTGCGTTGCACAAAAACCGCTCACCCCTCCTCCATCACCCCGGAATTTTTCCCTCTGCCCTCAGGCGTGCCATCACGCTGTGACGCCGGCTATAACCGAAATAGATCGCAAAACCAATTCCCAGCCAGACGATCAGGCGCCACCAGTTCTCCGCCGGAAGCGAAAACATCAGCACCAGGCAGCACACGATCCCGGCAATGGGTACGAACGGCACCCAGGGTGCACGGAACGGCCGCTCAGCGTCGGGGTGGGTCCTCCGCATGATCAGTACCGCAGTGCAGACGATGACGAACGCCAGCAACGTCCCGATGTTGGTCAATTCGGCAAGGATGCGAAGCGGAAGAAGCGTGGCCATGGTTCCCACAAAACACCCTGTGAGAATGGTGGATTTCCATGGCGTCCGGAATTTAGGATGCACTGCGCCGAAGAAACTCGGGGGCACCATGCCGTCGCGCGCCATGGCCAGAAGAACGCGGGGTTGACTCAACATCATCACAAGCAGCACCGACGTTATGCCCGTCACTGCGCCGACATCAATCAACCGTTGGGCCCAGGGCATTCCTTTTGACGCAAACGCCTGCGCGACGGGTGCGTTGATATCGATGTGATCGTAGCGCACCATCCCTGTCACGATTGCAGAGACAGCAATATACAGTACGGTACAAATAATCAACGAGGCAATGATGCCTATCGGAACGTCACGCTTCGGGAGTCGCGCTTCTTCTGCATGGGTCGACACAGAGTCGAACCCGATGTACGCAAAGAAGATGATCGCCGCACCAGCCAGCATGCCAAGCGGCGCTCCGTTTGCTCCGGTCTGCCCGAACAGTGTATGGCCGAAGAAACTTATGCCTGTATACCCATACGGCGCAAACGGTTCCCAGTTCTTGGGGTCGACCAGAAAAGCACCAACACCGATCACGAAGAGAACGATGACAAGCTTCACGATAACCATGCCCGCGTTAAATGACGCGCTCTCTTTGATTCCTTTCACCAGTATCGCGGTGATGATCGCCGTGATCACGATTGCCGGGAGATCGAAATAGGCTCCGGTCATCAGGAAATGACCCGTTTCCAGGTTGAAATCAAACGGGGCGGCTGACAACCCGCGGGGAATCGAGAGTCCAAAACTTCGCAGGAAATCCTGAAAGTGCGCTGACCAACCGTGGGCGACTGTTGCAGAACCGACTGCATACTCCAGCACCAGATCCCACCCAATGATCCAGGCAAACAATTCACCGAGAGTGGCATAGGCGTACGTATACGCCGAACCCGCAACGGGTGCCATCGAGGCAAACTCTGCATAGCACAGGGCGGCAAAGATGCACGCGACCCCGGATGCCGCAAAGGAAAGGATCAGTGCGGGTCCGGCCTTGTCGTGCGCGCCAACCCCGGTCAGCACGAAAATGCCTGTACCGATGATGGCACCCACACCAAGACTGGTGAGGGTGACCGGACCGAGCACACGGCGCAGGCGGTTCTCTCCTTTCATCTCTTCCAGAAGCAACGAAAGCGGTTTCTTGGCAAACAACGGATTTCCCATAGGATACCTGTCGTGAAGATACATGAAGGACGGGGAACGAACCGCGGGAGGGATGCGGCGTTCTTGACATGTACACACGCTGCAACGCTGCTCTTCTACTTGTCTTTTGGCACGTAGGTCTTGTTGCCGTTGGAATTGTAATAATAGTGCCCACCCCGCGGACCTTCGTAGATGGGGCTGCCATCTTTCGTCTTGCCAATGATCTTCGCCCCCTCGAATTCTTTCACGTACGTCTTGCTGCCATTCTCGCCAATGTAGTAATGCCCTCCGCGCGATCCGGCAAACACGCTCTTACCGTCTCCGGTCTTCCCAACAACTTCGTCTTTCTCCTCGCCCATGGATTCAGGTGTCTCCTTGCCCTTCTCCTGTGGCTTGACAGTCTGCTTCTCTTCCTTGGGCGCGACTTCTTTCTTGGGCGCCTTCTCCTTCGTCACCTTCTTTTCTTCCTTTGCCGCGCGTTCCTTCTTCACGCCTTTTTCCTTCGGACCCTTCTCTTTCGCTGCTTTCTCCTTTTCTTTCACTTGCTTCTTCTCAGCCGGAGCCTCCTTCTTCGATTCTTTCTTTGATTCTTTCTTCGATTCTTTCTTTGACTCCTTCTTGGTCTCCTTTTTCACACTCTTTTCTTTGGTTGCCTTTGTCTCTTTTCCCTTCGTCGCTGTTGTTTTTTGCTTCTTCTCCTTGTCGCTCTTCTTCACTTGCGCGGTCGCGTCGGTCGTACCGAAGAGAAGGCCCAGAATGAGGACCAAAACACCGAAATGCAGTTTCATCACGATTTCTCCGGAATGTTGGGTGGGGTGGTTATTGAAGGATAAATCTGTAAACAGTCATCGAGGAATATTTCTTTCCGGGATTCAGAACCGTTGAAGGGAATTCCGGCTTGTTCGGTGAATCGGGATAGTGCTGTGTCTCAAGGCAGAACCCTGACCGGTAAACATAGGGATGACCTTTCTTACCAATATTCTTACCGCTGAGGAAGTTGCCTGAATAGAACTGCAAGGCCGGTTCCGTCGTCAGGACTTCCATTATTCGTCCGCTCGACGGTTCTTCCACGCGTGCAGCAAGCGTGAGAGCGTTCGTGGATTTGTTCAGAACCCAGTTGTGATCGTAGCCCCCTGCCAGCTTCAGTTGTTCGTCATTCATGGCGATGCGTTCGCCGATGCGGGTGGGCTTCTGAAAATCAAGAGGCGTGCCCTCGACGGGCTTGAGTTCTCCCGTTGGAATCAAACCGGGGCCGACAGGCGTGCATTTATCAGCATCAATCGTGAGGATGTGATCGAGAATGGTGCCGCTCCCCTCTCCAGCAAGATTGAAATACGAATGGTGCGTGAGATTCACCACAGTCGGTTTGTCGCTGACAGCGCTGTACTCAATCTTGAGTTCGTTGGCATCCGTGAGCGTATAGAGTACGTTCACCAGCAGTGTCCCGGGATAACCCTCTTCCCCATCAGGACTCACATACTTGAGGTGCAAAGCGGAGCCGCCTTTTCCGGGCGCCTCTTCTGCTTCCCATACCACTTTGTCGAATCCCTTTAACCCTCCGTGGAGATGGTTTGGCCCGTCGTTGGCCGCCAGAACGTGTTCCACCCCGTCAAGAGTGAAACGGGCATTGCCGATGCGGTTCCCGTATCGTCCTATCAAAGCACCGAAGTAAGGATTGTCGGCGATGTAATCGTCAAGTTTGTCATACCCCAGCACCACGTCGCCCGGCTTCCCGTTGCGGTCAGGAACCAGAAGAGAGACGACGATCCCGCCGTAATTCGTAATCCGGGCCTCCATGCCATTTTTGTTCCGGAGCGTGAAGAGTTCAACACTTTTACCGTCCTTGGTGACGCCAAACGGCTGCCGGGTGACTTTGGCATCTTTTGGACTACAACTCACAAAGAGTGCGCCGAGGCAGAGAAGCATTGCCATGATATGCCTTTCGATCTTTTGCATAGACAGGGTTCCTCAACATGGGGGATGAGGTCACTTTGCCCTCAATGGACGTAAGATATGCAGATTCTTTGAATTTACAAAGGAATTCTCCGCCCATCACGTTTTGCAGAAACCGTATAAATCTCGTATGTTAGTGCAATTGCATGAGGTATCACTTCCTTCACATCGACGACAAGGGACCGGTTACAATGAAAAAGATCGTTCTTTTGCGACACGGCGAGAGCACCTGGAACAAAGAGAACCGCTTTACAGGTTGGACGGATGTCGGGTTGAGCGAAAAGGGCATAGTGGAAGCTCATGAAGCCGGCAAGACGCTCAAGAAAGAAGGATTTGTGTTTGATCTTGCCTTCACCTCCGTCCTCTCCCGCGCCATCAAAACACTCTGGATCGCGCTGGAGGAGCTGAATGAAATGTACATTCCCGTGCATAATCAGTGGCGGCTGAATGAGCGGCATTATGGAGCACTCCAGGGATTGAACAAGGCGGAAACTGCCGAGAAGCACGGGATGGACCAGGTGAAGATCTGGCGGCGCAGTTATGATGTCCCGCCCCCCGCATTGTCAGAAGATGATCCCCGTTATCCGGGAAAAGATCCCCGCTATGCGGCCTTGCGCCCTGGAGATCTTCCGCTGACGGAATCTCTCAAGGACACCGTCGCAAGATTTCTTCCTCTCTGGCACGACACGATTGCCCCCACCGTAAAGAGCGGCAAGCGCGTACTCATTGCAGCTCACGGCAACAGCCTTCGTGCTCTGGTGAAGTATCTCGATAACATCCCCGAAGCAGAGATCGTGGAATTGAATATCCCGACGGGAGTGCCACTCGTGTACGAACTCGATGACTCGCTGAAACCGATCACGCACTACTATCTTGGCGATACGACTGCCATCGAAGCCGCGGCAAAGGCGGTGGCGGATCAATTGAAGAAGAGGTGAACAGCCGGTCTTCCGGGCTTTCGGAGATTACCGGGGAAGGGCCCAAAGACCGTCTCCTCGTCTTCTCGAGGCAGCATGCATGATTCTCCCCAGCATCCTCACTGTGGGAACAATATGCACCCCTTTGTTCAAGAGCACGCACTGTGCATGTGAAGCGATCGCGGCATCGATGATCTCCGCCCTCGACGGCAGTGCCTTTTTGGTCATCGTCTCCAGTACCTGTGTGGCGACAAAGAACGGAATCTGCGCCGCGCGGCACATCGCCATGAGGGTCACCTCGAGATCGGCAAGCTGCTCCCAGCCATCCTCCACAGCCAGATCACCCCGGGCCATCATAATGCCGCTCCGGCGCGAACGCATGGTGGCTAGGAATATTGCCGGGAGTTGCTGCACCGCCTCGCGCGTTTCGATCTTGATGATGATCCCGGGTTTCTTTCCTGCCAACCTTGCAACTTCTCCTTGCAGCGCGTGCACATCTGCACCTGTTCTCACAAACGAAAGACTCACGAGATCAGCGTGTCTCGCGGCAAAACGGAGATCTTTCCTATCTTTCGCAGTCAATGCCGCCGCGGGCAATTTCGTGCGGGGCAGGTTGATCCCCTTGTCGGCGCGCAATGCGGTATTCTCACCCGCTGTCCTGACAATACGGACATGAAATTCCTTCGCACCGGTCTTTCGGACAATCCCTTCGATGATACCGTTGTCAAACACCACAGGATCGCCTCGTTTGACAGAACGAAACACATCCTGCAATGTACAGGACACGTGGGCAGGACGGACAAGTGCACCACGCGAATCATACTGCGCCGGTTCACCCGGTCGCGGATCTTTGTGCACCTGCAGCGTATCCCCGGCATGAAGGGGTATCCTCACGTCAGCACGCGGAAGATTCCCAACCCGCGCAAAGCGACACACACCGTTCCGATCCACGTGTTTCAGTCGCACCCCGGTTTGCATGTGGGCTGTCTCGTGAATTTCCGCCAAACGGCCGCCGGATGTACTCCGCCCGACGATAAAAGTGCGCTTCTTCCCCCTTGCCTCAATGAACGTGATGCACTCATTTTTTCTGAGTCTCTTCAACCAGTGCGCCGGAAGGGGAATAACCGCATACCCCCCATTCTGCGGGCTGGCATACCTGGAGCTGAGAAGGACAACTGCAGGTGCCATTGGACGACCCAGGGTGTCACGATGAGGACGGAGGTGAACAACCCGGGGTCCCGGCACCATGTGCCCTGTCCGCAGTTTCGGACCCGAGAGGTCCATAAGTATCCGGCACGGCATGCCGGTCTCACGCCTTGCACGGCGGACATTGGCAATCATTGCTCGCCAGCGTTTCCCGTCATTCTGGGCGCAATTGATGCGTGCAACCGTCATCCCCGCCCTCAGGAGGTTCTTGACCAATCTGTCGTCGGTGATTGCTTCGTCAGGAAGCGTTACCATGATGTGCGAAGAGAGTTCTTTTCGCATTGGGCCGAGCAGATCGTCTGTGCGGCGCTCCAGTTCGTCATCACTGCAATCAGGGCGGAGTGCAGGTGATGTCTTCAGTGGTAGAGAACCTGCCAGAGAGTCCAGAATGATTCTGGCTCTTTGCATTGCAGCATTGATGTGTGAGGGTACTGCATCCGGGAATTGCAGCCCGAGGGCCTCAAACCGTCGGCGTATCATCGGCGTCGCATGTCCACGTACCGCCAGAAACGCCAGGAGGTTGCGGGCACTCCCTCGCAGCGAAGTGTCGACGGTAGCTAGAGCAACTCGATGCGTTTGTTCCAGCATGCCGATCCGTACCTGCAGACGGTCCAGCACGTTGCGGAGAACAGCGGCTTGCTGTTGTGTATAGGCCATGGTGGAATCATCCTGAGGTACACAAGATACGGCGGAGGAATGTCAGCCGCAACGCGATCGTGTATCGAATGACTTGCAAATCGAATGACCTGCAAAGCATCACGGGAGGATCAGGAAGGAATGGATGGTTAGAAGCCCAGGGTGGTGCCGGCAGGGCCGGGACGGGATTTCGCATGCCTGTGGTCCTTGGAAGACAGTGCGGACGCAGGCGGTTCTTCCCCAACTCCGGCCGCCAACCGCGAACTGTCTTCCATGGGGCCCCGACAGAAAACGTACTCCCCCCGACGCACACTTTGTACCGCTGCAATGAGGTCGTCGTCAATTCTCTCTTCCATGACAACGGCATCAGCACCGCACTCCATCAGCAGGGCGGTAACAGCGGGATGAGGATAACCACTCAACACCACATACCGGACAGATGGATCAATGCTCCGAAAGGTCGCCAACTGTTCTTGAAGCGGTGGCCCGGGAAAGGAGTCTCCAATCACGATCACGTTCCATTGATGGGTCTTCAGCAGCGCCTTCATCTCGTCGGCATTTTCGGCCTCAGCGACGGCAGCTGCGTTTCCTTCTTCAAGGAGGATCTGCCTGAGGCCGGCACGAACATGCGGATGGCCGTGCCCGACCACCGCTGTCAGCTCCCTAAGCAAGGAGCCACCACGTATTCACCAGTGAGACTACCACGAGAGGAAAAGAGCGCAACCTCATACCTTCGAGTGCGCACCACCCCGTGGTTACCGCCAGCATAACGGACAATGGTTCCTGCACATGCGCGAGGAGCCCAACCCACGCAACAACGTTGCAGGTCCACGTAGCAATCGCTGATGCCCTGACGGCCATCAGCGAATTATTGGTATTTGGCCGGATACCAAAGTACCCTGCGATCTCAGGCATACTCCCCCCGACGGATATCTGCGAATTACTCCTTCATCCCGCTGAAACGAATGTGGGCACAATGTACGCTGAGAATCGGTAGAGGTCAATTCCTGAAATGCTGATTCTTGTGTAGGAAAAACGGAAGTCCCATGTAGGATAATTGGAAGGGCGTGTAGGAATGTTCTGACACGGAGGGGCTATTTTCGTGCGTAGCCATGCGAAATCGCAAAGTGCACCAGATCGGCGTTCGTCTTCACTTTGAGTTTTTCCAGGAGTCTTGCCCGGTATGTGCTGATAGTTTTGACGCTCAGAATGAGCACTTCGGATATCTCCGTGAGATTCTTTCCTTCCGCAATCAGGCAAAGCACCTGCATTTCGCGATCTGAGAGTACGAGGGTTTTGCTGCCGTCTTCGAGCACTGCCTCCAAAGCCAATCGCTCCGTCAATGCGGGGCTCATGTATCTTCTGCGGGCGAGGGCAAGACGGACTGCTTGCGTAAGATCTTCGGACGCACTCTCCTTCGTGACGTACGCAGAGGCACCCGCCTTCATCATACGGACGGCGAATTGATCTTCCGGATGCATACTCAACACCACCACGGGTAGGTGGGGATAGTCAGCCTGAAGCTCTTTCAAAACATCGAGTCCGTTCCTGTCGGGAAGAGAAATGTCGAGGATCACCACGTTCCAGGTGCCGGAACGCACGAGAGACATCAGCTCGCCTGCGGTGCATGCTTCCACGATTTCGCACTCGGGAAATTCATCAGTCAGGGTTTGCCGGACGCCCCGGCGTACCACCGGGTGATCATCCGCGATGAGCACGCGCATCATGGGGTCACCTGCTCAATGGGAATTGTTACGCGTACCGTTGTGCCCTTCCCGGGCTCCCCCGTGAAGATAATCCGCCCTCCAATGCGTGCCGCGCGTTCTTCCATGCCGAGAATCCCGAGTGACACAGGACGGTTGATCTCCTCCTCACGTATTCCGCGACCGTTGTCACGGACTTCAAGATACATTTCGTTCTCAACCTCGTCGAGGACAACTGTGACTTTCGTCGCTTCGGCATGCCGGGCAATATTCGTCAGCAATTCCTGAAAAACACGAAAGAGCTCGGTCGCTTGCTCATGCGAAAAGTGCGGTTCTTCGATCAACATGTCAATCTGGCATGTGATGCCCGTCCGCGACTGCCATTCTTTTGCCTGCCATTCCATTGCTGGCATCAGACCGAGTTGATCGAGGAGCGCTGGACGCAATTGGCCGGCGATCTTTCTCACAGTCTGGATGGAATCATCCAGCAATCCGTTCATTTGCTGGACACGCCCCATCATGGTATCGGCCGCGTATCCACCGAATTCAAGAATACGCTTCCGAATCCAGGCAAGGTCCATCTTTAGCCCGGTCATCAATTGTCCCAATTCGTCATGGATTTCCCGGGACAATTGGGTCCTCTCCTCCTCCCGCACCGATTCCAGCCGTGCAGCAAGTGCGCGAAGCTGTTCCCGGGATTCGCGGATCCTGCGTTCCGAACGCTTTCGTTCAGTCACATCATCAATATGCGTCAACACCATGTCAGGGTACACAAACGAGTAGATGACCACAAAGTCAACATTCCGCGCGTCCGTTACGAAACTGTATTCCATCTCCTCGCGGATCACCGATTGCTCCGCAAAGCATTGCTCGATGTACGCAATGGATTGTGGCCGATGCTGCAGAAGCTCGCGCAATGGCTTCCCGACCCATGACGCCACGCGCCCCTGTGCAAGCGCCAGTCCAGCGTCATTGACATCAGCAAGGATAAAGCTGTCGCCGGCGCGCTTCCAAGTGAAAGTCGGAATTGGATTACTTCTATATTGGGCACGAAAACGGACTTCGCTCTCGCGAACGGATCGATCATAGCGACGTTTTCGTTCCCACATGGCGGCGGTAAGCGCGAGCGCCAACAGGCCCAGAAGCACCATCGGTATGGCGACGGACGGACGAAGGTACAAAGGGGGAGGGATGGTAAAGCTGACACTACCGGACCTGGTCACTCCCGGTTGAGAAGCGGGGTGCAGCTCTACATCAAACCTGTATGCCCCGGCTCCAAGATGGTTAAACACAATGGTGCGTGCCGGGCTCCAAACAGACCATGGCTGGCCTTCGAGACGGTAGCGTGTGTCAATCTGATTCGGGGGAATATCAGCCCAAAACGCATTCACACTCCATGACAGCGTAATGCGTTTTTCGTCGATAAGCGGCGATTCCAGGTTGATCATCGGCGGAGCGGCATTCAATTGGTCCAAATTAAGAATGCTTACTCCGCTCCCCTGGGTGCCTGCATACATGCGGTGATTCTTCACGAGAATAGGCCAGACCTCGCTGTTCGCCAGCCCGGTATGGACGTCAAAACTCATCCATGTCTTTCCATCGAAGCACCCGACACCCTCCCAGGTGGCAAGCCAGAGACGACCTTCTGCATCCACAAGGAGGTCCCACACACGGTTACTGACCAGTCCGTCATTAACCGTGTAGTAGCGGACAAGTCCTGTACTGTCAATGCATCCCGCGCCAGCCCATGTTTGTCCCAGCCAAATCCGGTTTGTGGAATCCACCGCAAGTGTGAATACCTGGAACCTCGCGAGCTCGCTGCGGCTCATCCAATACTTCCATGAGCCGTGAGAGAGCCTGCTCAGACCGGTGAGCGTGCCGAACCAGAGCGCACCATTCCGGTCCTCCACCAGTGCGTACACACGGCCATCTAGAAGTCCTTCCGCCGTGCTTGTTCGATGAAACGTACCTTCGGAGTAGCGGAAGGCCCCCGGCTCCGCGGAGAGATCCTTCGTGATAGATCCCGGGGCAATTCCAAGAAACCATAGTTGTCCGCTTCGCGTAACGACGATTTTGTGTACGAGGCGGGCAGTGAGACCATCAGCGGGTCCGAAGTGACGCCAGCTTCTCCCGTCCCATCTGTACGCGCCCTCGAAGGAAAGGCCACTTCCTATCCAGATATTCCCTTCCCGATCCTCGGCAAGTGCCGTGACGCGGCCCAATACCTGCCCTCCGATTGTATGAATAGCGCGCGTCTTTCCCTGGAGAGACCTCACAAACAGACCGTCGCGCGTGCCAATCCAGAAAGAGCCGTCACGGGCCTGAGTCATGCAGTTCACGATGTTCGAACGGCCTGTTGACCCCATCTCCCAGGTGGTCCATCGTTCCGATTCCAGTCGACAGAGAAACAATCCACGTTCGGTGCACACCCACAAGTCGCCGTTCGGTCGAAAGCGTACCGCAAGCGGGTGGCTCACCGGCGACGGGAATGGGGGGAGTGTCTGGATGTTGCCGTGCTCGTGCAGGCGCAACTTCCCTGAACTCAGCAACATCAGGGTTTCGCCTTTCGGAGACACATCAAGAGAGAGCACCAGATCGCCCTCTTCCTTGGGAAAGGGGTGTAGTGCGCCTCCCGGTTCCCAGAAATACACATCAATTCTGCCCATTATCATCTCGACAGCCGCTGCACCATACCCCGCATCATTTTCCTCAAAGCTGCTGACACGCATGAACCCTCTCGGCGAGGACAACGCCGGACTCCATCGGCTTCCGGTGAAACGATAGAGAGATCCCTGCAGTGTCAGCCATAACGCATTTCGCGTGCAGAGGACGAAATTGTTGTAGTACCGCGGTTGAGCCTCAGGTCCACTGATTTTGTCGTAGGGCGATGGGAAGAGTTTGAGCTCTCCCCCGGATTCAAGGAACAGCGCTGAATCACTCTGAATGGCGCGTCCCTGCTTTGACCAGTAGGCCCCGCGCACTTCCAGCGATCGACTTTGGGTCCGGATGTCGACGCGCCGGACGGTATCTCGATCGACATGNNAGCTTCCCCTGATGGATTACGAGAATCCCCGTTGAATCAGGTTCGACCCCGTATACTGCCTGGTCACCATAATTGATGCCGGGAATGTGGACTTCGTGCCACCGGAATTCATCGAACCAGGCCAGTCCACGGGATGTTCGCGCCCAGACTTCTCCCTGGGGAGACTCAAGTATCTGAATAATCCGTTCTGACGGCAGTCCGGATTCTGCGCCGAACCGCACCCATCGCCAATCTTCGTAGACTCTCTTGATATCGGCGTGAGAGCAGAGCGAACAGACGCTGAGGAGGAGGACAAGAAATGCTGGAGTGACAAACCTGGAGAGCATAGTGAAGGTCTTTGTGCTAATATCGCATCTGCACAGGCAAGAAGCAAGGAAGAAAGAAGGAAGAAAGAAGGCTGAGCCGCTACACTGTCCGTGAGAAGATCGGCCTTTCGCGGGTGAGCCGCTCCAGATATGCATCAAAGCACATCGCAATGTTACGCAGCAACAAACGGCCGGGACCAACAATACGGATTCCGGTTTCCGACAGCTCTACCAATCCATCTGACGCAAGCGGTTTGAGCTGCTCGAGCGCGGCGGCAAACTCTTCGCCGAACGTAATACCAAACCTGCGTTCAACAGATGCAAAGTCCAGCTCGAGATCGCACATCAACCGCATGATCACGTACTTTCGCACGTGATCGTCATCTGTCATGCGGTAGCCGACGTGCGTCGCATGACGTCCCGCGTCAAGCGCCTTGTAGTATTCGGGAAGGTTCTTGGTGTTCTGCGCATAGATGTTCTGGAAATGGCTGATCGAGGACATCCCAAAGCCGTACAGATCTGCGCCTGCCCGTGTGGAGTAGCCCTGGAAGTTCCTGTAGAGTGTACGCGCGGTGCGTGCACGCGCGAGTTCGTCGTCGGGTTTCGCAAAGTGATCCATTCCGATATATTCATATCCGCTCTCTGTCAACATCTCAATGGTCATCTTGAGCATGTCAAGTTTTAGCTCCGGCGACGGGAGATCTTCGGTGCGGATGAGTTTTTGATGAGGCTTGAGCCAGGGAACATGCGCATAATTGAACACCGCAATCCGGTTGGGATCATACCCAACGATTGTACGGATCGTTTGCGCAAACGAGTTCAGCGTCTGGAACGGCAGCCCGTACATGAGATCGACATTGATGCTCATGAACCCGAGTTCGCGCGCCCACGTGTACACCTGGTGGGAGACCTCGGCCGGCTGGACACGGTTCACCGCCGCCTGAACGTGGTGGTCAAAATCCTGGATGCCCATACTCATGCGGTTGAAGCCGGCTTCCCGCAGCGCTTCAAGATGCTCCCGGTCCAGTTCCCTCGGGTCGACTTCGACGCTTGTTTCAGCGTCGGGGGCGACGTGAAATGCTGACCGGATCGCCTTCGCGATTGAGACAATCTGATCGGGCGAGAGGTGCGTCGGCGTTCCGCCGCCCCAGTGCAGTTGTGTTGCCCGCCGGTGCGGAGCAATCAACGGAGCGACAAGCGCCATTTCCTTCTGCAGATAGCCGTTGTATTCCTCGATGCGCTTACGATCGCGCGTGACGAGCATTGTGCACCCGCAGAAATAGCAGAGCGTGTCNNTCATTCCGGAAATCGCCGGCGGTGAACGCCGGGGAAAACAGCGGTGCCGTCGGGTAGCTTGTGTACCGCGGCCCGGGCTTGTCGTATTTCTTCAACAACCCGACATCGATAGTGGTGAATGCTCGTCCCATGAATACCTTTTCCCACCTTCATCTTATGTACTGAAATACCCCGGGTGTGTCAAACGGCCTGTCGATCGAGCATCCGCTTCCTTGTGTACGCGATGAGACCCCCCGCTTCCACTATTGCCTGGCGTGCACGCGGGAGCGGTTCGATCGGAAATGTCGCACCGCCGGTCTTATTGAGGACGAGACGTTCCTCAATCACCAGTTCATCTCCCACGGCTGCGGTGATGCCGGGTGCAACGATGAGGCGCA
>PMMO01000170.1 GCA_003162215.1 Ignavibacteriota bacterium
CCATTCAACTTGGCGACAAGATCCTTGAGGATCGGCACAAACTCGTCGGTTCCCATAGCATTGAAACCGGTCGGTGTACCGGTCATGTCCATGTTGATCATTGCCGCGATATCGTCCGATGCATGCATCGCCACATAATTCTTCGACCCCCAGAGCCCCAGTTCCTCTCCATTGAACCAGACGAATTCGACCGTATAGTGGTTTTGGGGATAGTGCGCTTTCAACAGTCTTGCCAGATCAAACAGAATTGCGGTCCCTATGCCGTTGTCGATGGCCCCCTGACCCATATCCCATGAATCAAAGTGCGCTCCAACGATGATTTTCTTTTTCACTTCTCCCGGAAGCGCCGCGACGATATTCGCTGTGCTGACCTGCGCGCAGCGGGATTCCGTTTTCATGTGTACGCGGACAGGCTGTCCTCCTTTGAGCAACCGTTCGATTCGTTTTCCTTCTTCAAAGGTAAGGCTGTACGCCGGAATAGCGCTTGGCCGCCCCTCAAAATTACTCATACCTTCCAACGTGATCGTGCCATTGCGGTCGTTTGTGAACAGAATCCCCTTTGCGCTGTGTCGGGCGGCAACGTCGATAGCTTCGCACCGCAGCAAAGGCGTTTTCCCATGCGGAGATTCCTGTGTGACCAGGACGATGTTTCCTGCGGCGTTGATGGTCTTGTAAGTATCGTCAAATCCGAAGCCAGCGTCGACAACCGGCGCTTCAAAAGCCGCATGCCGGTCAACGTAGCCGAGCGCCACGGTGCGCAACGGAAGAAATACAGGCTCGATGATGGTGACTTCGTCATTTCCGCGAATCCAGCCAGGTGCGGTGAATGACTCTTTCTTGGCTTCATAACCGATGTTTTTCAACTCCTGGATGAGAATGGCCATCGCTTTCTCGTTAATCGGCGTCCCCATCACTCTTCCGCCTGCTTCATCGCAGAGCCTTTGAAGCATTGCATACGAGCGGTTCCCGGTGTAGGCGGAACCGATCATTTCGTTCCAGGGGTTCTGTGATTGAGACAGGGCTGACAACGGACAACCTGCGGAAAGCAGTTGAAGGGCCATGAAACAGACGGTCAACAGATGCACTGAAGCATTGAAGTTACCCGCGACGAATCCAACCGCGGCGTGCCGTTTCATCCTCGCAAATGTCAACATGGCTGCCCTTTCCTGTTTCATTGATCTTCTGATGCGTAGATAAGTGTTGATTCCCCACTAAACACACTGTTCGCCCTCTGCGGATTGGTAATATACGGCTCGGAAACTATGAAAAGAAAGCCCCCGCATCGCTCCATTGCTTCTTTCCTGAATCTTCGAGATTTTTCGGGACAAGCCACGGTGTTTGTCATCGCCGTTGCCGCGGCTGACTACCGAGCAGGGGCCGGCGTGGACGGGAATGGTGGAGCCACGTCATGACCAGAACGGTCATGCCTGTGCGTGGAGTTCGTTCTTCCTCGACAAGACGGGGTACAACGGTGTTCTGTGGAGGTTACTCTGGACTGCGTGTCTCTGGCTGATAACACTCTACTGCAACAAGAGAGATTTCTACTGGAAACTTTGATGTGATGTGTTGCCTTATGCAGCGCCGGCATACCGGAGCGCCAGGAGAGTAATGTCGTCCGACTGATTGGCGCCGCGGGTGTGCTTCTTCAGATCCGCAATATTCCCTTGTATGAGCTCCCGGATGCCCGACCCGTTCGTGGATTCCAGGTACGATTTCAGCCGGGCATCTTCATACTGGGTGAACTCCGGATCCATCGCCTCGATTACACCGTCAGTATAAAGGTAGAGCGTGTCCCCCTTCTCCAATTTAAGCCTCTTGGTTTCGAAATCGATATGAGGAATCTTTCCCAGTATCGACCCGTCCGTAAGCGGAAGCTGCTCCACCACTCCCGAGGTTTTTAGGAGATACGGTGAGTTGTGTGCACCGTTGCAGAACTGCATTTCACCTGTGCGAATATTCAACACGCCAAAGAACACCGTCACGAACGTGGCTGACTCGCTCTCCGGGATAAGCAGTGTATTGAGTTTCCGGAGGACCTCCCCGGGGTTGACCACCTGATTCGCAATCGCCTTTAACAGCGTCCGGCTCACCGCCATATAGATCGCGGCTGGAATTCCTTTCCCCGAGACATCTCCGACGGCGAAGGCGAGACGGTCTTCGTCGATAAAGTAATAGTCATAGAAATCGCCGCCGATTTCTTTTGCCGTCAACATCTCCGCGTACAGGTCGATTTCGGGACGATGCGGGAATGGGGGGAATGTTTTAGGGAGCAGTGACTGTTGAATGCGCGTCGCCGTCGCCAGGTCGCGCTGGACAGCAAGGAGATCGTCGCGCGACTTCAGTGCAAGCCGTGTGACTTCAAGCTGCCGCATGGTGCGATGCACCGTCAATTCAAGGTCGCTGAGGTCGATCGGTTTGGTCAGGAAGTCGAATGCCCCCCGGTTCATGGCAGTGCGGATGTTCTCCATGTCGCCGTACGCCGAAATTATTACCGACTTCAGCAAGGGGTTGTTTTTCTCGTTGATCCGCTGCAGAAGTGTCAGGCCGTCCATTTCCGGCATATTGATATCCGAGAGGACGACCGTGATATCCCGGTGCTCCTCCAGTTTCTGGAGCGCATGGACCCCGTTCTTGGCGAATTCGAAATGGAGATCATTCTCTCGGATTTGCTTCCTGAATTTTTGCCGGATCAAGACTTCGAGATCCGGCTCGTCGTCGACCACCAGAATCTTATGGAGCATCATGATATCCTTTTCGGTGCCTCTGGCCCCGAGCGGTTTTCGGCCAGCTTCTAGGGAATGTTCAACACATCTTTCTTGATAAACTCGAAGTCGATCGGTTTGGTGAAGTAGTGCTCCGCACCGGTGGACATCGCCCTCTGGAAATTGTTCTCATCCCCGTACGCTGTGATCATCGAGACGTGAATCTCGGGGTAACGTTCCTTGACTGCTTTCAGCAGATCCAGCCCGGTGATCCCCGGCATGTTGATGTCAGACAGAATGCAGACCACATCGGTGGGAATTCTCGTCTGAAGGTACTCCAGCGCTTCTTCCCCCGAGAACGCGTAGCAGAGTTCAACGCGGCCGTCCTTCACTTCTTTACGGAATTGCTGCCGGAACAAAATCTCGACGTCCCGCTCATCATCCACGATCATGATTTTCATGCGACGGCCACCCCCTCCCTCACTTGATCCCTCGGTATCACGATAATGAACTCCGTGTACTCCCCTTCTTTGGTGTCGATCCGGATTTCACCTTTGTGTTCGTGAGTGACGATGTCGTAGGACAGGGACAATCCGAGGCCCGTCCCGGAACCGGCGGGTTCTGTCGTGAAAAATGGGTTGAAAATTTTCTCACGGATCGCCAGGGGTATCCCGTTGCCGTTGTCGCGAATCCGGATCTCGACGCAGTCGGCAAGATTGTGGGCGCTGACTCTGACAACCGGGTTGAATCCGTTTCCGACGGTCCTCCGTTTATCGTAGGCGGCATAGCAGGCGTTGTTCACAATGTTGAGAAACGCCCGGCTCAGATCCTGGGGAACCACATTGACCTTGCCAACGGTTGGGTCAAAGTCAGTCTCGATCTTCACATTAAAGGAGCTATCCTGCGCCCTCATCCCGTGATAGGCAAGATTGGTGTATTCCGCGAGAAGAGCATTCAAATCGGTCAGCTGCCGTTCACCCGCTTTGCCGCGGGAATGGAGGAGCATCCCCCTGACGATGCTGTCGGCCCGTTGCCCATGCTCGTTGATCTTGGTGACATTTTGATCGAGATCATTCAGAATCCCCTCTATCTCCGATGCCCGCTTCTTGTCCACGCGGTCCCGCTCCTGGGCAAGCTCCTCACGGAGGTCTTTCGTGAGATCCTGAGACAGCACGGCGAAATTGGTGATAAAATTGAGCGGGTTCTTGATTTCNNTTTTGCGTCTCTTTGAGGTTGGTGACCGTTTTCTGGAGCTCACCGGTCCTCTCCTGCACGAGCTTTTCCAGTTTCGCCTTTCTTTTCTTCATGTTTCGCATCCGGAAGGAATAGAACGAGGGTCCCACCGTCACGAAGGCGAAGATCACGAGCCCGATGAACCAGGCGGTTTGATAGAAATGCGGCTCCAGCACGAAACTCGCCGAAGCTCCTTCCTCATTCCAGATGCCGTCGCTGTTNNAACGTGTATTTTCCCGGATCGAGATGAGTGTAGTAGGCATTGCGGCGGGAACCCGCGTCAATCCATCCCTCGTCGAGTCCCACGAGCTGATATTTGTACCGGACCTCTTTAGAGCCGGCGAAACTGATCCCCGCATAGTGAAATTCGAATCGCGTTTATCCGGCTTGCACGCGAACGGATTCCATCGATGGCTGCCGCTCGCCTTCCACGAGGAACTCGTCGATCACCACGGGCGGAGGGACCGGGTTGACCCGGATGTCCGCAGGGTTGATCACGGTCAGACCTCGCGTTGTCGCAAAGCAGATTCTGCCGTCCCGCAAATGAAACCCGGAAGGCGCATTGCCGCCGTTGCACTCCCGGCTCTCCATTCCATCCGCCGTGCCGTAGGAAGTACAGCGAACGGACTGCGCCTTCCCGTCGGCAACATCGTTGAGTTCTTTCTTACTGACGCGGGACACACCCTTGTTGGAGGACATCCAGAAATATCCTGCCCCATCCTCGAAAATAGTGTAGACAACGTAATCGAACAACCCCTGGCGCGGGGAAATATTGGAAAACCTCCCATCTTTGAAACGGAAGAGTCCGGCGTTTTCCGAACCGCACCAAACAATACCTTCCGGGTCTTCATAGAAGCCCCCGACCCACTTCGCAGTGAGTCCCTGCCCGGACCCAATACTTTCAAGTGTTCCGTTTCTGTACCACTAGAGACCGTCATCCGTAGAAATCCAAATTGTCCCGCGACTGTCCTCGAAGAGCTCCCTGATATAATTCCGTGGAAGGGGCTCTGCGCCAATGGATGTGACTGTGGTGAACTTCCCGCCAGTGTGCGAGAGAAGCTTGTGTTGGAAGGCGATAAGCCACTCACCCGACCTCGTGAGAAGGAACGCGTAGGGCAGAAGATCCGGCTTTCCGTCGATCATGTGGGAGCGCATTCTGAGCATCCCATTCGTGAGCGTAAAGCAACCGCGATCGCACCCGATCCAGAGGGTTCCTTCTTTGTCCTCCCCGAGTGCGCGGACGTTACCGAACGGGGGGCCCTGTGTGTTGTCAAACACGGTGACAACAC
The DNA here is from genome assembly GCA_003162215.1 of Ignavibacteriota bacterium. Classification (GTDB taxonomy): domain Bacteria; phylum Bacteroidota; class Ignavibacteria; order UBA10030; family UBA6906; genus Fen-1255. The sequence goes on from PMMO01000170.1 coordinate 5,225, forward strand.
CGTCTTTGAGCCTGTTCAGTCCTCCGAAGGAAGTCCCGATCCAGATGGCGCGCGCGCGATCCTCAAAGCCCGCTAGTACCATGTCGTAGCTGAGGCCCGCCCTCGACGAATAGGTGACAAACTTCTCGTCGCGGAACCGGTCCAGTCCCCCACCGTCGGTGCCGACCCAGATGCTCCCTTCCCGGTCGATAAGGATATCCCAAACAGCGTTGTCCGTGAGCCCATCTTTACGTTCGTAGTGCTCGAACGATCCATCGGCAAAACGGGCGATGCCCTTTCGGGTAGCCAGCCAGAGACTTCCCTCGCGATCCTCCCGTATCAGGAAAATGTTGTTCTCTTCCTGGTCCTTTGAGATGTCGTACCTGGTGAACCGCCCGCCAGCGAAGGAGTTCAGCCCCCCGGCAGTGGCGATCCAGAGTGTCCCCTTTGCGTCTTCATGTATGGCCTGGATATTAGGATTCGACAAAACCGCCTTCTTTTCGTATCGCGTAACGACTCCATCGCTGTATGAGAGAAGATGAGTTGGTGTAATCATCCAGAGCGTACCATGATGGTCTTCATAGCAGTTGGAGAGGCCGTTCACATTCAAGAAAGTCGTGTCGGGGAATTCGTTCCGGCCGGTCATCCTTTCGATCTTTCCGCCGGCAAGCCGCGCCAACCCGCGCCTTGTGCTGATCCAAAGGTTCCCTTTGCTGTCAAGCCCGAGTGCGGACACCGTATCGGAGGGGAGGCCGTCTCTGACGGTGTACGTCCTGAATTTACCGGCATTGAACTCAACGAGACCGCCAGGCGTGCCAAGCCACATTCTACCGTGCTTGTCGTTCTCCCAAGAGTTGACGCGATTGTTCGGGAGACCGTTCGATGTGTCGTACAACGTAAACGAACCGTCGTGATAGCGGACAACTCCCGGATCATATCCTGCCGGCCGCGCCCAGAGTCCTCCGGCGCTGTCTTCCTTAATGCGAACAAACCAGGAAGAGGGCAACTCCTTCGTGTTCGTTCTGTCGAATACCCTGAACTCCACGCCGTCGAATCGGACAAGCCCCTCGTAGGTCGCAAACCAGATGTACCCGTCACGAGTCTGTGCAAAGCTGATAGCGGAATTCTGGGGGAGGCCGTTCTCAGTCGTCCAGACCTGATGAACATACTGTTTGATGGATTTGCGTTGGGCAAATCCGGCGAATGAGGTGAAGCAAAGGAGCACCAGAAGAGCGCAAGACATCCGGTACCGTGCTGCAGTGGGCCGGGCATTCTCCATGGAAGGGAGTCCCTCATGCATTGAGTGTCGATTGGGTGGATTATTATGAAGAAACCGGACCAATGGGGTCGCAAAGCAAGGAAGCGAACTGCTCGCGGAGTTCCGGTTGCACAGGGAGGAGAACAAGTGGGGTCCGGGCATCGGCTCGCGCTTTCGTATGGAGAGAACGGAACAAGAAACAATTTGTCTATGTGCACAACCCGGGAGGTAAAAGCAAGCCCCCAGATTCGCACATCTGGGGGCTATGGCTCTTCTCGTTTCCTATTTTTTCTCCATCGGCGGCTCGATGAGCTTGATGTCAAATGTGCCGGGCTGTTCTATAAAGAAGATACTCTCAGAATCCTCGACACCACCGCTTTCATGTTTGCTTCCACCAGGGACAAAGACATAGGAGCCAGGGCCATATTCCTTGCCATTATACGTGTACGCTCCCTTGACTACTACAATCTTCGTATCGTAGGTGTGGTAGTGCAGTGGTGCCTTGAAGCCTGCCGGGAACTTCGTCAACCCACCATACGGTCCCTTGGTTTGATCGCCCCACAACGTTACCGACATGACGCCTGGAGGTCCACCTGGCAACGCTTCCCATTTGAGATCTTCAGCAGCCCAAAGGACCGCTTCTTTTTTTACTTTCTTTTGAGCTGAGGCATTTGTCGGAGCAATCAACATCAGTCCTACAAGGACCAGTACGATGTATATTGAGAGTTTTTTCATTATACGTTCTCCTGTTAGTCTCGCTATTGATAGATGATTGTAAGCTACACGTCACTTCATTTTGTTGATATACGGAACCGCAGACAACATCCTCGTTCTGATACTCTTCGACAACCCGTCGAACTTTGCCGAGACTGGTTTCCATTCGGCGCTACCCAACAGGTTGACCCTTGCTTTGAAATACGCGTCCATGTTGTCGAACTCAGCAACTGTGATCACTTCTTCAATATCGCCGATGATGGTCTGCCAGCCAGCAACATAGTGATACCCGTGTTTCTCCTGCAGAGGAATGAGTTCCTTTTCAGCGAAGGCGTGATATTCCGGTAGTTTGCCAAGAGGCACGACCACAGTTGACATCCAGTAGACCTTCGTGGTTTGTTGCTGTGTCAGACTGTCTGTGTGACTTCCCAGAAGCAGAGCCCCAAGGACGACGAGAACGGAAATCAATCTTTTCATTGCAGCCTTTCTAATGGGGAAAGTAGTGAGTTATTGTGGCTAGGTTTCTCCGTGTTGAAATCCGCCGATCTGGAAAAGAACGAAAGAACAATCCTGCCCCACTTCCGTCAGCCTTACTAACACAATACCAATCCAGTTTGTTACAATCGCAGTAACAAAATCACCAAATCGTTCACTGCCAGAATACCACCTTCTTCCGAATTCCGCACCGATCCATGGTGAGTGGAAACCCCCGAGGATATCGCGAAGAATAGTAGCCCCGGCCGTCAAGAACTATCTCGAAGTCCGAAGCGCGTTCCGGAAAGACATGTATAAAGGTGTACTCATCCCCCCGAAACGTACACAGCGCTTGCGCTGATTGGTATTCAAGCCGGAACAATCTCTATGGAGAAAGGGTTCTTAGTAACATAGAGAGGCTCTTGGTCAACAACTACTTGGAGGCGGTCGTGGATCGATTCCTTGTTATTTCCCCGCACACACAGGAAGACTGCAAGAAGGCGATCGCAGAGGTCCTTGCCACGGGCTACATCACGCATTTCGAATGGGGATGCATGGATGGGGAGCATACAGGATGGGCAATTCTTGAAGCCGAGAATGCAAAGCAAGCCCAAATGGCTGTCCCTCCTGCACAGCGACACAGTGCAAGGGTCATTCGGCTGACCAAATTCAGTCTTGCTGAAATCGAAAAGATGCATGTCGCATAGTACATGGATGGGATGAAACCTGCTGAAGCGGCGAGCGCGCCCCATCGGGAGATCGACAGACCTCCCCAGTTTATCCACTGATTGATGGTGGGCTGGACACGTGATCAGGCGCCGGGATGGTTCCTCCGGTTTTCTCCTGTCCTGAAAATGCATACCGAAGAAATAGATGACTTCCACCCCGCTTCACCGAAACAAGTGTTCCCCAGGCGGGGTGTTCGGGTGCAAAAAGCCTCTCTGCCACAATTCCCATCCGCTCGTGAGACTTGTCCCGCCCGGCCACCTGAGGAGCGAGCGTGAGGAACAACTCGTCCAGACAACGCTCCGCGAGAAAGTTCCCCATGAGGTGGGGGCCTCCTTCAACCAACATCAGCCTGCTCGAAGGACTGGCAGCGGCAATGGCGCCGAGGATGCCCCGGGCAGTCAGCGAGGTGCCGCCGCCTCCCGTAATGACCTGAACGGATTTCGGAAGCTGCAGTGTGTTGATGTGCCGTGCGCCGGCCGCGGTTGTGACAATCAGGACAGAAACCGTGTCAGACCGAAAGACCGGCAAGGAGACATCGACATTGCCCTGACCCGTGACGATGACGTTGAGAGGCGATGACGGTCTTCCCATGCGATTTCTCAGCACCCTGTAGTCGTCGGCACATGGTGGGAAGATGTACTCGGCCGTCCAGATATGACAGGGTGAAGCGCGGAGAGTGCCTGCGCCCACAATCACAACGTCAGCCACAGCCCGCAAGAGTCCCATCACCATAGAGTCCTGCTGATTAAAGCCGCTAATGACATCGCCGACAGCCTGACCGGGAACGTCCACCGACACCACGCCATCCAGCGTGCTGACAAAGTTGCTGATGACGTAGGGAAGTCCGGTGTGCGCGGGAAAACTGAGACGACCGTACAGTGACGTCAATGACGGGGGCAAAAGCAGATCGGAACTCTGTTCTAGGTCGTAGATATGTTCCAGCGCTGGAATCAAGAGACCCTCAAAAAACACTCACCCTCACGTAGCGTCCCGGGTTCCGCTGGAAGTCCATCAGCAGGGAATCGAGGGAAATGATGCTGTGATCAAGATGTATGTAGAACGCGTCGTCGCGAGCGAATCTTCCAATGCTGCCGGCGGGGCTGCTCAATTGTACCACGAGCGAATCAGCGCGGCGTATCACAAGATCCAGTGTGTTGAAGAGCGATTCGTCCACGATGAGTTTGCCGAGTGTTCCCTTGCCCTCTTTGAGCGAGCCGGAAACGTCTGAAAGATCCGCGAGGAGCGAAGAGGCATGCTGCGTCATCTGGCGATCGTAGATGAGACGCGACATCAGGCCATTGCCGTGGGTGAGCGCGGTGGTGAGGGATTCAACGTTAGCCGCTGATATCAGGAGTCTGTCGTGGAGTTGGCTCGAGGTGATCAGTTTGCCGAGGGTTCCCTCCCCGTTGTTGATTTTGGCGGTAACATCCTGCATCGTGTTCATCGTTTTGAGCGCCGATGCGGTCAATTCCTCCAATCCCGGCTCTGCGACAACCGGTAGAAAGTCGCCGCCTTGCAGGAATTCACCAGAATGTCCTACCGCGATATCGACGTATTTGTCACCGAGGACCCCGAGGGCTCTGATGATCGCCCTGGAATCCTTTGTAATCAAATGGAAGTAGTCATGCACGACATCCAGCGTAACAACAACTCCGGCAGTGTCGTTCCGTTCTGCGAAGTCCATGCTCTGCACAACACCGATCTTTTTCCCGGCGATTGCAACCATGTTCCCTTCCGAAAGCCCCCTGATGTCGCTCAGAAACAGGTAGGCGGCGTCGTGGCGCGTGAGCAGGTTCGAGTTCTTCCCGATGATGAGGCCAAGCGCCCCCGCGAGAAGAATGCCGGCGATAAACAAGATCCCGGTGCGGAGGTTCCGCCAGCCTATGCCGCCGGTTGGAGATGTGTCAACGTTTGCCGTCATAGCGATCTTTGATCGGAAGTGTCAGAGTTGTTCGGGATCAGCCAGGAATGATTGCACAAACGGGTGGTCACATTCCTGCATCTTCTCCGGTGTGTCGTGAAAGATCAATTTCCCCTGGTACAACACCAGGACGGTGTCGGCGACGCTGATGACATCGCTGATCACGTGCGTCACCATCACGGCTCCCAGCTGTTTGTCCTGATTGAGCTGCTTGATGACATCGAGGATCTTTTTCGAGCTGACAGGGTCGAGCCCAGCTGTCGGCTCGTCGAACAGGATCATCTTCGGTTCGAAGATCGGTGCGCGGCCGATGGCGACACGTTTCCGCATCCCGCCCGAGAGGCTGTCCGGCAACTGATGTGCCTGTAATTCAAGTCCGGCAAACTGTAGTTGGTCGTGCACTCGTCGTTCAATCTCACCCGGGGGAAGATCCAGATTCTCGCGAAGAAAAAAGCCCATGTTGTCGCTGACAGACATCGAATCGAAGAGCGCATTGCCCTGAAACACGATCCCCATTGTTCTCCGAATGGGAAAGAGTTGCTCTTCGGAAAATCTGCTGATATCCACGCCGTCAACACAGACATTGCCATACGTCGGCTGTATGAGGCCGAGCATCAGCTTGATGATGGTACTCTTTCCGGAACCCGACGGGCCGAGAATTGCTGTTATGCGTCCATCGGGAATCTGCATCGAGATACCGCTGAGGATCATACGTCCTGAAAAGGACAGAAAGACATCCTTGAATTCGATCATGCGCGACTAGAAGTTCATATTCTCAAGCACGAGCTTGGAAATGTAGAAGTTGGCCACCAGCAACAGGCCGGAAGAGACAACAATGCCTTTGATGGTGGATCGGCCAACCCCCGCGGTACCGCCAGACGCAGAGAAGCCGTTGAAGCAGCTCACGAGGGTGATAATGATGGCGAAGGCGAATGGTTTCACCGCGCTGACAACAAAATCCTTCACGAGCAGCTGATTCAGGGCCGAGTTCCAGTAGTACCCGGGATCGATATGATGATAAAGTTGTGCAACAAAACCGCCGCCGACCAGTCCGACGAAATTGCTGAGGGCGGTAAGAGGAAAGAACATCACCAGCGCGGCAAACAGACGCGGCATCACAAGGAGCGCAATCGGGTCGGTCCCGAACGCACGCAGTGCATCGATTTGTTCGGAGATGCGCATCGCGCCGAGTTCGGCCCCGTTGCGCGCGCCGACACGCGCAGAAAGCATCAAACCCGTAACAATCGGCCCCATCTCGCGAATGACCGAGAGCGCAGTCGTCCGTCCCGTCAAGAGCTTTGCACCGAATCCCTCAAGCTGGTTGCCAACTTCAACGGTCAACAAACACCCGATTGCAAGGGAACTGACGAGGACTATCGGCACGGATTCCGTCCCGCAGATGTACATCTGGTCAAGGATTTCCGTCCAATAGCGGCGGGTGAACCGAAAACTCCTGGCGGTACGGAGCGAGAACCAGAAGAACTCCTGCATTGTCTGCACGAAGTTTTTCATCCGCTCGTTGAGACGTTCGGCGTAGTTGCCCGTCCACAGCCACATTCTGAGAAGGATGGCCAAAACTCCCGAAAATGAACAAACCAAGGGATTAGCTACTCTTTCAATCCATCGATCGATTACAAGTGAAAAGATTCCTCTGTATAGTTGAGAACAACCCGCGAAGAACTGTGGTTCCAAACCATGCAGGAGGCCACACTGGGAGTACCGCGCAACAAACAGACCCACGGCTTGCAGGACGGTGAATACTGTCCGGAATGTAACCATCCATGTACCCTTTGCCGGCAAGGCCACATGCAATGCACACACTCAATCCAACAACGCGCCTGTTGACCCTTGCAATACTGGCGGTCGCCGCAGGTGCAATCATGACGTCATCTCTCCAAGAAAAGACGGTGACGTACGGAAACAGAAGTGTTGCTGCGGAAACAAAGGATCTCACAGGAGGTCAGACAGGCGTCCAGCGACAATACGCCAGTGCCTGGCAGACGCTTAAGAGGAAATCCGAAGGTCAGATCAGGGACAACGACAAGAGAATCAGTAAGTTCAAAGCACAGGGGGCAAGAGCGAGTAAAACGTTTCGTGCGACTTATGACGAGCGGGTGGCAGAGCTTGAGCGGAGGAACCTCGCCCTCAAAGGCAAGCTCAATGACTATAAGGGTGATAGGGGGGAAACATGGGCGAGGTTCAAATAGAATGCCCATGGCAGTGTGCGTGAGTCACGGAATTGTGAGGTGATCCGATGGATCACTTACCATCGCCGAAAATCTGCCACGCTTGCTCCACAAAATAGGGGAAGCTCCCCTCCACCCCAAGGTTCTTGGCAAATTGCAGACGCGCTTTCACGGCCTCGAGAAACTCCAGCCGTGTCTTTGATTTCATGGCAATTTTGTCGAGCTTGAGGATTCTTATATATTCCGGTGATGTCATCACTTCTTCTCTCTGCAATACGCCTCAGAGCCGCTTGTACATAGTGTACTATTAACGGAACATTGATGCCCAAAAGCAATCGGAGAGACTCTCGACAGGTGTACTGCTAACGCAACTTGCGATTCGTCACTAGAGATGATTTGGGCAACGACGAATAACCTGTCGAACCTCAATTAATCAATCCTGAGATGATGCAAACACAGTGATGCGGTCACCGCAAACTCCAAGAATGCGAGTCAGGACGAAGTTGGGATACTGAAGCACTTTCTTTCCAAGACGTTGGACGGCGGGACCGCGAAGATTGATCTGGTTCGGAGGAATGATACCCTGGTCAAGCCTTGAGATTTCAAAGCCACACAATCGCAGAAGGAAACGCAGACTCCGAGGTCGATATTCAAAAAGGTGATAAGGCGGCAATGCTACGGTGGCACTTTCCCCCAGTATTCCATACACGAAAAACCCGATCCTTGAATAGAGACTGTTTGTTTGGGAAGGCAAGGCCATCACGAGCATCCCCTTTGGGTCTAGTATGCGGTTGACCTCACGGAGAGTGGCAATCGGATCCGGAAGATGCTCGATGACGTCACCCATGTATACCACATCAAACGAACCATCCGGAAAGCGGGCATCCACAAGCTCTCCCGCAAATACCTGAAGTCCGAACGTCTCCTCGGCGATACGACATGCATCCTCCGACAACTCGACGCCTTGTACCTGAAAGCCAAGCTTTCGAGCAGCATTGAGAAATGCTCCCCCCGCGCATCCGATTTCGAGGAACCTCCTGCCTGTTGTCATTGCTTTGATCTCGATCAACAGCCCAGGGTCAGCCATCCGTTCTAGGGTAGCGGGGGCAGAATATCCCTCTTCGTGCCCACAGCGAAAATCTCCTCTCTCAAAGTATTCTGCTGAATAGAGTTGTTTCAACTCCTCTGCCTTCGGCTGGGGATGAAGGAAGATGATCCCGCACCGAGTACAACTCCATCCACGAAGTTCTGAGCCGTGAAAAATGTACTTGAAAGGCTTCTCGCGAATCGAAGAAGATGAACAAATCGGACACTTAGACCTCGCTTCACCCATGATGCCCCGATTACCTTTCTCATTGTTATTATGCCGGACCGGGCTACTCGTCAGTTCGTTGGATCAAATTATCCCTTTGCTCCCAGAGGTACCGGCATTAGACCAGCCAATCTAGATCAACTTCTCCAAACAAGCAATCGAGCGAATGAAAGCAGGTTGATGACGGGAAGGATACACACAAGGTCACTCTCAGCTCCGCGAGCAGGACTCGAACCATGACAAATCGATACGATTCGAGGAAATCGACCGTATCCGCGTCTGAGAATTCTCGCAACGGGAAAGAACAGACACAAAAGCAAGAGCGTTCAACTGCTTTGATCGGTGGTGGAATGTGTGCACACCATCTGCTATATTGCAGCCTGGTTCTCTCACACAATCCATCATGAACGCCATGCGCATTCCCTCTATCCATGTCTCGGCCGTCCTCTCTGTCATATGTAGCCTACTCCTGGCCACTCCCATGAATTCTCTCGCTCAGCATCAGCAGATCGGTCTATTTGAGGGTCAGACCGACGTCGGCGATCTCATTCATCCGGGTTCTGTAACGTATGATCCTGCGTCGCAAACCTACGCCCTCGAAGGTTCCGGATCAAACATGTGGTTCGTCCACGATGAATTTAGCTTCCTCTGGAGAAGATTGAAAGGGGATTTCATTCTTTCGGCGAGGGTCGGTTTCATAGGAAAGGGAGTTGAACAGCACAGGAAACTCGGCTTGATCGTCCGCTCCAGCCTCGGGCCCGCGTCCAGACATGTCAATGCCGCATTGCATGGAGACGGGCTCATGTCGCTGCAGTTCAGAAAGGGAGAAGGAGATACGACCAGAGAACTGCAGTCAACCGTCAGGGAACCCGACATCATTCAGCTGGAACGGAAGGGGAACAGATTCATCATGTCCGTGGCGAGATTCGGCGATACACTCTCGAGGTCACAGGTTGCTGATCTTGCTCTGGGGGATGAGGTCTATGCAGGGCTCTACGTATGTGCTCACAACAAGGATGTCATCGAGAAGGCGGTATTCCGGAATGTCCGGATCGTTATCCCTCCGAATGAGAACTTCGTTCCATACAAAGACTATATCGGGAGCGACCTCGAGATACTGGAGGTGGCTACTGGTGACCGGACCATCGTCTACCACTCACCGGAGTCCCTGCAGGCCCCCAACTGGCTGCCCGACGGGAAAGCACTGATCTATNNTCTATAACAGTAACGGACGCCTCTATCGATTTGACCTCTCTTCACGGCTGCCCGTTCTCCTCAACACAGATTTTGCCACTAGCAATAACAACGACCATGTCCTTTCATTCGACGGGAGCACGATTGGCATCAGCCATCACAGCACCGACGACGGGAATATATCGATCATTTACACTCTTCCCGTTGAAGGAGGAAAACCACGGAGGATAACCCGGAACGGACCTTCCTATCTTCACGGCTGGTCCCCCGACGGAAAATATCTTATCTACACGGGAGAAAGGAACGGCGAATTCGATATCTACCGGATATCCGCCGAAGGAGGGGAGGAAACACGGCTGACAAACGCCAGAGGTCTGGACGACGGTTCGGAGTTTGCGCCGGACGGAAACTACATTTATTTCAACTCATGCCGCGGCGGCACGATGCAGATATGGCGGATGAAGCCCGATGGAACAGGCCAGGAGCAGATCACGCACGAT
>PMMO01000089.1 GCA_003162215.1 Ignavibacteriota bacterium
GCTCTGATCCAGGCATTCGGGGGTCTGACCCCAACCGATAGTCAATTGTCAATGGACAACGGACTATTGATGATTCTCGGGGGCACGCTTGTGGGAACCCCGTGGATACTTCTGATAGCGTATGTCATTCGTACCTATCCGCTGGTGCTGCAGCCGGCGTCGGCGGCTCTTGCGGTTCTGGATCCTGCACTCCCGGAAGCGGCGGCCTCTCTGGGAGCATCACGCATGCGGACATTCTGGAGCATCATTCTCCCCGCCATCCGACCGGCAGTGCTTTCGGGGGTCCTCCTTGCGGGTATCATGGCAATCGGGGAGTTTGTGGCGTCTGTTCTTCTCTACTCCTTCGATACACGTCCGATTTCTGTCGAGATCTTTTCTCAATTGCGGGTGTTCAACATCGGCAGTGCGGCGGCCTACAGTGTGGTGTTGTTGTTCCTTGTTCTTGGGATGATTGCCGTGCTTCCCGACCGCGAGATTGACCGGGCGTGAGTCGTGCATCCGTCGGGGTGCAATGATCAGCCTCTGATGGCGGGACGGTGTATAGTCACTTCCGTGACAGTTGGAACGCGCACCATGCCATTCATCGTTTATGATCACGTCGTTGGAATGATATGTCTGGGCCGCGGCCCGACGAAGGACGGACAAATGCTGATTCGTAGGCTGTTGCTGTGCCTGATGTTAGTGGTTGGCCTGTCATGCACGAAGGACGATCCTGAATCTCCTCTGCCTGCCCCGACCACTCATGAATTCACAATCCCGCTGACTCAAGGAACGACCTGGGTGTACCGATACACGTATCACTCTTCCGAGGAAAACTCGAATTGGTTCGAAATCCATGGAGTCCGTACATGGCAAGAAATAGTTACTGGGACCAGCATAGTCCCACACATATATGGCCTCATGGCCTCCATTCGAGACAGTGTCCATCATACGATGATAACAGGACAATCGACCATGTTGGATACTACGTATGTCATCGAGCAATCGATTCCATTTTACGCCACTGTGTCGCAGGATTCGATTAATTTTGGCTGGGGCTCCATGATGCGGATTCATATCTGGGCGCCTGATTCTCTCCTGCGCCTCCCTCGTGTTGTTCCAGTAAGTACTGACACACTAAACCTCTCACTCGGTCCCCACGGGGCTGGAGGGGTCGCCAGGTATGTAACAGGGATTGGACTGGTCAAATATGATTTTATTCTTGCAGTGGCGAAGTCCACCTACGAAGAACATCTTGCTCTTCTGTCAGTTTCGGTGAAATGAGAGAATCAAGGCTGTGTTTGGGCGGCCCGACCCCTTTACAAAGGAGCGACTCAAGCGCGACGTGATCTCCCTCGTGACGCGCGTAAGCTGAACCAGAAGCAGTGGTAAGGCCGTGCTATATGCCAAAAGTGAAATGCACGACAGTATGGGAAACCCGTCTAGCCTCTTATGTAGTCCCTTCCCCGACATCCTGGAATAAGTAAAGAAGTTGAGGAGGCGTGTAGAGATTTCTATGGTATCTCATCTTGCACTCGAAGAAATCACCCGCAAAGCAGAAGCTGCAATTGCCAATACCTAATGAGATGACCACCGAAGAACTCAGTTCGAACTTGAATGAGGACCGAAGTTCAGTAGTGCCGATGTGAGGGTCTCAGAGATAGGTCGGGACTGATTTCCGATATTGCGTTTCTAAGGCAACTTTGCTATCTTATCGCTTACTACAGTNNAGCTCAATTGGATAGAGTGTTGGCCTCCGGAGCCAAAGGTTTCGGGTTCGACTCCCGACAGGCGCACAATAACCGCACCGTTACCACCCGCAGCAGTCAGAGGATAGCAGGAAGCGAAAGACCATGCTCAAACCAAAGAAAAAGATCTCGAAAAAAGAACTGAAACAGGATACACTGGTCACCACATACATGCAGGTGACCGGATTCTATGCCAAGTACAAGAAACAGATAAGCATCGGCATTACGGCCGTGGTGGTGATTGTCGCCGCGACATTCATCTTGCTGAGCAACCGTGCAAAAAACAACGAACTGGCAACAACGAAGCTCGCTGCGATTCATCCGTTCTGCGACAATGGCCAGTATCAGATGGCAATCGACGGAGCAGCTGACCGAAACCTGGTTGGGTTGAAGCAGATTGTCGACGATTACGGCAGCACGCCGGCCGGAGACATGGCCAGGTTTTATCTTGCCGATTCATACTTTCAGCTCGGCAAGTACACTGAAGCTCTCGAAGCGTTCAAAGATTGCAGCCCGTCAAATCCTCTCCTGAAGGCCTCGCGCTATGCCGGCATCGCAGCGTGTTATGAAGCAACAGGCAATCATAAAGATGCGGCCGACAACTTCGAAAGTGCTGCGGGAAAAGATGCGACCGATGACGCGATATCGGAGCACCTAAATGACGCAGCACGCAACTACGCACTGGCTGGCGACAAGAGCCGCGCATTGGATCTGCTGAAGCGCATCAAGAAGAACTACCCTACGACAACTGCCGGCCGTGAGGCCGACAGGTACATTACCGAGCTGTCCGTCTAGCGCCCGGTCACGTCGCATCTCCGGGACCGGCGGCGAGAGTTATGGGACTGTTACCGGATAAAGCGCTAACACGCGACGTCCTTCAGATCTCCACACCTGCCATTGCGGGCCTGTCGTCACAAATGGTCGTCTCTGTTGTGGAGACGGCCATGGTGGGACGCCTGGAGAACGCCAAGGTCGTGCTTGCTGCCATGAGCCTGGGCCTCCTGGCGACATGGGCCATCACGAGCGCATTTTCCAGCCTTGCCACCGGCACGCATGTTCTTACGGCACGACGTTCCGGACAGAAGGATTTCACGGGTGCCGGCGACGTGCTGAACAACGCTCTTCTCCTCTCGCTGTTCATCGGTCTGGTGTTTGCTCTTCCAGGCGTAGTCTTCGCGTACGACATCATCAACTTCTTTTCTGCCAGCCACGAAGTCGCTCTTGCCGGCACCGGCTACATGCAGTGGCGATTCCTCGGTCTCGTCTTTTTTCTGTTTGTTGTGTCCTATCGCGGCTTTTTCAATGGCATCGGACACACGAAGATCTTCATGTACTCAGCCATCATAATCAACCTCTCGAACATCATCCTGAACTATATTTTCATTTTTGGGGGATTCGGGTTGCGGGGCATGGGGTTGACCGGTGCGGGGCTTTCTTCCGCAATCAGCAATGCCATAGGCTGCGTATATTTCTTTAGTGCAACTTTTCTGCCTGAGTATCGAAAAAGATACAAGTACTATACGGGTTTTCGGGTCCGCAGGGATGTCCTCCGGCAGATTGTAAAAATCTCCTTGCCGGTATCGTTTCAGAATATTCTCATTCTTCTGGGCTTTCTGGTGTTCGCCGCGATCAGCGGGGTAATCGGAACGACCGAGCAAGCCGCAACGCAGGTGGTCATTACGGCGCTCTTCATGTCGTTTCTGCCTTGCTTCGGATTCGGTATTGGCGCCCAGACCCTGGTGGGTCAGAGCATGGGCAATGGGCAGCAAAGATTGGCCTACCGTTACGGTATGGAAGCTGCGCGTCTTGCCACATACTTCACGATCGGCCTCGGAGCCCTCTTCATACTGTTCCCGGAAGCCGTGATAAGCGTTATCACGAACAATGCGGAAGTGACGGCCGTCGCCAGACCAATTCTCCAAATAGCCGGCGCAGCGCAGATCGTCTACGCGAGTGGAATCGTTCTTGCCCATGCCTTGCAGGCAGCCGGGGCAACAGTGTATGTCATGCTCGTCGAAGTGCTGACGCATTGGGTGATTTTCCTGCCGGTGTGCTACGGGTTCGGAGTCCTCCTGGGGTGGGGCATTGTTGGCGCCTGGATGGCGCTTCCCATCTACATCATCGCCTACACGGTCGCAATTTACCTGAAGTACCGTTCAGGTTCGTGGCTTCATATGAAGGTCTGACCAATGAAGCTCCGACCATTCCTTCTTCTACTCTTCGGACTCTTCCTCCTCACGTTGAAGTTTGCCCTCGACGTGGTCATGATGAACGTGTCGCTGGGTGTGGCGGGTGTTGAACTGTTTCGTGAAGGATTGACGGCCGGAGCATTTGTGCTGTTCTCCCGTGCGCTCCACATTTCGCTCCCTGTGCACGCACCGCATTCCGTCCGGCGGCTTGGCATCCTGCTTGCGAGTGCCGCGCTGTTGCTGACACTGTTGTTGCTCCTTTCGGTGATTTCTGCGGAAGGATTTGAAACCAAAGAACTCACGCTGAGGCCGAAGGATTACGCGACGCTCTTCGTGTCGTCTCTCGTCGGGCTCCTGGCCGGTCTCTTTGCTGTTGTGAATATGCGCCTTCTCCGTGATCTGGTCCTCCAGTACCGCAAGAGATATACCCTCCGCAATTTCCGGGTTCTCGTGATTCTCATGCTGGTGACGGCGGCATCAACTCTTGTGTTACGACCGTTGGAGTCCAGTGTAGTGACATCGATTCTGTACGGGTTGGCAATAGCGGTGGGAGTCGTCAATGCATTCCGTCTTCCGTGGATAGTCTATCTGTCGAAACGGGAGAAAGTGCTCACCCTGGTATTCTCTTTTCTCCTGTTTATTTTGTTGACAACACTCAACGTCTACCTCAGTCAAAGCACACTATTTTCCTACGGCGTGATATACTACTCCTCCGCGCTGCAGAAGTTTGTCGCCCTGTCGCTGCTCTTCAGCAACATCTATTTCGGAATGGCGTTCGTGAGCACGCTCTTCCACCTGCCGACCGCGGAAGCGTTTGACCGCAAGCGCTCTGAGATGTCATCGATTCATACGCTCAGCAAGCTCGTCACGCAGGTATTCGATTTCAACGAGTTGGTGGAGACGGTGACGACAATGACACTCCAGGTCTGTGAAGCGCAGAGCTGCTGGCTGGAGATCCTTCCTCTCGGTGATGAGGGAGGATCGAGCGGGAGTCGAGTGGGTATGCCGCAGGAGCAGATCGCCGGCCTCAAGAATATCACCAGCCAGGAAATCGACGATCTTCATGCGTCCGGGTTGCGTGAGCTCCGCGCAAATGTGCTGGTCGACCGCAAACCGCTCGTGATCGATGCACTTGCCGATGATCCACGCATGGGAAGGCAGCGCGTTGCATCAGGCAAGATCGCTTCCCTGGTTGTTGTACCGCTCGTATCTCATGTTGGACCTCTCGGCTTTCTGTACGCAACAAAATCCACGGAGTATGGATTTACGAAGGACGATGTCGATGTGATATCGACATTTGCGGACCAGGCGACGGTGGCGATTGAGAACTCACGCCTGATCAAGAAATCGATCGAACGTGAGCGGCTGGTCCGGGAGATGACGCTTGCACAGGAAATGCAGAGGAAGCTCCTGCCGCAATCGCTTCCGCGCCACCCGCACATCGATCTCGACGCAGTGTCTACGCCGGCGTTCGAAGTTGGCGGGGACTACTATGACTTCGTTGAGCTTCCCGGAAACCGGCTCGGCATCATCGTGGGCGATGTCTCTGGCAAGGGCATCCCTGCGGCATTCTATATGTCGGAAGTGAAGGGGATCTTCCAGTCGCTGAGTATGCAGCATGTTTCGCCGCGGGACTTCATGATCCAGGCGAACACGGTTCTTTCGGGGTCTATTGACAAACACTCATTCGTTAGCTTAATTTATGCAATCCTGGATGTTGGCACCGGACGGTTGACTCTCGCCAGGGCCGGGCATTGCCCGATGCTGTACGTCGGGGAATGGGGGACCGACTACGTCAGGCCCGACGGTATGGGCCTGGGGTTGAGTGAAGGAGCGCTCTTCGCCGACGCTATCGAAGATCATGCCATCCAGCTGTACCCGGGAGACGTGTGTTTGTTTTATACCGACGGCATCACGGAAGCGCACCTGAACGGAGACGAGTTCGGCTACGAACGGTTGCTGAGCGTCGCCCGGCAGGCACGCGGCAGAACCGCGTCGGATGTGAAGAACGATGTGCTGCATTCTGTGGATACATTCATCGATCATGGCGCTCCGCATGACGACCTGACACTCGTCGTGCTGCGCTGGGTTGGCCCCGCACCACGCTTGTGACGTTTGACATGCATCCGGGAGGAAGCATTCATGAGTGAGTTCAAGATCGCGCAACGGGAAAAAGATGCAGTCCATGTCCTTGAACTTAAAGGATACCTGGACGCCCACACCGCTCCCGCCTTGGAGGAGGCATTCCAAACGCTCCTCAAGAATCAGCGCTTCAATATTGTAGTCAACTGCAAAGACCTCTCGTACATCAGCAGTGCGGGTCTGGGCGTCTTCATGGCCTACATCGAAGACGTCCGCAAGAACAATGGCGACATCAAGCTCTCCAATATGTCGCCAAAAGTGTTCAACGTCTTCGATCTTCTCGGGTTTCCCCTGCTGTATGAAATCACCAAGGAAGAGCAGGATGCGGTGAAGAAATTCCATCCGGGAAAATAGACGTGGACACACGCACTATCCATATTGAGAGTCGCACCGAGCGTCTGGTTGCAGCCCGGGAATTCGTCTCGGCGGCAGCGCGCGAATGCGGCTTTCCGGATGACGAGGTGAGCAAGATTGCCCTCGCGGTGGATGAGGCATGCACGAACATCATCAAACACGCCTACCGCAATGACCCCACCAAGAAGATCTCGGTGAGCGTGAAGAACAAGAACGGCGGCCTGGAGATTGTGATCGCCGACAGCGGCACCGGTTTTGACCCCACGCGGATCCAGCCGCCGGATATGAAAGAATACCTCTCACACTACCGCCACGGCGGCCTGGGAGTCTACCTGATGAAGTCCCTCATGGACAAAGTGGAGTACAAGATTAGTTCTGGCAGACGCAACGAAGTGCGCATGACCAAGTACCTCTCCCGCTGACATGGCCTCCCCATCGTCAAGCTATGAAGGTCATTTTGAGCACTCCGCGCTGTTCGAATTCAGCACTGTCATCAATTCTTCGTTCGATCTCCAATTCATTCTCGGCCATATTCTCCTGACCATCATGGGCAAACTGCTGTCCAGCCGCGGGGCGGCTGTGCTGCGCGGGGCCGATGGGACCTATCGCTGCGAAATGGTGAAGGGCATACCATCGGGAGTCGGAGAATGCGCGCTCGCCATTCGCACATTGCCCCGTGGCCTGCAGTACATCGAACGGATCAATGCCCAGCGCCACCCGTGGGTGAAGTACTTCCGCGAGCAAGGTCTGGAGATCCTCCTGCCCCTCCGGAGCGAAAGCGGGCCGATCGGCCTGCTCGCATTTGGAAAACGCGGCACGCACCAACGCCTTGCCTCACGTGAGACGACCTATTTGCGGTCTCTTGGCAATATTGCCGCTACAGCCATCGACAAGTGCCGCACGATAGCCGAGCTCAAAGTGGTGAACCGGCGGCTTGACCGGAAGATCCAGGAGCTGAATACGCTGTTCGACCTTGGCAAGGAATTTGGAGCGGTGCTTGATCCCGACAAGCTGGTGCGGCTTCTGGTGTTCTCTCTCATGGGGCAGGTGGGTGTACACCGGTACCTTGTGTGCTTGAAAGACGGAGGTGACATGCGGATTGCAGCCTCGCGCGTCGACGGACCTGTGCCGCAACCGGAGCTCCTGTCGATCTTGACGAAAGTGAAGGTCCCGGTGACTGTGGAGGAAATGATCGTCACGGGCGCGACAGATCCCCGACCTGTGCTGGGCTCGCTTGGACTCCACGCGGTCGTTCCGATGGCGTTGCAGGGTCAGATACGCGGGGTGATCGTGCTGGGGGAGAAGCTCAACCGCGACCCGTTTACTTCTGCAGATTTCGAGTTTCTCTCGGCACTGGGGAGCCTTGCAATCATTTCACTGGAAAATGCCCGGTTGTTCAAGGAAGCAATAGAGAAGCAACGCATGGAAGATGAGTTGCTGATCGCGCGGGATATACAGAAGGGACTTCTGCCGAGTGTCCTGCCGGTGGTGCCGGGGATTGACATCGCAGCGGCGAATTTCTCGTCAAAGCAGGTTGGTGGAGACTACTACGATGTTGTGCTGCTTGATGAGCACCGTTACATTGTTGCCATCGGTGATGTCTCAGGAAAGGGGACGCCCGCAGCGCTGTTGATGGCGAACATGCAAGCGACCATTCGTGCTTTGGTGCCGCTGCAACTTTCACTGAGCGAACTGACAGCGCGAGTGAACAATCTCATGTGCCAGAACACGGGAGGGGACAAGTTTGTGACCTTCTTCTGGGGCGCATTGGATCACCGGAATCGCACGCTGCGGTACGTGAATGCCGGCCACAATCATCCATATCTCCTTCATGGCGATGGCTCCATGGAGCGATTGGACAAAGGGGGAATGATTCTCGGCGTTTTGGAGACGCTGATTCCGTACGAGGAGGGGGAGGTTGTCTTGAGGGAAGGGGACCTGCTTGTGTTGTTCACTGATGGCGTTAGTGAGGCGATGAACCCGGCCAATCAGGAGTACGGGGAAGAGCGTTTGGAGGCAATGGTTCGAGGGTCCGGCGACCAGGGTGCGAGGGCATTGATCGAAGCGATACACCGGGACATCCAGGCACACGCGGATGGTGCGCCGCAATCCGACGACATCACGATGATGGTCCTTCGATTTCTTGCATCTTCCCCCGGAGTTCGTTAACTTCTGTTATTGCGACCTCCCGCACCCCTAGTATGAACGATCCGGCATTCAAGCAGGTCCGGCTCTCCGTCCGGGCCCTCACGCGGTACTTCGACGGTTTTGTCGCCAGCCTCAAGCGCGACACACCGGAAACCCGCGGCACGTACACACGCGCACTACGTGAATTCCTCCGGTGGTTCCCCCATGATCCGCATTTTCGTTTTCGCGTAAAGGATGTGCGCCGGTACAAGCATCACCTTGCCAGCCGGAGAAAACTCTCCGCGGTGTCGGTATCGACATACCTGACGGCGTTGCGCCGTTTCTGTGCGTATCTGGTGGACCGGAAGGTCCTCGAGGATAACCCGGCACACTACGTCGGCGGGAACAGCCGTCCGGCAACACATTCGCGCGACTTCCTGAACGAGGAAGAAGTGCTGTTGTTGCTCACGGGCCCGCGATCGTCGGACGAACGTGGCGTCAGAGATCACGTCATGATGCTGCTCATGCTCCAATGCGGTCTGTCGGAAATCGAACTTGTGCGTGCAGATGTTCGTGACCTGGCGGACGACGACCGGGGCAGATGGATGATGGTGCAGGGAAAGGGGCGGAAGCAGAAAGACGAGCGCGTGTTGCTCCCCCCGGAAACGAGGGCGGCGCTCGAGCAATATCTCCGGATGCGTGGACAAGCGGAACCGGGGCAGCCGTTGTTTGCGAGTGCCGGCAACCGTACGCGCGGGCAACGCATGACCACCCGCGGAGTTCGTGACCGTATCAACACGTCTCTTGTCGCGGCCGGTCTGAAACAGCACCCGCACCGGCGCATTACACCATTTTCACTCCGGCACACTGCAGCGGTGCTCATGGCGCGCAGAGGAGCAACTGCGGATGAGCTCCGCGAGCGGCTCCGGCTGGGCAGTCTCATGACCGCCCGCCTCTACCTGGAAGAGTCCCAGGCTTCGAACTATTCACCCACAACCAGCACCAAGGAAGATAGCGGTGGCGTACCCCTTCGCAACGATTGAACCCAAATGGCAAGCCTACTGGGACGAGCAGCAGACGTTCCGGACCGAGCCGATTTCCCCAAAGCCCAAGGTGTTTATCCTCGACATGTATCCCTACCCCTCGGGAGCTGGTCTGCACGTCGGGCATCCAGAGGGATACACTGCAACGGATATCGTCGCCCGCTTCCGGCGGATGCGCGGCTTCCATGTCCTCCATCCCATGGGATGGGACGCATTCGGTCTTCCTGCCGAACGCTATGCCATGCAGACAAACATACACCCGCGCATCACCACCGAACAAAACATCGCGACGTTCCGGCGGCAGATCAAGATGCTCGGGCTGAGTTATGATTGGTCGCGCGAGGTGGATACCACGGATCCCGGCTACTACAAGTGGACCCAGTGGATCTTCCTGCAAATCTACAACTCCTGGTATGATCGCGAAGCAAAGAAAGCCCGGCCCATTCAGACGCTTATCGATCATTTCATCGCTCGAGGGTCGGCAGGGCTTCCGGAACATCCGACGTTTTCGGCCGACGATTGGCAGCGAATGACGCGCAGACAGCGCCACGATATTCTTGCGCGCTACCGCCTCGCGTATGTTGCGGAAATCCCTGTCAACTGGTGCGAGGGCCTCGGCACGGTTCTCGCAAATGAAGAGGTCGATGAGTGGGTTGAGAAGGGGTACAGCGTTGAGCGACGGCCGATGAAGCAGTGGATGATGCGCATCACCTCCTACGCGGAGCGATTGCTGCAGGATGCCCGGGATCTCGACTGGCCTGCATCGACACTTGAACAGCAACGCAACTGGATCGGGCGATCGGAAGGTGCGATGATCGACTTTCCGATCGCGGGCCACCCGGGAAGCTTGCGGGTGTTCACGACCCGTCCCGACACGATCTTCGGTGCGACGTATATGGTGCTTTCTCCCGAGCATCCTCTTGTGGACGAATTGACTGCACCGTCGCAACGCGCCCAGGTGGAAGAGTACCGCGAACAAGCGCGTCGCAAAAGCGAACGCGAACGGGATGTCGAGCAGGATAAGACCGGCGTGTTCACGGGCGGGATGGTGATAAACCCGGCTACCGGATCACGGATTCCCGTGTGGATTGCTGATTATGTATTGATGGGGTACGGGACCGGAGCAATCATGGCGGTTCCCGGGCATGACGAACGTGACTACACGTTTGCGCGGAAGTACGCCCTGCGAATCGTCGAGGTCGTGAGTGGCGGGGATGTGCACACAGAAGCGTATGTCGGCGATGGGCTCGCGGTGAATTCTGCCAACAGCGAAGTGTCATTGAATGGCCTGCCGACACCCGAGGCGAAGTCACGCATTATTGCCTGGCTGACCAGTCGGAATCTGGGAAGTGCGGTTGTGCAATTCAAATTGCGTGACTGGCTCTTTTCGCGCCAGCGGTATTGGGGGGAACCGATCCCCATTGTGCATCTTGAAGACGGAACGATGCAGCCGCTGCCGGAGGATGAATTGCCGCTTCTTCTCCCGGACCTCAAGAAATTCCAGCCCAGCGGAACAACAGAATCTCCTCTCGCGCTTGCTACCGACTGGGTGACGGTTGTCGACCCGGAGACAGGACTCAATGGTCGTCGCGAAACCAACACCATGCCCCAGTGGGCGGGTTCGTGCTGGTACTATCTCCGGTTCATTGATCCGACCAACCCCCGTGCATTGTGCGATCCGGCGTTGGAACGTTTCTGGATGCCTGTCGACTTCTACGTGGGTGGATCGGAGCATGCAGTACTTCACCTGATGTACGCCCGCTTCTGGCACAAGGTGTTGTTCGATCTCGGGCATGTCAGCACGAGGGAACCGTTTACGAAGTTACGTCATCAGGGAATAATTCTCGGGGAAGATTCGCGCAAAATGTCGAAGTCCCGCGGCAACGTCGTGAATCCCGACGATGTCGTCACAGAGTACGGGGCGGACGCACTCCGGTTATTTGAAATGTTCATGGGACCGCTGGAGGAGATGAAACCCT
Source organism: Ignavibacteriota bacterium (assembly GCA_003162215.1). Taxonomy (GTDB): domain Bacteria; phylum Bacteroidota; class Ignavibacteria; order UBA10030; family UBA6906; genus Fen-1255. The sequence goes on from PMMO01000089.1 coordinate 11,562, forward strand.
GGAGCACCCGGGGTGTTGAAGGCGTCTTCCGGTTTCTCAGCCGTGTCTGGCGGCTTTACCTTGACGATGATGGGAATCTCGATCCGCGGTTCCACACCGATGTCCCCACCCCGGAACTCGAGCGCGTCTACCACGCAACCGTGAAAAAAGTGGGTGAGGATATTGAAGCTCTCCGTTTCAATACAGCGATTGCACAGTTCATGATTCTGGTAAACGAAGTGATGAAGACGGAGCTCCGGCCGCGTGCAGTGCTGGAGCCCTTCGTTCTTCTCCTAGCGCCGTTCGCACCGCATCTGGCGGAAGAACTCTGGCAGAAGTTGGGCCACACGACGAGCCTTGCCTATGAGCCCTGGCCGGCGTATGACCCGGCGCGCATCCAGAGCGATACCATCGAAGTCGTTCTGCAGGTCAACGNNCAAGCTCGTCAATATCGTCGTCCGGTAGACCATGGAACGCCTTACCGTTGTTCTCGTGACGCTGAATGAGGAGCGCAACATCGAACGCTGCCTGGGAAGTGTCAGCTGGGCTGATGAGATTGTTGTGGTGGATTCCTTCAGCGTAGATCGGACGGTGGAACGGGCGAAGATGTACACGACGAAGGTCTACCAGCACGAGTATCCCGGTACAAGCAAACAGGTGGAACGGGGGATAGGTTATGCGACCGGTGATTGGATTTTCGTCATCGATGCGGATGAAGAAATGTCCCTTGAGCTGAAGGAAGAGGTGCAGCACATCCTGCGCGAAGGATCTGACTGCTCCGGATTCACCTTTGTCAGGAAGCCCCGTGCATTCGGCCGCTGGATTGAACATGGAA
>PMMO01000120.1 GCA_003162215.1 Ignavibacteriota bacterium
ATCGACAGATCAATCATAGAAAGGCAATCCGACAACGCGCGCATATGCGCGCGCGCAGGTGTTGAGCAAACGGGAAGACCATCCATTTCCCTGTGCGATATCAGAACTCATCCATTGCAGAATAGCTCTGTCAGGTACGCGACGGGTCCGTTGCCAGTGATGACGCTGAGTGAGGATCCAACCTGGATTGCTCACACACCAGAGATATGCCTCAAGGATCCCCCGCAATGATTTCCGTCCGCCCACAATGCTCAACACCACCTTTGCCAGAGCATCAGCAAGACCATGCGGGATGAGCTTCAGAAGTGTTCCCGGAGAATACAATATCAGACAATTAAGCACCCGATTGCGCTCCTGATAGAACGTCACCACGCGTCCCGGTTGCTTCTTTGTGGTGGCGCTTCCCCGATGGTGCACAACAGAATCCTGTGCCATACGCACGTCACAACCTGCGAGCCGCAACCGCCAGGACAGAAAAAGATCTTCCTGATACAGGAAGTATTCCTTTGGAAAGGGATCGCCGACGACGGATTTGCGAAACATCACGGATGCTCCTCCTGCGAAAAACACACGCGACAGGTCGTCGAACACCCTCATGATATTGTATCCCAGGTAGTTTACCGATCCGTTCATTGCATAGAATTCTGCAGGCACACCGTCAGTCACAACGCGTGACGTCACCGCCCCGACGCCGGGCATGCGCAAAATATCCAACATCCCCGGGATCCATCCGGCTTCGACCTCGGTGTCGTTGTTGAGCAGGACAACGGCGTCTCCCATTGCCGCACGCACGCCAACATTGTTCCCTTCCGCAAACCCGAGGTTGCTTCCCTGCGGAAGCCAATGCACCGCAGGAAAGCTCCTCTCGACGATCTCCCGGCTGGCGTCCGTCGATCCATTGTCAACCACCAGCACTTCCATCGGCCTGTACGGTTGGGCAAGGACACTCTGCAAACAGGGCTGCAATACTTCCGCCCCGTTGTAGTTGACAATCACGATGCTGACAAGCTGCCCATTGTCTCCGGGTCTTGTCATTGCGGTTTCCGCAGCACAATGACGGCCTCACCGTCCCCCTTCTGGATGCACTCCAGATCGTACTTCACACCGATCACCTCCGGGGCACGTCTGAATACATCAACAAGATCCTCAAGGGTCCAGACGTGATAGTGAATGCTATACCCTTGCGCCATCAATTCATTCGTTCGACGTTCAACTGCGGGTGATTGGGCAATGTGCTCGACATTGCGCGTCCAATCCTTGAAATGAGCCACTCTGCACCAGGCGGGTCCTTCACGATAATCGCGCACGAGATGCTCGAACGGCGTCACAGCGCGCAGCGCATCGAACGTATACCGTTTGTCGGGGACGCACATGAACAGGATGCCGCCGGGACGCAGGACGCGTACAAGATGTGCGAGCGTACTGAGCGGATTCTCGCAATGTTCAAAGAAATGGTTCGCCACGACAAAGTCCTGCGAGGACCCCTGAACGGTGGACAGACGCTCGCCGTCATCAATGATATCCACCGGAACGAGGTCCCGCCGGGCAAGTTCAGGGTAATGTTTCCGGAGATCCTCACGCGACATCCGGTCGACATAGCGCACGTGAGCCGCGCGGGGAAGCCTGAGAGGGTTGTGGAGAGCGCCAATTTCAATGCCTTCGCCCCGAAGATAGTGGGCAGCGATTGCTTCACGATCGAGCTGCCGGAACATCCGGAGGAACTTGCGGGCATCAACAATGGTGGATTTGATGAGACGGCGGAGGTCCATAAGAACTGCACTGTCTCCTAAAGATGAATGATATAGTACCCCGAACCCATTTCAGCGCATTCAAACGCACGTATCTGTCATTGAGCCTTCTCCTGGCGAAGCAATCTCAAACTCGAGGATGTGGAGAATATGAAATCAGGACTCACCATTTGTCATTCATCTTCATCACCCTTGCCGGGCGCCATACAGGCAGGGCCCACCAGAGCGTCTTCCAGGAGAAGATCATCATATGCCGCGAATATTCTGATGGCCGCAAGGGGGCGATGATGGTCCATCCGATTGACCGGAGAACGAAGCCCATGAGGCTGGCGATGCGATAGAGCGCAACGGATGTCCGTCCGTAATGCTTCTGATAGAACAGAAGCACATTCTCGTGCAACAGCTGAAACAGCGCAAAGCTGCGGTTGACGTTACCGACCGTGCTTCCGAGATGATGCACGACACGGGCTTCCGGGACATACCAGATTGTCCAGCCGCTGGCGTTCATCCTGAAGCACCAGTCCATGTCGTTGTAGTAGATTGCGAAGCGTTCGTCCAACAGGCCGACCTCTTCGAGAACTTCGCGACGCACGAGGAAGGCGGCGGCCATGAGATGGTCAACGGGGGCAGCTTTGGAATAGTCAAAGTAGAGCATTTCCCCCCTTCCGAACAGGCGGGAATTGGGGAAGAGCCGGTCAAGATAGAACATGTCGCAGAAATGCGTGAACGGTGTCGGCAACCCTTTTGCGGACCGCTGCGTACGACCGTCGGGAAAGACAAGCATGGGCCCGCACGCACCGACGTCGGGATGCTCATCGAGAAATCGGACAAGCGTGGCACATGCGCCGGGATCCGCCACTGTATCGGAGTTGAGAAGCAGGACATGCCGGCCCTTTGCGAGTTCCATGCCGACGTTGTTTGGACGTGCAAATCCCTCGTTCGTCGCGTTCCTGATCAGGCTTACCGCCGGAAAATCTGTAAGCACCATCTCCGCGCTGCCGTCCGAGGATCCGTTGTCGACGACGAGAACCTCCATCGACAGAGATCCTGTGCTCCGGAAGACCGACGTAAGGCAGTCGTGCAGAAGCTCCCTCGTGTTGAGGTTCACGATAATAATGGAGATATCCGCCGTCACGTCACGATCCGAAAAGAGAAGCGATGTAGTCTGCGGGCACGGAGCGGAAGCGATGAATACCTTTCCGCTTCCGCAGCATGTGTGGAATAAGAACAACGCCCTGCAATAATCCGACGAGTGCAGCCGGGCCGACGCCTGCCAAGAGTTCCCTCCAGAGCCTTCGCGCTCTGCCGATGAGTATCGATGGGGCCTTCATCAGCACGACAGAAACAGGAAGATTCTTGACGTGCAGTGCAGTGAGATTGCGCTCCTGCATCCGCACGGGGAAATCTTTCAGCAGCGCTGAGGTTGCACCCCGTTTATGATAGCACACGGCCGTCGGGACGTACAGGCAACGGTAGCCGGCCAGCTGCGCGCGAAGAGACAGATCGACGTCTTCATAGTACGAAACAAAATCTTCATCGAACAGGCCAATCCGGGAAAACATCTTGCGTCTGTACAGCGCCGCGCCGGCACACGTGCCGGGAACATACCGGCGATGATTGAACTTCTCTCCGTCCTGCTCGCCTGCACCGAGTGTGAGCGGTGAACCCCCCCGTGTCAGGGTATCTCCCGCGGCATCGATTGTCGTACGCTCATCGAATCGGAGCATTTTGCAGGCTGCCATGCCCGCTGAGGCGTCCGACTCCAACTCCCGGACCATCTCACCCAGCCAGTGAACATCGAGCTCAGTGTCGTTATTGAGGAGGGCCAAAAAATCTTCGTCCGATGCTTCGATCCCGCGATTCACCGCAGCGGCAAATCCTACGTTCCGTGGCAGCGTGATACACTTCACCCACGGAAAGTTGCCGGCAACAAAAGCCACCGAACCATCGGAGGACCCGTTGTCCACAAGAAACGTACGATCCGGACGTGTCGACTGGGCTGCAATGGATGCCAGACAGACGTCCAGATGCTTTGTGCCGTTCCAATTCGGTATAATGAGTGCAACTGTGGCCACAGATGCCGTTATCTCCACGGACGACGTACAGGATTAACGAAATGCCAGATGCTCCTGAGCATCTGCATTGACCGGGACGAATAGACATCGCGGTAATGCAGAAGCGACATAAGTCCGTAGAGATAGGCCTCACCGTTGTTCAGGAGCAATTCGCGGATTGCATCGCACTTGTGAATTGCCGCGTCACCGTATTCGATGACGAATACCGTGGAAGGAAGGACATACGAGCGGACATTCTCGCCCTTTCGTTTCAGATCGTTCACGATCTTGTCAAGTGCGGGGAAGACAATATTGCCGTCATGAAAAACGATAACGCCATCTTTTCGAAGGACTTTCCGGCAGAAGGTATAGTCCAAGAATGCCGCGCGTTCCGTGTGCTCTCCGTCGATGAAGCAGAGATGCGGCAGGGAAGGAAGTTTCGCGAGGTCCACAGCTGACGCTTCAGCGTCGATGGTGAAGATTTTCCCAACGTTCTCCCCTGCTACGTTCCGCAGCAGGTGGAGCATAGTCTCTGTGGAATTGGCAGGATACGGAACTGCATCGACACGATCGTCAGCAACTGCAGTCGGACGGGCATCGATGGAAATGATTCCGCTGCAGTGCGGATCGAGCACGTGCGGTTGCAGACTTCCCCCGAGATGTGAACCGATTTCCAGATACGTGTATCCCGTGTACAGATTGCGCAAGCCCCACTGAACAGCCAGGAGTGAACGCTTGTCGGCGTCCGTCAGCTGCGCGTTGACCGGCGCGAAAATGCTGATGTCCTGGTTTCTCAGAGCCGATTCGAGAGATTCAGTGTTCATGCGGGTGATCTCATTTTGTGTGGAAGGGCATTCCGCAAAAAGCCCATGTCGTCAGCAGTGAACGCACCGGTAAGACGCACAAAGGCAGCATACACTGCAACGAACACCAGACATGCCACTCCAAGGACGACGACGCCGACGAATCGGGATTCCCCTGTATTCAGGTGATCTCCGAGGGCGGCTACCAGAAAGGCCCCGAGAAGGGCGGGAATCACAGAAGCAATCGGCCTGAGAAGTGTCGTTCCGAGAAACCTAAAAGGGGCATCCATGACACGACGACCGTACGTATAAAAGAACAACACTCCACCAACAATCATGGAGATCGTCGTGCCCGTGACAGCCCCCATGAATCCGTAGTGCATGACGAGCACTGTAGAGAGGATCAGATTTAGGATTGCCTGAACGAGGGTTGTCCGCATCTGGAACTCAGGCTCTCCTTTTCCGAGCGAGACCAACGAGAGAGCGCTCATGACAACGGCAACGCATGACCCCACAGAGAGGACCTGAAGCGTATATGCTGCCAGCTCATTCCCGGGTCCGATCCAGAGCGTCATCAGACGCTGTGCGAAGAGCACGCACAGGGAAAAGAGCGGGACCGCTATCAATACAAGATACCGTGTCGACCTGACAACGGCAGCCCGGATGCGCGCGTCGTTGTCATGTGCATCAAGAGCAGAGACTGCGGGAATGAGAGAAGAGATTGCCGTTACCGGGAGCGTGCGCAAGCGATTGATCGGCCGCGAACCATAGTCGTACATTGCAGTTGCCGAAAACCCCAGATACCGGGTCAACAAGAGCTTGTCGAAACTCATCTGCACAATGTCCGCTACACGACTCACCTGGAGGCGGGAGCCGAATTTGAGCAGCGTCCTCATCAACGCCCTGTCGTAACCATCCCAGCGGAGGATGAGCCCGGGAACGGAGCGCTTTGCAAGGTACATCACAACGGGAATGCTCAGCATGGTGGCCGTGAGATCGGCGACAAACACTCCGCCTACTCCGTACCCGGCCATGAGCGCCGCGCAGGTGAACGAGAATTTTACAGCCAGCAAACCGACAAACTGCAGGTTGAAGGCGTCCATCCGCTGGACTGCGGCAAGAATGCTGCCATACACTCCCGCGACGCTTGTCATGGCAAAGAGCGCAACCGAAAGGTACAGGGCTGACCGGGCGGTCGCCCAATCGGCCTCCTTGATGTTCAGGAAGTCAAAGAACACGGGATATGCGATCATGCTCACAATCAGCATGACACTTGAGACAAGCACATAGAACAAGAGGCCATGCGTAACGACACGATTTGCAGCCTTGAGATCCCCAAGCGAGACATACCGCGCTATGTAGGTGACAAACGACGTGCTCAAGCCGAGGTCTGCAAGTCCGATGTACCCGGTCAGCGCCAGGACGGCGGTCCAGAGTCCGTACTGTTCTCTTCCGAGGAAATGCGTCGCCACGGGGACAAGGACAATCATATAGAGCGCGGATGCAAGGAATCCCGCTATGTTATAGATTCCGCTTCGCACAACAACGCGAGAAGACGAAAGATGGTCGGCCGTCTCCATCATCGGACCTCGGCAACTGCATAGAGGCGGAAGTAAAATACAGGAGGGATGACGTGAAGGCGACCCAGGACCTTGCCGAGCAGGCGCAACGGAGCACCGGGGAACAACGCCAGGGGGTTCATGCTATCTCCCTTCCAGACCCGGACGCGAGGGAATGTTTGGCGGAGGAGATGCTCGAGCGATGCGACGGTGAAGAAGTTCTTGTGGTCCAGGTCGGCGAAGTGCTCGTAGAGCAGTCCCTGTTGCTGCAACCGGGTGACGTCACCGCTGTGGGGCGTGGTAATCAGCACGTTCCGCCGTGCGATGCGCCGTGCTTCGACGAGAAGGGGTTCGGGGTTCTCCACATGTTCCAGGACTTCGGAAAGCAGCACGGTGTCGCAGGAAGCATCATCGAAAGGTACGCGGTCTTCAATCACACGGGCATCGACACCCCGTTCCCGTGCAATCCGGACGTATTCCGGGTTGATGTCAGCGCCCACCATGGAGTAGCCAAGCGAGGCCAGGTGCAGACAGTAGTTTCCGGTCGCGCATCCGAGATCGAGAATGGATTCCCCGGCATACTTCTGCACGAACCGGATATGCGGGCGCGACACGATCCCGACCGGGTAGGTGGTATAGAGGTTCTTCGTATCCCGGAATACCCCATCACGTATATCGAGTCCGATCATGCCTGCCAGTTCCCCGGTTCGAGAGTAAACAGCCGGAATGCCATGCTGCTGCGCGTCAGGAGGAAGAGACGTACCACCAGAATCGGCGTGAGAACCCAGCGTGCCAGCGGCCCGGCATATGAACGAAAGTAGCGGAGGATGTTCCTGTACATTTCGAGACGAACGCCGGGTGGCGCCGAACTCGTTGTCATGCTTCCGTAGTGGATGATCTCCGTCTCGGCGTTAAAGTAGATTTCCCACCCCCGCGCCCTGATCCGTTGACAGAGATCCACGTCGTTGTAGAGGATTGTCAGGTGCTCGTCAAACCCGTGCAATTCATTGAGCAGGTCTCTGCGCACGATCAGACAGGTCGCCGCAGGCTGGTCCACCGCCTGTGTACGGTAGAACTCGAACCCTTTCATGGTATAGCGTCGTGCGAGGGAATGCAGCGAGAGATACGTGGCCACGGCGTCACGAAGACGGGGAAAACGGCGGCAGGACGTCTGTGGCGTACGATCGGGATTCAGCAACCGGCAGCCGGCAGCGCCAACCTCCTGATGTGCGTCAAGAAACGAAGACAG
>PMMO01000112.1 GCA_003162215.1 Ignavibacteriota bacterium
TGTCGGCTATCTCCAGGAGCAGGGAGCCCGCCGCGGTCTTTTCCAGACGGATCACGATCTCCCCCCGCCGGGACTGCGGAAAGGCATGTTCCAGGGCGTTCATGACCAGCTCGTTGACGATCAGTCCGAGGGGGATGGCCGTCGTGACGTCGACTTCGACGGGAGTCAGGGCCGGATGGAACGTGATCCGGCCGGCGTCCGCCTGGAGCGTGTGAAAGAGGTGGACGACGAGGCTTTCGATGTAATCGGCGAAATCGATACGCGAAAGATCCGACGAGCGGTAAAGCTTCTCATGGACCAGGGCGATCGAACGGATCCGGTTCTGGCTCTCCCGCAATTGTTCGAGTGTCTGGGGGTCAACAACGTTGGCCGCTTGCAGGTTCAGCAGGCTCGAAATCACCTGGAGGTTGTTCTTCACCCTATGGTGGATTTCCTTCAGCAGGACTTCCTTTTCTTTCAGGGAGGCGGCAATCTGTGCTTCCGCACGCCGCCGCTCAGTAATGTCTGTCATCGTCCCCAACATTCGCACGGATTTCCCCTGGGCATCGGGAAGGAAGATGCCATTGTCGAAGACATCAATGTACGCGCCGGTCTTGTGCCGGAATCTGTAGGCTATTCGATACTGGCGGCCGGATGATATGCTCCGGTCGAGTTCCTGCGTTGCCGGAGCCCTGTCCTCCTCATGGATCATCTGCTCCCTCTCGTGAATTGTCACCGCCCGGAACTCATCCGCAGAGAATCCAGTCACCTCGCTGATAGCTCCAGACCAGGTAATCATACCGCTGGGAATATCGTAGTCATACACCAGCTGGCCGGTCTGTTCAGCAACAATCCGGTACCGTTCCTCGCTGCGCACAAGATTTTCTTCGGCGGCCTTGCGTTCAGTGATGTCACGTCCGATCATCTGGATTTCGGCCACTTCGCCGGAGTCGCCGGAGATGGCAGTGGACGTCCACCGCAACCACCGATCCTCACCCGTGGCTGTGTGAAACCGCCTGTCAATCTCCACCGGCCTGGCACCGGGCATGACGTGGAGCAAGAGATCGAAGGATTCCGCTCCGCCGTCCTGGTCCATCACCGCCGAGATCTTCTGTCCGACAAGCGCATTCCGCGTCTTTTGCAGCAGCCGGCAAAACGCCTCATTCACAAAGGAAAGTTTTCCGTCCGGGAGTAACCGCAAAATCAACTCTGTCTGATGTTCGACCACGGCTCGAAATCGTGCATCTTGTTCCCGCATCGTTCGGTCATACTCCCGTTTTCGCCTGACCGACACAATCACAAGTATTGCGAAAGCAGCAAGGAGCACTCCCACAGGGAGATAGAACACCGGCCGGAGAAAAAGCGGAGGTTGCACGTCAAAGGCCAGAGATTGTGGTGTCCGCGACACCTGCCCGATGATCCCCGTCGACTGAACAGCAATCGTATGTGGGCCGATTGCCAGACCTGTCAGGGTCGCAGACCGTCGTTCAGACCATTCCGACCAGGAATGATCATCGACACGGTAGCGGACTTTCACCTCACTCGAAGGGATCAGCTCCCATGGTGCTTCCACCTGCCAGGAAATGACGCTCGAGGAGCCTTGCTGGACGGGATCCTTGAAATGTACGCGGGGAGGGGGCGTCTCCAGCAAAGAATACTGGAGTACCGCAACACCTGTTCCCGATGTGCCAATGTACACACGATCGTCCGTGATGAGGAGCGGCCAGAGATACGGGTTGGGAAGCCCCTGCGCCAATCCGATCATCGCCCAGATGCCGTTGTTGTTGACAAACAACCCATCGCGCGTTGCTACCCACAACTTGCCATCTGGGCCGGCCCCGATATCCCACACTCTGCGACTTGTCATTCCCTCGGTCTGGTCCACATAGCGCGGTCGTTCGTTCTCATCAAAATAGCCCAGACCATCAGATTGATGACCGAACCAGACGCGTCCGGAATGATCCACGGCAAGCGCGAACACCTTATTGGAGATCAATCCGTCTTTTCTTGTCCAGTACTTCCACGTGCCGCCTTTCAACATGCTCACGCCGGTCAGGGTGCCAAACCAGTAGGCGCCTGCCGAGTCCTGAGCAAACGCATAGACCCGGCCATCGAGAAGACCGTCCTCGACGCCGATATGGGAAAATCTCCCCTTGTCAAGGATGTACACACCATGTTCGGTCGTGGGCTGCAACCCCGGGCCATACGCGCTGATCGTCAAAAACCAGAGCCGACCCTGGCGATCCGGAAGAATCCTGTGAATCCGGGAATCGCCAAGCCCTTCCTCGGCACCGTAATGTTTCCAGCTTTTTCCGTCCCAGCAAAACGCGCCGTCGAACGAGCCTCCGCTGCTCGCCCAGATATTCCCTTCCGGATCGCGTGCCAGTCCCGTCACCGCATGCAGAGGAATGCCGGCGGCCTGATCAATACGCGATGCCGGGCGTCCCTTGCGATATGTCATGATCCCATCCGACGTGCCAACCCACAGGGTGCTGTCAGGAGCGAGGAGTATCTCGTTGATCGACTTTGTTTCAAGGGGGACGCCACTTTCCAGAATTGTCCAACGACGCGAGGAGATCGAACAGAGGTACAGTGAACCCTCCTTCCCGACCCAGAGATCACCATTCGTGCGAAACCTGAAGACTCTCGCATTCAGCATTGGGGTGGGAGGTGGGTTCACCAGCTGCCATGAGCCGCCGGCGTACATGGTAAGCACCCCCGAACTTCGCTGAGCAATGATGATTCCGTCAGGGGAGATCTCCGCCGTCATCAAGGCGGTCGAAGGATCGGTGATCTCCGTCCGGGTTATCCGATCGCCGATCCATTCAATGCTGACTTGTCTGACGTTGAGGCGCGCTGACAGGGCCCCGACACCGCGAGGGCTTTCCACGATGGAGTAGATCGTCAGATCCTCGCCTTCCGGAGGGGCAAACCAGAGGCGCCAGNNGCGCCAGCCATTCTCCACCCGGCGGAACAGACCCTGAGGCGCATTAAGCCAGAGAACGCCGTTCGTGGTTTGGTAGAGGCCGAAAGGGTTGTCGGGTGTACGTACCAGGGTATGCTGGTACGGCGACGGGACAAGCACCGTGGTGTCACGACGATAGAGATAGAGCGCCGTATCGCCCTGCAGCATTATCCCCAGGTTCGCAAGAGAGAAGGCGCGCTGGACGGCGACCGGTGCACCGTTCACGGAGGGCGCAAGCCGTGTTGCGCCACTCGAGGTCACACGATACACATTCGGGGAGATCACCAAAATAACCCCATCGGAGTCCGCACTCACCCGTCCGCGGCTGATTTCGGCAGACTCCGCAGAATCAAGCGGCACATCCCGCCACTGAAATCCATCGTACCACACCAGACCGCTCCGCAGGTGGACCCATGGGACACCGGATGGAAGTTCGACGATGTTGAGGATTTGAGGGGACGATAAGCCGGAATAGAGGTCAAACCGCACCCACCGCCATTCGTCGTACAGCTCCGGTATTTGTGCGGACATCGGCCGGGTAACAAGTAGAAGGAGCAACATCCCAACGACACGCAACTTTCCTAACAGGCTGCGCAGTTGCGCATGCGAAGAGACATCCCCGGTGATTCGTGACCCGGGAAGAGGAAGTTCGCGCACAAGGGTTGGTGTGACGGTGATGTTATGCCGCTCGGCCGCACCCGGATTCTCAAGCAGGTCAATGACTTCCAGTTCGTATTCCAGATGAAGTTCCCCTTCGCACACACGCCGTATATTCGCCAGTGTTGCTTCTGACGACGCGGTGCGTCCGGTAATGAACAATCGGAGAAGAACCTTCATGATCGTCAATGTTTCAAGGGTGTCGACGCGGCAGCCAATGCAGCACCGACAATGCCTGCTCCATTGCGAAGCGTTGCAGGATAGAGCGGCGTCCGAACGGTCAGCAAAGGAAAGAACTTATCTGCTTTCTTGCTGACTCCACCGCCGATAATGATGGCATCAGGCCAGAGAATATTCTCCACTGCATGGAGGTAGTCGTCCAGGTATTTCGACCAACGTTTCCACGAGAGACCATGCTCTTTCCGAATTCGCGCCGCCGCCCGCTCTTCCGCACGTTTACCATTCACCTGCATCTGGCCCAATTCGGTATTGGGCACCAATACGCCATCCACGAATACCGCTGACCCGACGCCCGTCCCGAGTGTGGTGACCACCACTACTCCGGCAAGAGTCCTTCCGGCACCGAACCGCATTTCCGCCAATCCCGCCGCATCCGCGTCGTTCAGGACCTTCACGGCACAACCGCAAGCGTCACTGTACACCTCATGTGCACGGATACCTATCCAGGACTTGTCGAGATTTGCAAGCGCGAGCACACGGCCGTCCTTGATAGGGCCGGGCATGCCGCACCCCACCCTCCCCTGCCAGGAGAAGTGCCTGACGATACGGGCAACGACCCGCCCCATCGCCTGGGGGGTCGCTTTGTCCGGGGTAGCGATCCGGAACCGTGTGCCGACGAACGCTCCTGTCATGGTATCGACGATCGCACCTTTGACGCCGCTCCCGCCGACATCAATGCCGAGAGCGTGCGTATGTCTTGCACGGTGCGTATGGACCGCAGATTTCATGTGCTCATGGGCTCAGCCCCGATGCGCGAGTTGATGTAAACGATTCATGCAATCCTCATTGCTCACTTACCGCTGCAAACGTTCGATATCGATCACCTTGTGCAGACGACGGACATGGCGATCGTCATAGGAAAAACTCGCACCGAGGAATGCATGCACGATTTCCAGCGCGAGATACGCACCGATAACCCGGGAGCCGAGACACAGCACGTTTATGTCGTCGTGTTCGACACCCTGGTGCGCCGAATACGAATCATGGCACAAGCCGGCGCGAACACCCTTGATCTTGTTGGCCGCAACACTCGCACCGACACCGCTGCCACACACCAGCAGGCCACGTGCCGCCTGACCTGCAATCAGAGCAGCTCCTATCGCTCTCGCAAAGTCCGGATAGTCCGATGGCGACTCATCATGACAACCGAGATCCAGGATTTCGACGCCTTCTCCCTGCAGATGCTCCGCGAGGAATTGTTTCAGACGGAATCCGGCATGATCACCTGCAATTACCACCTTCATACAATTGCCCTTTTTGCTGCGTTCACTATTGCATCGACTGTAATGCCGAAGCCCTTGAACACCGCTTCAAGCGGTGCTGAAGCGCCGAAGGACGACATGCCGATAAACTCACCCCGCGGCCCGAGATACCGTTCCCATCCCATGCGCACGCCTGCTTCCACTGCAACACGGGCAGTGATTTCAGGAGGCAGCACAACGTCGCGGTACTCCTGTGACTGCCTTTCAAACAATTCCCAAGAGGGCATGCTCACCACCCGCGCAGAGATTTGCTCTGCGGCAAGGCGGTCGTACGCCTGCATGGCCAGGCTGACCTCCGATCCTGTCGCAATCAACAATACCTGCGGATTTGCCCCGCTAGAGAGAATGTATGCCCCCCTCTCAAGATTGTCCGCTGAAGCGTACCGGTCACGATCGATCACCGGCACCTTCTGACGGGTCAACGCAATGGCAACCGGACCGTCGCGGTGTTCGAGGGCAAATTTCCATGCCGCCGCGGTTTCAGTGGCATCGGCCGGCCTCAGGACAACAATGCCCGGCATGGCGCGCAACGACGCAAACTGCTCAACCGCCTGATGCGTCGGACCATCTTCGCCAAGCCCGATGCTGTCATGTGTATAGACGAAAATCGCAGGATACTTTGACAACGCCGCAAGCCGCACCGCACCTCGCATGTAATCGAGAAAGACGAAGAACGTCGCGCCATACGGGATCAGCATATCACTCAGGGCGATACCATTAAGGATCGCGCCCATCGCATGTTCACGCACGCCGAAGCGCACATAGCGGCCTGCCGGATTGTCGCGGCTGAAGTCGGTCGCACCTTTGAACCGGGTGTTATTTGAAGGAGTCAGGTCGGCCGAACCGCCGATCACCAGAGGCAGTTTCGGCATAAGGGCATCGAGTACCTTCCCCTGAGCCTCCCGCGTCGCCATGGATGTCGCAGGATCGAATTTCGGAGCCGACGCCTTCCAGATTTCCACCCATTGCTCGGGCAATTTGCGCTCCGCAGCACGGATGAATTCACGGGCAAGCTCCGGATATGCCTGCGCATACCGCTCGAAGAGCGCCTTCCATGCGGATTCGCGTTGCGTCCCTTGTGCGACCGCGGCACGGAAATGGGAGAGCACGTCGGAAGGGATGTGGAACTTCAGCGAAGGATCCCATCCGTACCGCTGCTTGGTCAGCGCTGTCTCGTCATCACCAAGGGGCGAACCATGCGCCTCCGCTGTATCCTGTTTGTGCGGACTGCCAAACCCGATATGTGTCCGGATCTTGATCAGACAGGGACGGTTGTTCTCCGCACGGGCGGCAACGATCGATCGTTCGATCGCCGAAATGTCGTTCCCTTCCCCGCTTACTGTCTGCACATACCAACCATATGCCTCATACCGCCGGACAACATCTTCGCTGAATGAGAGGGTTGTGGGTCCATCAATGGAAATCCTGTTGTCATCATACAGAACGATCAATTTGTTCAATCCAAGATGACCGGCAAGTGAAGAGGCCTCGGAAGAGATCCCCTCCATCAAACAGCCGTCCCCGGCAATGACGTAGGTGCGGTAATCAAGAACCGGAAACCCTTCACGGTTGAAATAGGTGGAAAGGTACCTCTCCGCAATCGCCATGCCAACTGCAGTGGATATACCCTGACCGAGAGGGCCCGTGGTTACCTCAACACCGGGCGTATGACCGTACTCCGGATGTCCCGGGGTTCTGCTCCCCCATTGCCGAAAGTTCTTAATATCATCGAGCGAGAGATCGTACCCGGTAAGATGGAGCAGACCATAGAGGAGCATGCAACCGTGGCCTGCAGAGAGGACAAAACGATCACGGTTCACCCAGCGGGGATTTGCGGGATTGTGCCGCAGGAGCTTTGTCCAGAGAGTGTATGCAGCCGGAGCCATGCCCATAGGCAACCCCGGGTGGCCTGATTTTGCTTTTTGTATTGCGTCAATTGCCAGACAGCGAAGCGTAGTGATGCTTTGCGCATCGAGTTCAGATTGGCTGGGATGGCGCGGGATGATGGCGGTATCGGTAGGCACGTTGTCCGGTCCAGGGAGAATGGAAGATTCTGATGGAAAGCCTCACATCAAAAAACGGAAAAAATGTGAGAGTTTCAAATGTGCCGATGAGTCCGGACGAAGGTCAGCAGTCCGCGTGTTGAAGAGTCATGTTCGGTAGATTCCACCGGTGACTCTATCTCAGAGAGGATCGTTTTTGCCAGCTGTTTGCCAAGTTCCACTCCCCACTGGTCAAAGGAGTTAATTGACCAGAGAATTCCCTGGACGAATATCTTGTGTTCATACAGCGCAATCAGCGACCCGAGCGTGCGGGGAGTAAGCCGTGTGAACACCATCGTTGTTGTAGGCCGGTTTCCGGGAAAGATTTTGTGCGGAAGCAAGCGCTCAAGCTGTTCCCCGGTCAGTCCGGCACGCTGCAATTCCTGGCGGGCTTCAGCTTCCGTCTTGCCGCGCATCAATGCTTCGGTTTGCGCGAAGCAATTCGCAAGGAGGATTGCATGGTGATTGCCAATCGGATTATGACTGACAACCGGAACAAGGAAATCCGACGGGATGAGCTGTGTTCCCTGATGAAGCAGTTGGAAGAAGGCATGCTGGCCATTCGTTCCCGGCTCACCCCAAATCACCGGTCCGGTTGCATAGTCCACAACCTTGCCCTCGCGGGTGACGCGCTTCCCGTTGCTCTCCATGTCAGCCTGCTGCAGGTATGCGGGAAACCGGTGAAGGTACTGGTCATACGGCAGGATGGCATGGCTCGTGGCGCCGAAAAAGTTGATGTACCAGATCCCGATCAGCGCGAGAAGAACCGGAGCGTTCTTTTCGATAGTGCTGGTGCGGAAATGCTCATCCATGGCATGTGCGCCGGCGAGGAGTTCTTCAAATCGGTCCATGCCGACTGCGAGCGCGATGGATAGCCCAATGGCCGACCAGAGAGAGTAGCGCCCGCCCACCCAATCCCAGAAGCCGAACATGTTNNTTTTCGGATCGATGCCGAATCGCTCCACTTCCCGCGTGTTCGTCGAGAGGGCAACAAAATGGCGGGCAACCCCGGCTTCCGTGCCACCCCTGGACAGGAACCACTGCTTTGCAGAAAGGGCGTTGGTGAGAGTCTCCTGTGTGGTAAACGTTTTGGAGGCTATAATAAAGAGCGCCGTCTCGGCATCCAGCTTCTTCAGAGTCTCGGCCACATGTGTGCCATCAACGTTCGACACAAAATGTACCCGCAGCGACGGTGATGCATAGTGCCGCAATGCTTCGGTCACCATGACCGGCCCCAGATCTGAACCGCCGATGCCGATATTCACGACGTCGGCGATGCGTTTACCCGTATGACCCTTCCACACGCCTTCGCGCACATCCGCCACAAAAGAGCGCATGTGACCCAGCACAGCATTCACCTCGGGCATAACGTCCTTTCCGTGCACCATGATGGGGCGATTGCTGCGGTTCCGGAGGGCGATGTGCAGTACAGGGCGTCCTTCCGTGAAATTAACCGGTTCACCCGCGAACATGCGATCACGCCATTCTTCGATACGTGCAGCGCGAGCCATGGCACAGAGGAGATGGACGGTCTCCCCGGTCAGGATGTGCTTCGAGTAGTCGACAAGAATGTCTTCAACCTGAAGCGAGAATTTCTTACACCGGTCGGGATCTGCCGCAAAGAGATCCCGCATATGCATCGATTGTACTGCGCGCTGGTGTGTTTCAAGCGCGCGCCAGGAGTCGGCAAGAGCAGGTGGTGGCATGGCGGTCAGAGTGCGTGATGGTTACTGCGCCGGGGTAGCCCGTTCCAGCGCTTCGAGAAGAATAGTGGGTGCCAACACTTCCGGCAGAATAATAGGTTCGTTCGGTCGGCCGTGCGGAAAGAGCACATACAACGGCACCCCCGAGCGCCCGAACTTCGCGAGCAATCGTGTGATGTCGGGATTGCGGTTCGTCCAATCTGCTTTCATTGTGACAATCCCCGACGATCGGAGCTTGTCCTGGACACGCTTATCGGCAATGATGGTCCTCTCGTTCACTTTGCAGGTAAGACACCATTCTGCAGTGAAATCCAGGAAGACCGGGCGCTCCTTCTGAAGATATGACTCGAGAGCAGGCAGAGAGAACGGTTCCCATGCAACCTCGTTGGAGCGGGTGTTCCCTGTGGAAGACGATAAAACCGGTGTTCCTGCAATCGCCGCACGCACGTCGAGCGCGCCTTCAATGAATGCGACGTATCCTCCGATGGCAAGAATCGAAGCCACGACCCATGTGGTCCAGACTGCCGCGCGGGACGCGGTCAACGTCGCAAATCTCCCGATGAGCCAGCAGGCCAGACCGATCATGAGCAGGAAGGCGCCGGTCCAGATAACACTTTCCATCCCGAGTTGTTTCCCGAGGATATAGAGAAGCCAGAGAAGCGTGGCCATCATGAGAAAGCCCATGAACTGCTTCGCCGTTTCCATCCAGGCGCCGGGCCGTGGCAGGAAGCGCTGCCACGTCGGGCGTGCGGTAAGCAGCAAATACGGAAGGGCCATGCCAAACGCAACAGTGGCGAAAATCAGCAGTATGATCCCCATGGGTTGTGCAAATGCAAAGCCGAGCGCAGACCCAAGGAACGGTGCGGTACACGGCGTCGCCAGGATAGTGGCAAACACCCCCTCGGCAAACGATGAGGCGTACCCTTTCCCCCCCTTGTGTTCTTGCTGCGTAATCACCGCACTGACACCGGCAACTGCAGCTCCGGGAAGCCGGATCTCGAAGACGCCGAAGAGGCTCAACCCGAAAGCGAAGACGAGGGCACTCATCACGATCACAAAAATGGGTTCCTGGAATTGGAACCCCCAGCCGACCTGTTGGCCGGCAACCTTGAGAAGGATCACTATGAGGGCAAGAACGAGGAACGATGCGAGGATCCCCAGGGAAAACATCCACCCCAGCCGTCGTACCTTCTTTGGTTCATCCCCCGCCATTTTGACGAGCCCGAATATCTTAAGCGCGATCACCGGGAGCACGCAGGGCATGATATTGAGAAGCAGCCCGCCGATGATGGCGAGACCGATATACATGATCAGCGGAACATCGCCTCCGGTCGATTGGGGGGTGACAAACTGCCTGTCAAGAGGAGATGTCGCCCGTGTCGGCCCATGAACGATTTCCACTCCTTTGCGTATTCCATCGGCTGTTGTGTAGACCAGGACACCGCGGATCTCTGCAGTTTGGTCCCTTCCCGCAGCAGCCAACGGGACGCGTATCACCGCCTTGTTGCCCGTTACCAGGGTACTTGTGCGACCGGCGATAGGTGAATTCTCAGAAGAGGGGAAGAAGTCAGGCGCATCGGCGCGGTTCAGTGCGAGCAGGACCCCGGACGACGGTGTTACGACGATACTCATCGTATCAGACGCCGGGGTGATCGAGACAGCGATATCATCTTGTGTGTTCAGCGGCCGGGGAAGTGCAGCGCGATACCGCGCGATGTCCGGAGCATCCGGTGACGGCGTTGACTGTTCACCGATGGGAATGGTGAGGGTGACCGTAGCGCTCCCCGGTACACAAGTCCTTTGGCATTCCAGCCACGAAATCTCAGCCTGAAGCTTCACTGCACCTTGTGCCGGCATCGCCGTGGGGAATTGCACCTTTGCGAGGAGCATCGTCTCGTTGGAATAGCCATAGGTGAGCACCTCGCCGGCTTCGATTGTTTTCTCGGGCAGCGGCCAGAGGAGGTCGGAGACGACGACACCCGGCGGGACGGTCCATCGGACGGTAGTCGCGAGCCCGCTCTCACCGGGGTTCACCCAGTAGGTATGCCAGCCGGGATCCATGCGGAGGAGGACACCAACGGTCATGGACGTCCCCGGCGTTGCACGGGCGACATCGGCTACGAGGCTGGTGTGTGTATGACGCGATTCATCAGCAGTAGAATAGAGAAGGGGGAGGAAGAGAACGGTGAATGCGATGAAAAGGAGAAGATCCCGATGCAGAGCGGCACTTCTACGCTCCTTGAGATTACTCATTGTTGATCCCCGCCCTTTTTCTCCTTTTCATCGTTTCCGGCGTTCTTGTGAGGATCAGGCGGATGGAGGAAATTCGCCTTCCACCGTTTTCGGGTAAGGAGTACAAAGAAGATGAAAATGAGGAGCCCCACCCCTCCCACGAGCAACACATTCCACCCCACGAATGACACAGCGTCCGTTTCCGGACCGACCATGGTAGTTCTCCCAAAAAACGCTCAACACCGGTGCGCTGAAAGCATTCTTTATATATACGCCCGTACAACCGACATGTTAGGGTCGTATGAGAGGCCCTTTCGGCAAACCCGGGTTACAATCGTAGAATATAGAGAATAGCGATGGCGGATGCAAGGCGGCTATTTCTGCAGCCACTCCTCGAGCATCGAGGCAACAACATCGGGAGGAAGTGCAGACGAGGAAAGCAAACCACGTGCGAGCCGTTGCCGGAGCGCTTCATACAAACAGACCGCCGCAGCCACAGAGACATTCAGGCTCTCGATCATGCCGCGCATGGGGATGACTACCAGTCCATCTGCCTGCGCGGCGGCGTCATCAGACACGCCGCGGTGTTCATTGCCGAGGACGAACGCGGTTTTGCGCGTGAGGTCGAGATCGTACAGCAGGCGCGCGTTCGGATCCAACCGCGTCGCATAGATGGCAAACCCCTCGCTGCGCAACTGCCCAAAGCACTCCGCCACCGACGTGTGTTTGCGATGCACAACCCATTTGTTGGCGCTCGAGGAGCTCTTTTTCCCTATGCGCGGAAACTTCTCTATTGTATAGAGCAGTTCTGCCTGAAGAACACCTATGGCATCGCACGTCCGCAGTACTGCACTCACGTTGTGCGGATCATGGACGTTCTCCAGCACCACGGTCAGATCAGGAAGCCGGCGTTGCACTGTCGCCGTAACACGTTTGATGCGACGGGCACTACGCGGCATGATGCTCCTCCGGATGGAATTGCAGCACGACAATGGCCCCGATGACCACAACAGCGCCCAGCACCTGCAACGGCTGCAATAATTCCCCAAGGAAGAATGCGGCAGACGATATTGCGACCACCGGTTCAAGCGTGCTCGTGATGATCGCACGTGACGGTGTGACCCCGCGCAGCCCGGCAAAAAAGAGGGAATGCGGGATGAGCAGCGAAAACACCGCAAGAAACACCAGAGGCAGGATGACATCTGTTCCTGTAATCTGCGTGGCAATGATCCACGGAGGATTGATCACCAACCAGAACAACGAAGCAAAGCCAATCGAATAGAATGTCATCGTCCAGACACTTTGCGTACGGAGAACATCGCGTGTGAAGATTGTGAGGAACGCGAACCCGATGGTCGAACCGACCCCCGTAAGCAGTGCCAGCGGCGTAATTTTCAGCACTCCTACATCATAGCCTCCCACAGCGAGGAAACATCCTAGCAGCGAAAGAGCAGCCACGACAAGTTTTGGAACAGTGATCCGTTCTTGACCCTTCCAGACTTCGTATCCCATCACCAGGAGAGGCGCCGTGTACTGGATCAGGATGGCCGTCGCAACAGTGCTTTCTTTGATCGTAAAGTAGTAGGTAAAATTCGTCCCCGCCACACCGACGCAGCCCAGCAAAGCGAATTTCCACAGGTCGCGCCAGTCGACGCGCAGAATGTCCCGACGCACCGACGCGGCAAAGAGAAACAGGAACAGAAACGAAACGGTGACCCGCGCCTGCACAACAAGGATGGTGTCGAGATTGTAGGTGAAAAGCGCTTTTGCTGCAGTAGCGGAAACACCCCAGAGCACTGCCGCTCCAAGAATCATCACGTTACCACGGAAGCGGGTCATGCGGCGGGAGGGTGTTCTTCGGGTGGCAGTGAACCTGCCTCGTCAGCTTTGCGACGATAGTAGTCACTCTGTTCCGTGTCGCCTGTAAGTTCAAACAGCGAGGCCATGCGCGAGTACAGCGGCGCAAGGTTTTCGACATGTTCAAGACCGCGCCGGATAAAATCCAGCAGGATGCTGAGGGGAGGAATATTCAAATCGGGGTCGTAGCAGTCGCATGCATCCAGGTACGGATCGGGCTCGGAGGGACGGATCAACGCAGCTTTCTGGTAGTAATGCACCGCGAGCTCATAGTTGTCATCCGTTGCAGTGGTCACTTCAAAAACGCTGGCAAGCCAGAGATAGACATCGAATGCCAGGTCGTGGAATTCGGCTGCGAGCTTCTCGCCAAATAACCGGATTTCATCGGCGGTGAGAGACTGATTCCAGAACAGCAGACGGTAGAGTTCAACGTCTTTGATCTGCTGTGCGACGGCAGACTGAAAAACGTCAAAAATCTCGTTGAAATCCGTGGAGGAGGAAAAAGTCTTCCGTATGTCGTCAAGGGAATAGAGGTGCATGATCCCAGGTCTACGATATGCCGGCCTTAGCCTGGCCGGCCTACTCGGGGAGCGGAAGCCTCCCCGGTACGGAGATGATGTGCAGAAAGAACGTAAGAAACAGGGTTTTGAAAAGCAACCGGAAGAGCTTATCTCACCACTACCATCTTCTTCACATCATGAAACCCACCCGCGGTGAGTCTGCACAAATACACTCCGCTCGCAAGCCCTTCTGCGTTGAATGATACCGAATACTGTCCCGGCGTTTTCGGCCCATCCACCAACACCGCCACCTCGCGCCCAAGGAGATCGTAGACGGTGAGCTTGACAGCACGGGTTCCGGGTTCAGGGTTCCGGGTGTTTAAGCTCGGGTCCTGGGTCCCGGGTCCCGGGTTCTGTAACCCGAAACCCGCAACCCCTGCCTGTCCGGCAGGCAGGCGAAACCTTATAGTGGTAGTGGGGTTAAACGGATTCGGATAATTCTGTTCCAGCATCATGCTTACAGGCAACGCGGGTTCAGATACGCCGAGCGGCGCGGAATTGTAGAGAAGCACCCGTAGTTCATCCACAAAGAACCCATCGCGCTGCACGTAGCCGTCACTCTCAAACCTGAACCGCAGCATCGCACGCGTTCCGAGCACTGGAGCAAGATCAATACGTTCGCCCACCCACGCATCCTTGCGACGATCATATCCCCAGCCCCCGGTGGTTTGTTTGCCGCCACTTGCTCCTGACGACTGCCGTGTGTATTGACCGGGCAACGAAAACCAGGTGTGGCCGCTGTCGCGCGACGCTTCGACGAGACAGAAATCATATTCGGGTTCGATGTCCCATCGCGCGAAGAATCGCAATTCGGCGGCTGTGCCAAAAAGAGGCAGCGTCTGCCGAAGCGTATATGTGCTTGAATAGTTCTCGGGATACTCGCCCCATGGACTGTCGGCATAGCATCCTGCACCCGAGTGCGCATCACGTGTAGTAAACCCCCATGTCACGAGCGATCCACTGCTCTTTGCATCCCACAGCGAGTTCGTGCTGTCGGCCGAATCTGACAGGAGAACTACCGGATTTCCTGGCCGGAAATAGAGAGAGTCCTTCGAACGGCCGCCCGGGAACTCACACAGCATCCGTACCGTCGCTTTGGTCCCATCAACAGTCCCGGCTCTGCGCTGCAATACCAACGAAACGTTTGTACTCTCGCCCAATGTTACGGTTTGAGAGACAGGCGAGACAATCTCGACATCGCTGCTTTCGAATTGTAACGTGGCGTTCGTCGACTGCGCGGGTATACCGACATTGACCAGAAGGAAATCCGCCTTCCACTTGTCGCCGTCGAAGATGGGATCCACCGCCCTGGTATCGATTGCGAAATGCTGGCCCGCGCACTGCGCAAGGCGGATATTCGCCTCAAGGTTCGCGTCCGCAAGCGGCTGAATCATTGAAGGGAGGGGCCAGAATCCCTCATCAGCACCACCAACCTCCGGGGTCATCGCAAAAATGCGCGGCTTCAACTCCGTGTCGCCATACATCCAGTCGTCAGAGTCACCGTTCGTGATATAACCGAGCGTGAAACCGCCGGTTCCATACGCGTAGTAGTTGTGCGCAGTCAGGTACTCCGCAAGGCGCTTATAGAACAGGGAATCCTGCGTGGGAAGATCACTATATCCCCAGGGATGAATCAGGTTATTGCTAAAGGTGTGGTAGTTTAACGCACACGTGGGCTTCTTCCTTTGACAGAGATCGCGTATGGCCTGCGTTTCCGGTTCGGAGAATGGTGCAGTGCCGCGGTAATCGTCGTCGCCTTGCAGGCGACCCGAACCAATATCGTCGTACCCCCATTGGAAACCATAGTTTCTGTTGAGGTCGACACCGAAGGAACCGTCGGCATTCACGTGACGGTTCTTGCGCCACAAGCCACCACCGGCGGGATATGTCGTTGTATTGTAGGCATAACCATCGGGGTTCACTACGGGTACGACATAGATTTCACGCGAGTTGAGCAATGCGGTTATTTCTTCATCCGCTCCGTACTGCTCCAGCACGTACCACATGAAATAGATCAGGACCATCATACCTTCCGGTTCGCGCGCATGGTGAAGCGAGGTAAACAGAGCGCAAGGGGTGTTTACGCCGGATCCGGAATTCCCAGAAATCCTGACACCCCACATGGTACGTCCCTCAAGTGAACGCCCGATGGAATCCCGCGCGCCTATCAGATGCGGGTAGCGGGAATGCATGCTGTCGACGTCGGCTTCCACCTCGGCGAGGGTCAGATACCCTCCCATTGACCCCAGGTGGAAGCCACGTGCACGCGTGGAAAGCAACGATACAGGGGCGTCCGATTTCAAGCGGGCAGCATAGGCGGCATGCCAGTCAGGAACGACGGTCTCCGCAACGAATCCGGCATCGCGCACCTTCCGCACTTCACTCTCTTCGAGGATGAGTTCCACGCTGGAGGAATCGCGAAACCGGACTCCCTCAAGCGCGATACCCAATCCTGCGATGCGACGAAGATCGCCGCCTGACCCGAGAGAAACACGTACAACGCTGTAGCGCGAGTGAGCATTCTTCCCGGCTCCGGATGCGTCTGCCGCGGCAGAGACCACCAGCAGGGCGGCAATGCAATGCCGCAATGAACGACAACATCGGATGAGCATGGAGTATCTGATACGCATTGGTCAGCAGATCAGCGAAGGAGAAGCATGGAACGCACCAGGTTGACTGCGCCCGAACCCGCACCGTCGTTGGCAATATCGGAACAGGTCACGGGAAGAGGGATGATGGTATTGCCGATGGATGCAATGGTATGAAGCTCGGGATAGGTCAGCTCACTCAGCCCGTTAAATGGTTCGACCTTGCCCGACACAATTATTTCCCTGGTTTAGTTCGGGGGGGGGATGTGATCAGTAAGATAAGATACCGATACCGCGGGCAAGGTGCAAGATTCTGATCCAGCAACGTACGGGGGGAGGACATGGATATTAAAGAGAGCAGCCCCGTCATTCCTGGCGGGGCTGCTGGTACACGGCCAACGTCGGCTAGCGAGGCATTCTACAACGTGTACCGGATGCCGATCTGCATCTGCCAGCGTGACAGAAGGTTGTCCGGCGTACATGGGTCGGCCTTGCCATCGGTAAACTTTACGTTCGAACCGAGTTGATAGCGTGCCTTGCCATAGTCGGGTCCTGCCGTGGTTGTCAAGCCTTTGAACGTGAGAAGGTTTGCACTACTCAGACTGGCCTGTTTTACCCAACCCCAGTCGCTATTCAGGAGATTAAGCACGTTCAAGATATCAAAGGTGATTTCAATCTTCTGCCCCGCGATCGTCGGGATGTCCTGTCCCAGGTGAAGATCTATTTGGTGAAGCCATGGCTCGCGGGGAGCATTTCTCTCTGCCACCTGTCCCTTATGGTCCTTGAGGTAGTCGTCAGAGTTGATGAACGTGAACAGTTGTGAGTAGGCAACATCTGTTTTGGCCAGAGCTACGT
The DNA here is from genome assembly GCA_003162215.1 of Ignavibacteriota bacterium. Classification (GTDB taxonomy): domain Bacteria; phylum Bacteroidota; class Ignavibacteria; order UBA10030; family UBA6906; genus Fen-1255. The sequence continues at coordinate 16,941 of PMMO01000112.1, forward strand.
TGCTTGAATTTACAAGCAGGATATCACTCTCATCTCGGGGGACATATGCGAGGTCATTAGAGCTTTGTCCATCCCCATTCACATCGCCACTGACCAGATATGAGAACGGGCGTCCTGACATGCCGTTGTAGAACAACCCGACAGTTGTGGCAAAACCGGCTCCCCAGTCTTTCCTATAGGAGAGGGTACCAAATATCCGATGCCGGCGATCCCACTGCGAGTAGCTGAGTTGGGGATCATTCGGATTACCAAAAACCGAGTTCCCACTCCAGCCGGAGCTTGCAGTTGTGGAATTACCACTACTGATGTCCTTTGCCATCCCCCACGCATATCCTACAGACCCAATCAAACCCTCAGGCAGATTCCTTTGGATTTGGAATATGATGTTGGCATTGCTCCCCTGGCTCGTGTTTCTAACGAGGTAGAGCCCGTTGGTGCCAAGCACCGTTTTGTTTCGCAAAACGGGGGAGAACGTACCACTCGCAGATGCTGTACCCCACACTGGTCGGCCCTCTCCCACGATCACGCCATTTGCGGTTAACCCGCCGTTTCCTTGTGGTTGCGATGTCAGATTGAGGTTCTGGTAGTAGACATCGTTCTGTGTGACCGAGAATATACCTTCGACTGTTGCCACAAGATCAAGTGGAAGTTTGTAGTCCAGAGCAATATCGTAGCGCCATATGGACGGGGCTTTGAAGTCTGGATCGGTGACATCCACCTCGGCGGTAGGGAGTGTGTTGCTTGCCGGTTTGGGCTGACCATAGGGATCAGCGATGAACTTCGTCGGCGCAAATGCCTTGCCGAGCGTATAGAAATCCACGCCGGTATTGCTGTACTGGTTCGATACCCAAACATACGGGAACCGTCCGTAGAAGACTCCCACGCCGCCACGGAGCTGAATATCGCGTTCTTCATTGACCGCCCAGTTGAATCCAATTCGCGGTGAGAATGCGATTTGGGTCTTCGGTGGAGTGTCAGTCCGATAGCCGAATAATGCGGTAATGGAATCGTTGTTCCGCGGATGATCAGGATAGGTGGGAATGTCCAGACGCAACCCCGCGGTCAATTTCAAGGCGGAATTCACTTTCCATTCATCTTGAGCATAGACCGCGAACTGGTTTGCACCCCAATTTGCTTCCTGCAATGGATCTGCTGTAGCGGAGTAGCGATACGTGTACGTATCGTTCGAAGCGCCTGAGGGATTTGCGTCCGGTCCATACACATCAGACTGAAGGAACCTGGCAATAGAGCTATAGGAATAGGCGCCAAATGCGCTCGAGATGAAGAGATTGCGGAATTGGAACAAATCTACCCTTGCACCAACAGTCACAGTGTGCTCAGCCAGGTAATAGGAGAAGTTGTCTGTGATTTCCCAGAACTTCTGCCCCAATTCATTGTGGTGCCGGAACTGTTCTGCGCCGAGAACGAGATACATATCAGATTTAGCTGCGTTTGTTCCCTTTGTTGCTATGTACAGCGTTGGGAAGGCCGTACCATAGAAGATGGGGTTGTCAAATTGGTTTGTATATCCGACGATGAGCTCGTTTGATGCATAGTTGCCGAAAACGCTCGTCAATTGAAGGGCCAGAGAATGAGTTGTGTTTTCGAGTTTGTATTTTCCATTGTCGAAATATATCGAATTATCGCGCCGCCCTCGGCTCGGTGAATTGTCATCGGAGGATCGCAAGTAGTTATACCGAGCAGTCAACTTATGGTTTTCGCTGAGGTTGTAGTCTAAGCGGAAAAAGAGCTTGTCACTTTCACTGTTATTGCCAACAGTGGTAAACGACCCGGGGTCGTACCCATATTTCGTCTTGAGATAGTTCGTGAGCATGGTGAGAGAATCGGTGCTCGCCGGGTAGGCATTCGTCCCAATACTTGGTGCGTCAAACGTCCGTGTGATGGGTGCCTTGAACCTGGTCATCTCAGCGTTCGCAAAGAAGAAGAGGCTGTTCGCGAGAATGGGGCCACCGACCCGCGCGCCAAGTTTGTAGTCAGTAAAATTTGGGTAGCTCAATTTCAGAGCATCGGGGCTTTTTCCCATCAAGTCTTGATTACGTCCAAAGTAGAAGGCTGATGCTTTGTAGTCGTTTGTCCCACTTCGCGTGATGGCATTGACCCCGGCGCCCGTGAAGCCCGCCTGCCTGACATCGTACGGAGACACTGCGACCTGGAACTCTTCGATTGCATCAAGACTGATTGGTGTGACCGGGCGGTCCACCATCTGACCTGCAGGCGTCCCGGTCGAACCTAGACCGAACAAATCGTTGAAGTCGCCGCCGTCAATCTGGATGTTGTTATACTTTGAATTCCTTCCGACGGCGTTACTCCCACCGGCGAAATACGGGGAGGCTTTCAGATAGTCCTGAAAGTTCCTCGAAATCGAGGGAAGTCTGTCAATCTGGTCTCGGGAGACGTTTGTCGCAGCACCGGTTCGCGAAGCGTTAAATACCGAAGACAGTTCACCCGTCACAAGGACCTCGCTCTGCTGGACCGCTTCTTCCACAAGCGAGAAATTCATGTCGAGATTCTGAGACAGTTGCAGGTACACTTGCTCGTACTTGTGACTCCTGTAGCCCACGAGCGAGGCAGTGATGGAATACGGTCCGCCGACGCGCAGGTTTGGAAGATTAAACCGCCCATCCCCACGCGTGCTTGTGCCGTACACTGTACCGCTCGGATTGTGTACGGCCTTGATGTTCACGCCGGGGAGTGCCTCACCGGCTTTGCCCGTGACTGTGCCGTTGATCGCCGCCGTGGTGACACCTTGTGCAAATGCACCGGAACTCACCCCGAGAAACAAGCACAGGACTAGACACCAAATGCCCATAGTCGCACATTTGTTCATGCGGATCTCTCCTTGATTGAGGGTTTGAGAAAGAAGACGACGGTGAAGAACGACTTCTCGCAGAGCCTACCGGAGGTATTGCGGCGATGAACAGCCATTTCCCGCGGACCGGTTGGACAATCGAGTACTTGAGGTGCTGCAAACCTACTTAACATCACTGCAAAAAGCAAGGGCGAAAGTGTTGCCGATTTGTGAACTTTTTCACGGGCCTCTGCGGATGGACACCCGGTGCTCTCCCGGGCCATACCCCGTACTTCCGTTGCTTTTCAACGGAAAAATCCTGACTTTTTGAGCGGTACCTGACCCTGAAGCAGAGTCAATTCAATCGCGTACCCTCCCCCTTCCATTCTTGCGAGGTCTCTATGCACAAAAAACTCTTCATCCCGGGTCCTACAGAGGTCGCCCCCGATGTTCTGCAAAAGATGGCAACACCCATGATCGGCCATCGCAGCAAAGATGCATCAGCGTTACAGCACGAAATCAGCGACAAAATGCGCAAGGTCTTTCATACCGCCAATCCGATTCTCCTTTCCACCAGCTCCGGATCCGGTCTGATGGAAGGTTCAATCCGGTCCTTGACCGCCAAACGGGCGGCTGTGTTTTCCGTCGGTGCATTCGGCAACCGCTGGTTCAAAATGGCTGAAGCCAACAATGTCGGCGCTGACAAGTTCGAGTCGGAATGGGGCAAGCCAACGACGCCGGAGATGGTGGACAAGGCCCTCGCCACCGGGAAGTACGATGTCTTCACGGTGACGCACAATGAAACCAGCACCGGCCTCATGAACCCGGTCGAAGAGATCGCCGAAGTACGGAAGAAGTACCCGGACGTCCTCTGGCTTGTCGATGCTGTCAGCTCAATGGCAGGTGCAAAGATCGAAGTGGACCAGCTGGGTATTGACGTGTGCATCACTTCCACGCAGAAGGCCCTTGCCCTTCCTCCGGGTATGGCCATCTGCTCCGTCACGCCGCGCGCACTCGAGCACGGAAAGCAGGTGAAACACCGCGGCTGGTATCTCGACATCCTGGAGATCTACAAATACATCGAGACGAAAGACTACCAGTACTC
>PMMO01000209.1 GCA_003162215.1 Ignavibacteriota bacterium
CGTACACGATGGATGCATCGTGGATCGTGGTCTATGTGGAATCCTCCACGCCGCTGAACCCCGGAGCGAGAGACCAGCTTGCCAAGAACATAGTCCTGGCGCGCGAGCTGGGGGCGGAAATCATCACGACCGCGGATGAAGACGTCGTCGCCGGATTAATGCGCGTCGTCAAAGAGCAGAACGCAACACAGTTGTTGATCGGAAAAACCTCCCACTTCATTCCGTTCCGCAGGAGTCTCTTTGACAGACTTGTCGCGCAGAGCGGAGATCTGGATATTGTTGTTGTTGGAGGCAAAAAGGGGAAGCATGAGCCGGTTGCGCTCCATTGGCCGGTACGGCATTCCCCGTTGTTGCAGTATGTTCAAGCGCTCGTAATCGTTACCGCTCTTGCAGGCCTATGTTACCCGTTGAGCCAGTTCATCGGCTACCAGACGGTTTCGTTGATCCTGCTGTTNNTCCTGCTGTTTGCGGTGGCTCTCCTCTCCTTGAGGTTCGGGATAGGTCCTGTGATTGGGGCTGCCGCAATGGGTGCCCTATTGTGGAACTTCTTCTTCATTCCGTCATCGTTCGCGTTTGCTATCGGTTTGCCGCAGGACGCGTTGATGTTTGCCGCGTATTTCGTTATTGCCGCTGTCACCGGCGTGCTGACCACAAGAATCCGTGCGCGGGAACGTGCGGTCAGGGTGCGTGAAGAACACGCTGTTGCTCTGTATACGTTGACCAAAGAACTCTCGATCGCACACTCGCTGGACGACGTTGTCGTTGTTGCAGTGAAGAATTTCAAACGATTTTTCGACGCTGATGCGGTTGTCTGTTTAAGCGAAAGTGATGGCGATCTGTTTACCAAACCCCATCCGGCGAGCAGCCTGATGATTGACGAGAAAGACTTCAGCGTTGCGGCATGGGTGTATTGGAATGAACGCAGAGCAGGGAAGTTCACGGAAACTCTTCCGTCGGTGCAGGCAACGTACTATCCGTTCTCCGGTCCCCGTTACCCCCTCGGCGTAATCGGCGTGAAGCGTTCTTCCGACCTGCGACTCAACATCGAACAGGAGACTCTCCTGGAGAATTTCATAAGCCAGATTTCGTCGAGTCTTGAGCGCGAGCAATTGAATGATCTGACTCGAAAGACATTGATAGTTGCGGAATCGGAACGCCTGTATAAGAACCTCTTTGAATCGATCTCCCACGAGTTCAAAACTCCAATTGCGATTATTCTCGGATCTGCGGAACATCTGATGGACAGCGATCGGCGCGACGAGGCAGCATCGCGGGAACTGGCGCAGGACATCCATCAAGCCGGCAGCAGGCTCGACCATTTTGTCGCAAATCTGCTGGATATGACACGGCTTGAGTCAGGCATGCTGAAACCCAAGCTCGACTGGTGCGATCTTTCGGATATTATCCGGAGCACCGTGCAAAAGCACGCAGGGGAGCTTTCCCGCCACAACATGACGGTTGAGGTTGATTCGGCCGCACCACTCGTCAAACTCGACCACGACCTGATGGAACAGGTGCTCTGGAACCTGTTAAACAATGCGGCCCTCTACACACCAGCAGGAACGAATATCACAATTGCGGCACGCGTGGAAAATGACACCGCCACCATTACCGTGTGCGATGACGGACCCGGCATACCGGCTGAAGCATCCGAAAAGATCTTTCAGAAGTTTTATCGTGTGGCGGGGAGCAAATCTGGCGGCACAGGTCTTGGCTTATCCATTGCACAGGGCTTTGTTGAAGCGATGGGTGGAAAACTCACCGTGGTGAATCGCCCCGCGGGGGGGGCGTGTTTTGCCATCACGCTGCAGACGACAATTTCTACTGCCAAACACGTTGTCGCATGAACGGCCCCGGCCCGCGTTCTTCTCAGCTTCCGATTTGCTCTGCATGCTCTTCGGAGGTCGATCTGGCCCTGGACACCCGAGCAATCGCGGCAAGCAGGTCAACCTTTCGAATCGGCTTGGAGATATAGTCGTCCATCCCTGCCGCAAGACATTTCTCTCTGTCCCCCTGGAGCGCATTCGCGGTCATGGCGATGATGGCTCTCCGCCTGGACGTGCCGTCCACGCGGCGGATCCGTGCCGTTGCTTCAAACCCGTCCATCTCCGGCATCTGGCAATCCATGAACACAATATCGTACGGGACGAGAGAAACAGCGGTTACTGCTTCGACTCCGTTGCCGGCCACGTCTGCCCGGTAGCCGCACTTCTCCAACATGCGCACAGCCACCTTCTGGTTCACCGCATTGTCTTCCACCACAAGTATCAACATCGGCTTCAGGGAATGTTCAAGCGAAGAAATCACGTCCGTCGTGGCGTGTTCCGCGATGGAGGCGTCTCCGCTCACTGCAGGACCATTCGCAGCGACAATGTCCAACGTGTCACACATGACATTCGCGATGCAGTCGAACAACTGAGACTGACGAACTGGTTTTGAAAGTCCGGCACTGAACCCGGCCTCCTGCAACGCAACGGATTTCCGATTCCCCATGGACGTCAACAGAATGAGTCGGATGTGAGCAAGCGTCGGATCTGCTTTGATTTCAGCGGCAAGCTGTATCCCGTCCATTTCTGGCATCTGCATGTCCAGAATTGCTAGATCATAAGGTTGGCCCTGCTCCACTGCTTGATGCAAAAGCTCCAGTGCCCGCGTGCCATTTTCCGCGGAGCCGTTGCTCAACCCCCATGAAACGATATAGTGATGCACGATCTTCCGGTTTGTCTCGTTGTCATCGACGATCAGGCAGCGCAGTCCTGCGAGGTTCTTCCGTGGAGGCGTTTGTATTTTATCCACGGGTTGCTTTTCAAATGTCGCATTCCACCGGAACGTGCTTCCTTTGTCTTGTTGCGACTCGACGCTAATCTTCCCCCCCATCAACTCGACAAGTTGTTTGGATATTGCCAATCCAAGGCCAGTACCGCCGTACTTGCGCGTCATGGAACCATTCTCCTGAGAGAAGGGGGTAAAAAGCCGGGAGACGCCTTCCTTGGAGATGCCGATGCCCGTGTCCGAAACGGTAAAGCGTATCTTCACATGGTGTTCGGTCTCTTCTTCGGCAATAGCGCTTACCATGACCTCACCGTGGTCGGTGAATTTGATCGCGTTGCCGATGAGGTTCACCATCACCTGTCTCACCCTTCCTGCATCACCGCGCAACGCATGGAGCACTTCGCGGTCAAGAAAGCATCCCAATTCGAGGCCTTTCTCCTGTGCCCGCGGGGCGAGGATTTCGATCGCTCCCTCCACCACGGAGATCAGGTCGAAATCGTATTGCTCGATGGATAGTTTCCCTGCCTCGATCTTGGAAAAATCGAGAATATCGTTGACGACCGTCAGAAGCGATTCTCCGGATTGACGCACAATCTCCGCATATTCCAACTGTTCTGAGGAAAGATCTGTGCTGAGCAACATACTTGTCATTCCAATGATGCCGTTCAACGGTGTGCGGATTTCGTGGCTCATGTTGGCGACAAATTCCGATTTTAGTCTCGATGCTTCGAGTGCAGTCTCGCGGGCGGCTATCAACTCCTGTGCCTGCAATTCCAGGAGTTGAGCCTGCTGACGAAGTATTTCCTCTGCGTTTTTTCTGTCCGTGATGTTATGTCCAACGCCTACAAGGCCGATAATCGTGCCTTTCTCATCGCGCAGTGGCACCTTAGAAGTCAGAAACCAGCTCTCTTGACCGTCCAAAGTGATCTGGTATTCTTCCCGATTGATCACAGGTTCACCGAGTTGGATTACCGTTTGATCGTCTGCGGTGAATTTCTCGGCCACTTTTTTCGGGAAAAGGTCAAAGTCATCCTTCCCCAGGACTTCAGCTTCCGACTGGGCTCCTATATTGTGCACGTCAGCCATATTAGCGAGGGTCTTGCGGGAGTTGCGGTCCTTGGCATAAATCGGATCGGGGATGTTATCGATGACTGTGCGCAGCAAGATGCGCTCTTGTTGGAGCGTCTCCTCAATGCGCTTCTGTGCTGTAATGTCGCGTCCTATCCCAACAAATCCCGTTATCTTCCCATTGGCATCGCGCAAAAGAAGTTTGTTCGTCACCACCCATCGTTCCCGTCCTCCATCGATCGTGAGACCCTCATGATTGTAGAGCCCCTGTCCTTCACGGATCATTGTTTGCTCTTCTTCATGGTATTTTTTTGCCAACTCTGGGGGGAAGAAATCAGAATCTGCTTTTCCTACGAGCTGATCAGTACTCTGCAGTCCCACCTGACGCGCGACCGCCTCGTTGCCAATCAGGAACCGTCCGTCCAGGTCTTTCGCGTACATATAGTCCGGCAAATTGTCGATGAGTGTCCGTAGGAGAGTTCGCTCTGCTGCAATTGCCTCTTCTTCACGCTTTAGGGTGGTGATATCGCGGCTGACCTGGTTGGCCTCCTTCAGCAGTCCTTCATAACGGTGCACGACGGTTCTGGTTGCCTTGACTCCGAATGCAAAGAGGATGAGCCCAATCAGAGCAAGAACGATGAGCCCCTCGTGTGTCGCGTTCTCTGGAAGCGGCGGCGTGCGGCTTCCAAGAAGATACACTGTGAGCGCAACGATCGCGACTAACCACCAAAGTTGGAGGAGATACATGCCCCTGCAAGAGGTGAGATGATCTCGACGCACATCATTTGTATCCATATGATTTGCTTGAGCAAGTTGTGTTGAACTACCATGACCTCCCATATCACGGGTTTCTTCTTCACATATATCCGTCTATACCGCGACAAACTGCGTGCCACTCCAAAATAGCCAAATACGTCTGTCTTCTGTTTTACAGTGGTCCGCCACCGAAGATCAATACGCACTATTGCACATTTCTCACGCCAGTCGCCATTTGCCCTGATCAATATTGGCCAGATGAGTGAATTGGCGAGCCACGGGTTGAAATTGGGGGAACACCTGTGTCGGATTGAACACCTTCTCTGCACGCTTGATTTCACCACGATGCGCACGGCCACGATGCGCACGGCAGGTGCCGTTTTGACATTACGCCGATTGAATGATATATTTTTAGTTTCCCGTTGATCGATGCCGGAACGGCAATGACAATGTATATTGTGGTCGGACGAATCCCACACGATGGAAAGAGGCTGAAAGACAAGGCACAATGCATCGACTAGAGGGCATACTGCACGCACGGAATACAATCGTCATCAAGATCGGCACGAACCTTCTGACCGACAGGCTGAAGGGGATCAATCGGGAGCGCATTGCTGATATCGCCCGGGATGTGGCGCATCTTCAGTCTCACGGCAACCGTGTAGCGCTCGTCAGCTCCGGAGCGATCGGTGCCGGAGTGGCGGCTCTCCAGCTCAAGAAACGCCCCAGAACAATTCCCGAACAACAGGCCACGGCGGCCATCGGACAGCCCATCCTCATGGAAGCGTATGAAGCCGCATTCCGGAAACAGGGCCGCACCGTTGCGCAGATTCTTCTGACGAAAGATGATTTCGTCAACAGAGCCCGCTATATGAATGCCAGGAATACCCTCAGAGCGCTATTTGACAGGGGGGTAGTCCCGATCATCAACGAGAACGACTCAGTTGCCGTCGATGAGATAAAGCTTGGTGACAATGACAACCTTTCTGCCCTGGTGGCCAATCTCATCGAGGGCGATCTGCTGATCATCCTGAGCGATGTCGAAGGGCTTTTTTCGGATGATCCGATGCACAACAGCACGGCGGAGCTGATTCCCGTCATCGAGACGATAACGGCGGACATAGAAAAGCTGGCGAAGAAAAGCAGGGGTGAATTAAGCACGGGGGGCATGATCACAAAGATCCAGGCAGCGAAGCGTTGTGCGTCGTCCGGTATTGCGATGATTATCACCAGCGGGAATAATCCGCGGGCGCTCCGCGACGTGTTCTCGGGCGATTTCAAAGGCACGCTTTTTCTCCCCGGCCGCACCCGGCTCAATGTCCGGAAGAAGTGGATTGGATTTGTGTCGCACCCGAGAGGCTCAGTCTCCATCGATGAAGGCGCCGGCACGGCCTTGCTCGCAAAGCATAAGAGTCTTCTCCCTTCGGGCATTCTCGAGATCTCCGGAGAATTCAGGGCGAATGACACCATCACCGTGCTTGACGCCCAAGGACATGAAATCGCCAGGGGGGTCACGAACTATTCGTCGGCAGATCTTGGCAGGATCAGGGGGAGAAAAAGCAGTGAGATCGAAAAGATACTTGGGCGCTCTTCCCGTGACGAAGTTATCCACAAGGACAATCTTGTCATCATTACCGGGGGATTATGATGCACCTCTCCATCCAGGAAAAAGCCCGGGCCGTCAAAGAGGCCAGCAGAGTGCTTTATACGTGCACATCCGCCAAGAAGAACAGTCTTCTGAGAGCGATCAGTGCCCGTATACGCAGCAGCACTACCGACATCCTCGCCTCCAACGCAGACGATCTCGCCCGTGCGCGGGAACAGGGGCTGTCAAACGTCCTTATGGATCGGCTGACCCTCGATGAGAAGAGAATCGTACAGATGACAAAAGGAGTCAGAGATGTCATCGCACTCCCCGACCCGGTCGGTCGCGTATATGAGCGGGTGAAACGGCCCAATGGGCTCCGGGTGGAAAAAATGCGGGTACCCCTCGGGGCCATTGGCATCATCTATGAGGCGCGTCCGAACGTGACCGTTGATGCTGCAGCTCTCTGTTTGAAATCCGGCAACGCCGTCCTGCTCCGTGGAGGCTCGGAGGCCATACGTACAAACACGACTCTGGTGAACATCATCACCATGGCCCTGCGTGACGTCGGTCTCCCTGCCGGTTGTGTCGAATTTATCGATACGACGGACAGAGAGGCAGTACTGACCATGATCACGCAAGATCGCTTTCTCGATGTTGTCATTCCGCGCGGAAGTCAGCAGCTTATCAGATTCATACAGGAACATTCCTCAGTGCCGGTCATTGCGCATGGCGAAGGCAATTGCCATGTGTTTGTGGATTATTCGGCAGACCTCCGTAAAGCGGTGGAGATCGTGTTTAACGCAAAGGTGCAAAGACCGTCCGTCTGCAATGCGGCCGAAAAGCTTCTGATCCACAAGACCATTGCCGCAAAGTTCCTTCCCCGTGTCACGGCTCGTCTACGATAGGCGGGGGTCGAAATCAGGGGGGATGAAGGTACGCTCGCGATTGTCCCTGATGCAGTGCCGGCAGGGGAGGCAGACTGGGAGAAGGAGTATCTCGATCTGATTATCGCGGTAAAGGTGGTCGCAAATCTCGAACAGGCGATTGAACATATCAATCGTTACGGATCACATCATTCCGATGCAATCCTCACCGGCACGAAGAGCAACGGTGAACGGTTCCTGCGGGAGGTGGACTCCGCCGCGGTGTACGTCAATGCATCGACGCGATTCACGGATGGATACGAATTCGGTCTCGGGGCAGAAATCGGCATCAGCACGCAGAAACTTCATGCACGCGGGCCGATGGGGCTCGTCGAACTGACGAGTAGCAAGTTTGTCGTTCACGGAACGGGGCAGACCAGACAATGATGAAGTCCGCAGCCACGGTTAGATGTCAAGCTGCTCTCAATTCAGAGAAGCGATCGCGAAGAACAGCTGGAGCGCACGCACCTATGAAACACATGCTTCTTGTCGCCATGTCCATCTTGGCCTTCAATACCACCAGTGCACAATCACGCGCCGATTTGATCCTCCTGAACGGGAAAGTCTGGACTGTCAATCCGAAGCAGCCTGAAGCGGAAGCAGCGGCCTGCATTGGAAACACGATCGTTGCCGTGGGTACGACCAGCGAGATCAAAGCTTGGGCCGGAGAGAAAACACGTGTCATCGACCTGGAGGGCAAACGTGTCGTACCTGGGTTTAACGATGCACACGTGCATTTCTACAGCGGTGGTGCCAATCTCAGCGCTGTGCAACTCCGTACTGCGCAATCGGACAGAGAATTCACGGAGCGCATACGGGCATTCGCCGCGCGCATTCCGAAAGGGCAGTGGATCATCGGAGGCGACTGGGATCATGAATGGTGGACACCGCCGCACCTGCCGACACGTTCAATGATCGACGACGCGACACCGGAGAATCCAGTCTTCGTGAATCGTCTGGACGGACATATGGCTCTCGCAAATTCACTTGCACTCAAGCTTGCTGGAATCACCAGGGACACACCCGACCCGCCGGGCGGAACCATTGTCAAAGACGCACGCGGCGAGCCGACCGGAATCCTCAAGGACGCAGCAATGGACCCTGTCTATCGGGTACTCCCCGACGCTTCACAGGACGAGATTGTCGAAGCAGTACGCGCGGCTGTCCGCTCTGCCGCCGAGCATGGAGTCACCAGCGTCCAGGATATGTCGGCATCGCCTGCCGTGCTGGCTGCCTACCAGGATCTCCTCGCCCGGAACGAACTGACGGTTCGCATCTACGGATACCAACCTCTGGGTTCCTGGGAACGCCAGGCCTTGGTTGGCCTGCATGCTGGTTTTGGCAACGAGAAGCTAAAGATCGGCGGAATGAAGGGGTTTGCCGACGGATCGCTTGGCTCGACGACGGCGCTCTTCTTCTTGCCGTACGACGACGCGCCATCGACGTCCGGACTCCCAAGTGAAGAGATGTTGCCCGAAAGCAAGATGCTCGCCAATATCATCGGAGCCGACAGTGCCGGCCTGCAAATCGGGATTCATGCGATCGGCGATCGCGCCAATCGCATTGTCCTTGACATGTTCGATCGTGCAGCGAAACACAACGGAACACGAGACCGAAGATTCCGCATCGAGCACGCTCAACATCTCCAAAAGCAAGAGATTGCGTCATTCGCACACCAGAGCGTCATCGCATCCATGCAACCGTACCATGCGATCGACGACGGTCGGTGGGCAGAGAAGCGGATCGGCTCCGAACGAGCGAAGGGAGCGTACGCATTCCGTTCGTTGCTCGATGCGGGTGTCACACTCGCATTCGGCTCCGACTGGCCGGTGGCACCTATGGATCCACTCATGGGAATCTATGCTGCAGTCACCCGAAGCACCCTCGACGGAAAACATCCCAACGGGTGGATCCCCGAACAGAAGATCAGCGTCGCCGAGGCCATCAAGGCATCCACGCTCGGGCCGGCGTTTGCCTCGTTCGACGAAGGAATCAAGGGATCGATTGAAACCGGGAAGCTTGCCGACATTGTCGTCCTCTCTGACGACATTCTCCAGATGAAACCGGCATTGCTGAATACTGTCAAGGTCATGATGACGATTTTCGACGGCCGGGTAGTCTACGAGCGCAGTAAGTAGGCGCGACAGCGCTCGGCGAGCGGTGGCGTGTCTGATAGTCGGAATGAGACAGGTCGTCGTGTTCAATCTCCGATGCGTAGCACCTTTGCTCCCCGTATCCTCTGCTCCTTGAGTTCGCACAACGCTCTGTTGGCATCCGCAAGCGCAAACTCCTCAACCTGGGGCCTGATGGGGATCGCGGCGGCCAGATCCAGGAACTCTCTCACATCTGCCCTGGTCACGTTGGCGACACTCTTGATTTCTTTTTCCATCCAGAGGTGCACGGGATAGTCAAGCATCTGCAGGTAGTTCTTGTCCTTTTCTTCTTTTCGGATGGCATTGACCACCAATCGCCCCCCCGGCTCGAGATTCCTCNNAAATTCCTCAGCGCCTCAACAACAGGTTTCCACGCCGGGGTCGTATCGATGATGCTGCGGAGCTTCTCAGGAGGCTCATCCTCCGTATCTCCCGCCCAGACCGCACCCAGACTTCGCGCAAAGGATCTCTCCTGCTCGCCTCTGGCAAAGACAAACACCTTCGTATGCGGAAGCTGGTGCTGTACCATCTTGAGGACAAGGTGGGCAGAGGCTCCAAACCCTGTGAGGCCCAGGTTGTCGCCATCCCTTACGCCGGACAACCGAATTGAGCGGTAGCCGATCGCTCCCGCACACAGGAGAGGTGCTGCTTCGACATCCGTGAANNGCAAAATCCTGCCGGACGACCATGTATTCGGCATATCCTCCGTCTGCATCTCTCCCGGTCGCCCTGAAATCCGGGCAAAGGTTTTCATGGCCATCCATGCAAAATGTGCATCTCCCGCATGAAGAGTAAATCCATGCAATCCCAACGCGTGCTCCGCGAGGATACCGGCGTGCATCGGCGCCGGCGTCAACTACTCTGCCTATGACCTGGTGTCCCGGAATGATCGGCATGCGGGGTGGGGGAGTACGGCCTTCAATCTCATCCAGCTCCGTATGGCANNAACCTCCGACAGTTTCAACGGGAACCGCTCCCGGTCGAAGCTTGAGATCGCGTCCAAAATCATTGCCCTCATGGTCTTTCCAATGGCGTTCCAGCGGCAGGGTTTTGCCTATGTGTGAGAGGGAACACCCGACCCCGGCGAACGAATTCCAGAAGGAATCAACTTGACCTGCACAAGGCTAGTTGATAATCTTATATAGGGNNTTAGGCGCCTCATTTTGTTTGAATTGTATTAATATAACAGGCTAATGTCAACGAATTATCGAGCATCGTCGTGGATCAAAGCCAACCATACGTCAAAGCAAACATACGTCAAAGCAAAGGAAGATTTCAGTTGACTTTGGGATCCGGCCGCGATACATTTCCGTCGTACACATGCGCGCTCTGACTTGACGCGGGAGTCAGTGTGTCCGTCATCCCGATACTACGGGATAACGAGACCTCGTCGCGGCCTAAGGCCCGACG
>PMMO01000156.1 GCA_003162215.1 Ignavibacteriota bacterium
GTGCAGTTGAGAAGAGCACCCATGCGGTGTCGCCAGCGCTGATATTCGGCATGTGCAATCCTTTCCGCTGCTTGAGCCTAGGTCACAAAACAGGATGTGTCTTTTCTATTGCGAACATATTTCTCATCTGTTTCCGGGTTGTTAAATCCGTGTAAACGGGGCTGGCAGGTTTCTTGACGGTCCGTAAGGGCGGCGTTACGTTTGAACGAGACGAAAGGGGAGGAAATCTTGTCGGGCGAAAAGCGCAAAGCCTCAGAGGCCGGGGAGAATCACGAGGAACTCGTGTTCATGAACGACCGCGCCAGGCTGCTCAGGCTGACCGTTCCTCCAGGGGATAAAGTGGAGAGTCACGCTCACCCGAACCACCTGATGTACGTGCTCAGGGCTTCCAGGATCCGCATAACGATGCCGAACGGCGACGTCCAGGAATTTGACGGCAAGGCCGGTGACTCGATATGGCTCGAGGCTGGCGACTACGAGGCCGAGAACCTCGGCGATGAGGAGTTCGAGGCCGTGCTCTTCGAGATCAGATAGCGAAGCACCCGCGATGTTACTTTGCTTTTACACCGCTGAAATCCTGCGGCAACAACTGCGGAACGATTTCGAAAGCGTCGTGTTCGCAACCTACCCCGAGGTTTACGATCTCAAGAAACAGATGCTGGACGCGGGCGGTGAATTTGTTTTGATGTCGGGGAGCGGGTCGACGGTATTCGGCCTTTTTGAAGACGTGTCCACCGCAGAAAGACTGGCACGGGAGTTTGTCAGTCGTGGTTACCAGGCGTTCGTTACACGTCCGCATTTCGATGTCTGAGGCAGGCCCCGCGATGAGGCGTACACATCACATAGTGATCCGATGGAAGCTCGTCATTGTCATTGCAGGGTGTATTGCCTTCACCCTGCATGCCCAGAACCGCTTGCCCCAAAAACCGCCGGTGCAACCAAATGCCGCAAAGGCCGACTCGATCAAGCACGAAGTGGCGGATACTACACGACACGTCGTGGCAGACTCGACAAGACGCGCCCTGCCTGACAGCCTCATTCATTATTTCCTCCCTTCCCTTCCGGGATCACTGAACCACCGTTTGGATTCTCTCGACGTGGTCACTCGCATCGCGATGGAGTGGAGGTCAGCACGAACGCTCAATCAAGTCGTCTCCTCGCAACCGGGCGTATTCGGAAGTGAGCCATCAAGCGTTGGGCAGTATTTCCCGCTCACGATGCGAGGGGCAGGGTGGCGTTCGAACGCCGTGCTCGTCGATGGCCGGCCCGTCGCCGATCCCGCATCGGGCATCTACAACCTCTCGCTCTTCCCGATGGAACAGGCCGAGAGAGTCGAGGTTATCACCGGTCCGCGCAGTTTCCTCTACGGCACGGGAGGAGCCGGGGGCACGCTGAACATTGTGACAAAAACCGACGCACATAGGATTCCGTTCACGAAAATCCGCTACGAAGAGGCAATATACAACCACACGTACTCCGACGGCTCATTCAACCAGAATCTGACCCGCCGGAGCAATCTGTCATTTGGCTACCAGTACATCGGCACCGATGGCCGCTTTTTGGACAGTCCGCACGAACAGTGGAATGTCCGCGGCGCAGTGCGCTACCACCTGTTGCCAAAGGTAAGCGTGATCCTGAGCGAGCTCTACGCGCAAACCCAGACGGGACTTTATGGTGGGATCAATTATCCGGCAACAGGATTCCAGCTTGCCTTTGACCGGCGGAGTGCAAGAGGGTATAGCACTGTCGCCTACGAAAAACTCACCAGGCATGATCTCGACCTCAGGTTCATCGGGATGTTCCTGCCGGACAGCACCGATCTCAGCACGCTTGCCGTGTATTACTCAAGCAACCTGCGCGAATATCGCGATGAGGAGTCGAACGGGTCCCCCTACGTTCAGCAGGATCAGCGGAGTTCATGGTATGGCCTGCGGGCACAGCAGTCTGCTTCCCTGGGAATGCACCACATTTCGGCCTGCGTGAATGTCGAAGTCCGACAGGTGGAAGGCAGCCCGACACTAGGTCGCTTGCAGCATCCCTCCTTTTCCGTGTGGGCAATGGATGAGGCGGCCGTTACCCAGAATCTGCACGTCGCTGCATATGGCCGATCGGAGATTTTCCGCGCAGAACAGATCGCAGGATTCGGTGCAGACATCTGGGCCAATCTTGGTGGAGGTCTCAGTCTTCGGGGCGGGGCATCGCTGGCCCAACGTGCCCCAACCTATCCCGAACTCTTTTGGACGGATAGCTCACTCGTCAGAGATGGCACCATCACGACTGAGAAACACCAGCTTGTGGAAGCCGGCTTGGCCTGGGTGGGACCGGACATCGGCAACGTGCGATTGATGCTCGCTCACCGGACAATCACCAATCCTATTCTCACGTCACCATATGCCGGAAGTGCCCCATTCCCTGGAGTGCGGCTGTTCAACGGCGACCAAATCAAGACACTCACCGCCGAACTTTCCATGGAATTTCATCTCTTCCGGTACATTATGATAGAGGGAACCGGAACATACCTGTTGCGGCACGACGCCTCAGGTTCGACATTGGATGACTACCCGGCATTCTGGGGGGAAGGAGGAATCTACCTAGCCGGCACATTCTTCAGCGATAATCTCGATCTCAAGGTCGGTGTGCACGGTCGCGTCACCACCGGATATAGCGGATACGTGTTCTCGCCACCCTCGCTCTTCATGGTGCCGAACACCATTGCTTCACTGGGAATGGGATCGACCCTCGATCTTGCTGCGATCGCTCACGTGGGTTCAGCGTACGTCCATATCATCTGGGAAAACGTCACGAACACGATGTACTTCACGAGTCCATTTACACCCGCATTGGACCGGGCAGTACGCTTCGGAATTTCCTGGGAGTTCCTGAACTAGCAGACAACTGATGAAGGCACCGTGAACGATTCCACAACACTGTGAGGCATCCATGGATCCAAAGATCTCGTTATTGCTTCGCATATTTGACGAAGCCTACAATCACAGGGCCTGGCATGGCCCGAATCTCCTCGGCACATTGCGCGGACTGTCGGCACAGGAGGCTGCGTGGCGGCCGGCCGAAGGACGCCACAACATCTGGGAGATCGCACTCCATTGTGCCTACTGGAAATATGCGGTGCGGCGGCGGATTCTCGGGCTCAAGCGCGGTTCGTTCGTGCTCAAAGGCAGCAACTGGTTTCCACGGCTCGACAACCTGACCAAAACCCGTTGGAAGAGCGATCTTCGTTTGCTAGCCGATGAACACCATGCCCTGCGTGAGGTTATCGTCGCGCTCCCTGCGGCACGCCTGAAGCAACTCACCCCCGGCGGTACCATGCGCATCGACCGCCTGATTTACGGCGTCGCCGCACACGATGTGTACCACGCGGGACAGGTACAGGTGGTGAAGAGACTCTCCTTAATTCTCATTTAGCCCTGGCTGGAATTCGTAGCATATATTCGCAGGATTTCCATCGTCCTCTCCGCTGCGTTGTCCCAATTGAATCCCCCCGCCCAGGCAATGGCGTTGTCGGACAGACGGCGTCGTTGAACGGGATCATCCAGCAACATGCGGATTTTCCCGGCAAGATCTTCTATGTCACCATGCCTGTAGAGAAGGCCCGTCTCCCCGTTGTTCACGGCGTCGCGAAGACCCGGTACGTCGCTCGCAATCACCGGCGTGCCGCACGCATTCGACTCGAGCACCGTGAGCCCCCACCCTTCCTTTGACGATGTCGTGACACCGAACCACATTTCCTGAAGCAACTCCACCTTGCGCTTCTCCGGCACATAGCCGGTAAATGTTACGATCTGCTGCAGGCCGAGCTCTACCGTCATACGCTCAAGGCGGGGCCGATCATCCCCCTCCCCGACAATCACGAGGTGGAGTTCTGGATGAGTCGCACGCACCAATGCAGCCGCGCGAATGAATTGATCCACGCCTTTGTACTTCTTCAGTCGTCCGAAGTAGCCGATGAGCGGAACGTCCGAGCGACGGGATGCATCCGGGCGATGGAGATCGTGATCAACACAATTGTGGACGATATGCAGATCCCCCGGCCGGAACCCCCGACCCTGCATTTCTTCACGCGTGGAACGAGAGACGACGAAAAAGGGGATGCGGTACAATCGGTAGAAAAAGAGCGCCCATCGCTCCATAAGATACACATAGGAGCCAACCAGCGGATTGGCCTCTGCAAAGACACTCCGCCCGAACAGATGATGAACGATGCCCACCACCGGCTCGCGCACGTACAGCGGCGTGAAGAACGGAATCTTGTTGATGTCATCGATGACAACATTGAAGACTTCGCGGCGGAACCGCAGGAGGTAGGCGAGGGGAACATGGAAGTTGAAGAGCTGACGGCCGCCCTGGCGTATGATGCGGATGCCGTCGAGGACCTGCTCGCGTTGTGCGCCGGGATACGAGGAACAGAAGAGCGTCACCTCATGTCCGCTGCGCGCAATGCGGGAAAATATGCTGTGCAGATGAACTTCGGCCCCTCCGGAGAGGGGATGCGTGATGTCCTGCCAGTTGAAGATGAGAATGCGCATCACTCTGTGGACCGATCCCTCTTGTCTCCTATTTGCTGCTGTCCTTCGGCGCTGCCGCCGTTTGTGCTGCAACCTGTTGCTTGAGCTGTTCAATGCGGGCGTTCAAGCCGGGGTCGTTGGGATAATCTCTCTGTAGCCCCGTCAGCAGATCGAGTGACTTCTTGTACTCGTGCTTCAGGTCGTAGATATCGAGCAACACCCGGTACGGATTGTAGTAGCTTTGCATGTTGGCCTGGCCGGCATCGATAAGTTGCCGCGCCGTGGTCTCAAGCTCGCCGGCGTATTCGTTGAACTTGTCCGCGCGACCGAAACGATGATAAATGTTGGCGATATCCGACATCAATTCCCAGGCCATCGGTATCTTTGAACGCGGAATGAGATTCTCCATCCGGTCGAGGATCGCCATGCCCTTTGTGGGGTTCGGTTCGACGTTCATGTAGTACATCGCCAAGCGGATGAATGCGGAGCGGTAGTTCAGCATGAGGCGGGTGGTGTTCTCGTCATACATGACACGGGGATCATTGATGCCGCGGAATTGATACCCGAGCTGCGGACCTTTGGAGAAAACTTTCGGCTCGTTTAGCAGATTCTGTTCGAGCACGTCGCGATTCAGGCCCAGATCTTCCCGGTTGATCTTGCGCGGCTCCAGGCGCCATGCCAGACCCTGAAACCAGAGGTACTCGTCGAGACCGATTTTGCTGTCGGGCGAGCAGGTGACCGCAAAACAAATGGGGCGCTTCCACTGGTTCGCGAAGAGAATGTCACGCACCATGATATCCTGGATGCGGATTGCGCGGGAACTGCCGACTTCCAGGGTGTGCCGCATCACGAAGCTGATCTTGCCGGTCCGCGTAACGCTTGTGTCTGCGGGCCCGTACTTCGCCATGGCCTCGGGCGGCACGGGCAGTTCCAACTGACGTGTCTCCCAGAGCACCGGCTGCAGGTTGTCGATGGCCTTGTCAGAGAAGCTGATCGGCACCGCCAGAGCTTCTTTGAAGTACGGCGTCGCTTTCATCTGCTTGATGTACCAGTTGGTATTCACAAGACTGAGGTTCACTATGCGGACGTCGCGCCGCACACCCTCCACATCCTGTAAATACCAGAGAGGGAAGGTATCGTTGTCGCCATTGGTGAACAGAATCGCATCTTTGTCACAACTCTGCAGCATATTGTAGGAATAATCCCACGCTACGTAGTTACCTGAGCGGTCGGTTTCATTGTAGTTCAGCTGTAGCAACCTGCCGGGGATGGCCAGAGCGAATACACCGAGGAGCCCCAACGTCAGCCCGGTTTCCAGGCCGGCCTGATTCTTGAATTTCTTTGTAAGGTCCATCAATGCGACAACGCCAATAGAAATCCATGCCGCAAAGACAAAGTACGCGCCGACGTAAAAGTAGTCACGTTCGCGTGGCTGCGGTTCCTGCTGGTTCTGGTAGAGTGCGAGGACGGGCCCCAGAATAATGAAGGTCACCACAAGCACAAGCGCCATCTTTCTATCTTTGCGGAAATGATAGAACAGACCGATGAGACCCATAATGAAAGGAATCGCCAGCGTACCTTTGGCACTCACACCGGAATCCTGCTCGGATCCTGCCGCACCAATGAAATTCCACCCAACATAGCGGAAGAACATGTGGCCGAGTTGGTAACGCAGCATGTAGTCCATATCGCTGCTGTAGTTCTTGTAGATCCCCGTTTGATGGGGCTCCTGGCTCCAGCGTCGCGGCATGAATAACGGTGAATTGCCATACTGCTCACGGCCCAGATAGGAGGTCAACTGCGCAAGGTTGCGCGGGTCGTTCTCGTTCATCGGGGGATTGGCGTTGGACCGGATGAGGACGGAGATGTACGTGGTGTAGCCGAAGAAGATCAGAAGAATGGACAGCAGTGCTATGTGCAACATCTTTTGCTTTTTCTGGTACGATGTGTACGCTCCATAGCAGATTGCGGCTATCACCAACCAGGGAATCCAGGCGATGATGACACTCTTCTTGCCTGCAAAGTCACCATCCATCATGCCGGGAAGCCATTTGACAATGCCCGGATAGACAACGAAAAAGACCAGAACAGAGATGATCCCAAAGCGGATGAACGTCGAGGAATTAACCTCGTACTTGCGGAAGTACATGATCATCAGTACGGGGAAGATCGCCAGCAGCGAGAGAAGATGCACGCCGAGGGAGAGGCCGATCAGGTACGCAATGAGGAGAATGTACTTCTCATTCCCGTCTTCATCTGCACGATCGATCCAGCGCAGGGCCAGCCAGAGCACCGAGCTGAAGAAGAACATGCTTGCGCCGTACACCTCGGCTTCGATGGAGTTATCCCAGTACGTGGGACTAAACGCGAGGGTGAGGGCACCGATAGCCGCTGCGCCATGCACGGTCAGACGGTCCACCAGAGACTCCGGAATGCCGCGCCAATTGTTGATCACACGCACAATGACAAGATACGTGAACATGATGCCGATTGCGCTCAACAGCGCGGAGAAGGCGTGCGCACGCACTGCCTGGTCGGCGGCAAAAGGAATCATCATGGCAATGCGGGTCGCCAGGAGAAACAATGGAGAGCCGGGAGGATGCGGCACCTGCAGCAATTTGGCGGCGGCGATGAACTCACCGACGTCCCAGAACACTACTGTCTGAGCAAGCGTTGCGATGTAGACGCCAAAGGAAATAGCAAACACGATGGTGGCGATGATGCGATTGAGCTTGAGGTCAGCCATGGAATGTCGCGCCTTTTCTATGCGTTTCGCGGGATACAGGGATCGGTCGAATATGTAAGATACCCAAAATCAATAGTATTTTCAAGAAGTCATGAGATGAGAGCAAATTTCGTCACAGAAGAGAAAACCTTCGCGGGTCAAGCGCACGGTTCCGCCACTCAGTACGGCAAGATTCCGTGCAAGAAGCTGATGAAGATAGGTCCGTTGCTCACCGGAGAGTTCGTACCCCAGATCATTCGTGAGAGCAGGCAGCGAGAGACCATCGCTGCGCAGTCCCAGAAAGATCATTTCGTTCACCAATTCGCGTGTGCCCAACTCCTCTGCCATTGCGACGGGTGAACCCTCCCGCCAGAGCAGATCACAATATCCACCGACCTGCCGGACGTTTGCCCAACGCCATGCTTCACCTGAACGTGCATCCACCCAAAACGAATGCGCCGACGGCCCGAACCCGAGATAGTTGTGGTGGTGCCAGTAGGCCGAATTGTGACGGCTGCGGCAGCTCGGCCGGGCATAATTCGAGACTTCATAATGGTCGTACCCGCTGTCCTCCAGAAATGACATCGTTAACGTGAATTGGGCGGCTTCCTCTTCCTCTGTTACGGGCACAACACTCCCTGATTTCACCAATGCAAATAGCGGCGTCTGTTCTTCGACGATGAGGCTATATGCCGACACATGGTCGGGAGATAGTGCCAGCGCCTCTTTCAGGGTATCTTCCCATCCGCGTCGCGATTGTCCGGGAATCCCAAAAATCAGATCAATGCTGATATTCTCAAACCCTACAGCCCGGGCGGTTTCGATACATGATCGCGCCTCTGCAACAGTATGTATTCGGCCAAGAAAGGTAAGCACACGATCATCAAAGGACTGGACGCCTATACTGAGCCGGTTCATCCCCAGCTGTCGCAGCATGCGCAACGACTCACGCGTGGTCGTACCCGGGTTCACTTCGATCGTTCGTTCGGCGTCCCCGGCAATGGTGAAGCACCGGCCGATCTCGCCAAGAAGTCGCTCGATCTCGTCCGGCGTCAACAATGAAGGTGTACCACCGCCTATGTAAATGGTATCGACTGCTGCAGCATTTGGGCGACGAGAAGCTCTGGCGATTTCCCTGTGGAGGGCGTTTAGATACCGGTCCTTAAGGTCGGTTCCTTCAACCGAATAAAAATCACAGTACGGGCACTTCCGTTCACAGAACGGCACATGTACGTAGACGCCGAAGCGATCTGGCACTGACGGAATTCGTCCGGGTTTCACGTTGCCGCTTCCTCGTGGACGTCGGTTATCGTGGTACAGTGCCGATCCTGCTCCATCGGATCGCGCCTGCCTGCCCGTGCCCTTCCCCCGACGGGCGCGACGGACATATTGACCAATACACTATGGCGGCAGCACCAATGACATTTCTTTCAGGAATACACCCCCACGCACGGCTGTCATAACTTTCGGAGGGATTGTCTCCGAGAAGAAAGAGATACCCTTCCGGAACTATGATGCTCTTTCCCTCCTGCTCCACAAACCCTGCGTCGGGGTTCTTCCAGAGCGCGGCAGTCTCCGGAAGGAGTAGAGGCCGCCGGTTTACCGCGATGCCTCCCCGCACAAACTCAAGGGTATCCCCCCCTGTAGCAATACACCTCTTTACAAAAAAAAGATCGTCCCTCTGAACTCCTTGCACCACGCCGGCCGGAGGGTGGAAGAGTACAACGTCGCCAATACGCGTCCGCTGGATGCTGTGTCCCAACTTGTTCACGAGAACATAATCCCCGGCAAGAAGGGTCCCTTCCATGGAACTACTGGGAACGTAGACTGCACAAAGCACAAAGGTTTTGAGAACGATCCCAAGAATCAGTGCAATCAGCAAGCCCAGCAGTGCATCGACCCAGAACCGGTCCCTTCTCACCCGCCGCAGCCACCCCCCTTCCACAGCCATCCTCATTTGATGATCGTGCCCATTCGAGTCAGCCGAACCGAGGCAAGCTTTGTGAAAATATTCCCTATGGACACATCGGGGTCCCATGACCAGTACACAATCATCGGCGTGCCGACAATATTCTCCTCTGGAATGAAGCCCCAGAACCGTCCATCAAGGCTGTTATCACGGTTATCACCCATGCCGAAGATATAGTTGTGCTCCACAGTGTAGTGGTCGACGGGAACGCCATCGACAAACACTCTGCCCGGCGCTTCGACTGTGGCGCGATGCCCTTCCCGCCCGATGAACACCTCCCACTGATCGAAGTTCATGGCGTTGAGGGTGATCACATCGCCCTTGCGCGGAATTGCACGTGGACCCCAGTTATCTTCATTGAAAGGGGCACCTTTCGGAAAGATGCGGTCATCCGCAAGACCGGCAGGCTTGATATGAAATGTGTTGAACTTCATGTGGCGTGGAATTGGCGCGGGTTTTCCGTTGATGTAGAGCACACGATTCACGACCTGCACCGTGTCCCCCGCGAGAGCAACAGCACGCTTCAGATAGAACATGAACTCCGGTGAGGTGACCTCTTCGCGCTGCCCGGGGAACTCGAACACTATCACATCGCCCTTCTCAACACTGCGGAAGGCCGGAACACGAAACCAGGGGAGACGCACGTTGGTAAATGGGATCGTCCGTGGGGTTGTCCCGCCATAAAGGAATTTGTTCACGAAAAGAAAGTCCCCTGCCATGATCTCGTTTTCCATAGAGCCCGTAGGGACTTCAAACGATGCAAGCACAAAGCTATTGAGGAAGAAGAAAGCAACAAGAACAAACACCACATCCTTGAAGAAATCCTTCACCGGCTGTTTCTCGCGCGTCTCGGTCTTTGCCATGATATTCTATTCATCCTCCATCGATAATACGGCAAGGAAGGCCTCTTGTGGAATCTCCACACGGCCTACCTGTTTCATACGTTTCTTCCCCTCTTTCTGTTTCTCCAGAAGCTTGCGTTTTCGCGTAATATCACCGCCATAGCACTTCGCCAGAACGTTCTTGCGCATGGGCGATATCGTTTCGCGCGCAACCACCTTGGACCCAATCGCCGCCTGAATTGCCACCTCGAACATCTGCCGGGGGATCAGTTTACGCAGCTTCACACACAACTTCTTCCCCCACTCGTGGGCTTTGTCACGGTGGACAATTGTCGAAAACGCATCAACGGACTCGCCGTTCAAGAGAACATCCAGCTTCACCAGATCGGATTCCCGGAACTCCAGAAAATCATAGTCAAAAGAGGCATACCCCCGACTGGTGGATTTCAGCTTGTCGTAGAAGTCGAATATGATCTCCGAGAGAGGCATTTCGTACTGGAGATCCACACGCGTGGGATCGAGGTAGGTGGTGTTCTTGTACACCCCACGGCGGTCCATGCACAACTTCATGATATTGCCGACATATTCCGTAGGGAGAATGATCTGCGCGCGAATGAACGGTTCTTCAACCTTCTCAATTTCCCCCAGTGGCGGCATGTAGGAAGGATTGTCCACCAGAACCACATTTCCTTTAGTCGTTGTGACCCGGTACTCAACGTTGGGGACGGTGTTAATGATATTCTGGTCGTACTCCCGTTCGAGCCGCTCCTGAACGATCTCCATGTGCAGGAGACCCANNTGATGTCTCCGGTTCATACACCAGAGAAGAGTCATTCAACTGCAGCTTCTCGATGGATGCCCTCAGGTCTTCAAAATCCTCAGCGTTCGTCGGATACATGCCGCTAAAGACCATCGACTTGACTTCCTTGTAGCCGGGAACCGGCTCCGTGGCAGGACGTGCAGAATGCGTGATGGTATCGCCCACTTTTGTATCATGGACATCCTTGATGCCGGCAATCAGATAACCAACGTTTCCGGCAGCAATGACACCCGTCCTGTTCCGCTTCATCTCCAGGACGCCGACTTCCTCCGCCTCAAACACCTTCTCGTTATGGAAGAAGACAACCTTCTCCCCCTCCTTGAGGGTTCCGTCGACGACACGCAGATAGACAATGGACCCGCGGTAGGTATCGAACACTGAGTCGAAAATGAGTGCTCTCAGCGGCGCGGCGGGATCACCCTTCGGGGCACGGATCCGCTGAACCACCGCTTCAAGGATAGTGTCGATTCCAAGGTCGGCTTTAGCGCTCGCCAGAAGGATATCTTCATCCCTGCATCCGATCAGGTCCTTGATTTGATGCTTGACAGTGTCCACCATGGCACTGGGCAAATCGATCTTGTTGATGAC
>PMMO01000158.1:0-10397 GCA_003162215.1 Ignavibacteriota bacterium
CTGACGTTGTGATGCCGGATCTGAGCTGGACATACGAGCATTGCTTCCCGACAACGTACGCAGTACCGCTCACTCCGGAGTTGGGCCTTGATGGCGATGCCATCGTGCGCGCTGTGGAGGATTTTGTCCGCAGCGATCCNNGATGAGTTGATCAAAAAGGGCCGTCTGACATCACAGCAGGCAAACCTGCTCATTACCGTTCAATCGATGTCCAAGACCGATTGCATGGCTGGTGCGCGGCTTTCGATTGTGGAGATCCGAGAAGAAACTCTTCGGCAGAAATTCTGTTCGATCCTTTCCACGGTGAGACCGAACACCGGAGCGATTCTCCTTTCATATCTCTTCTATCGCAGTTCCCTCGAAACAACGCGCGCGTACTTTCGATTGAGAAACACCATCCTGTGTGAACGGATGGAAGCGCTCACATCAGCACTGCAGGACCTTCCGCCCGACAGAAATTTCTTTGCGATCCACATCGAGCCGCCTACCGGCAGCATGTATCCGCTGATGATCATCAACAAACTTCCTGCGGGTCTTTCGCTCGATTGGGTTGCTTCAGGGCTCGCACGACAGGGGATCGGCCTGGTGCCGCTCTCGACGTTTGCGAGAACTGAGAAGGGATTCGAAACGGGAAGAAAAGCATTTCGTTTGACGCTCGGTGGTACGGATCCGGCGAGCGTTCTGCAGAAGAAGACCCGTCGGGTGCTTATCGATCTCAACCACATCATTGCCGAAGAATCGGCACAGTACCGGCGCAGCACATATGCTCCGGCGCGCACGCACCCACCCGCCGGTGATGCGACGTATGCCTGGAATGCGCTGGAACGCATTCTGTGCACACTGGTTGAGAAGGAAGCAATAACCAAACACACGCCGCTCCAGGAGGATCTGCAAGACGATCGTATTCGCCGGCACATGATCGAGGAGTTTCTGCCGGAGCGGATCGGCGTGTTCCGTCAGAGGTATTTCGACAGGCTTGCGCTCGCGGGGGAATATTGTGCGCTCGCCCGGAGTGACGGCGGAAAATCCCTCGCACGCACCCTGGAGAAGGAATTCTATAAAGACTCTCTCGATCGCCGCGGGGAAGCATTCAGGCGTCGGTTGTTTGACCGCACAGTTCATCCGACGCAAATGTACTCCATCCGGAGCGAGATCGCCTTTGATGCCATTCTGCATGAGATGATCCGGGGCGGGGAGGCGTCACGCACGCAGATGTCCCGTCTGGCGGTCCACCTCGTGAACGAATTTCTCGGCCTCAATGTTGCCATCACTTCAAGCGACGAAGCAGAGGAGATTCTAGTCGATCTTGATGCGCATATCACCGCCGAATTGTGCGCCGAATTCGAGGGGGCCGGACTTGCGCCGACGTTTTTGTCGTTCTGGGGGGACTGGGATGGCAGTAACCGCCCGTCTGGACAGGGACACCGGCTCATCGGTTCCGTCTTGATGCAAAATGTGCAGCGGATGTCGCGCCTGCTTCAGATGCTCATGGAACGTGACACGTCCGTGCGGATTCCTCTCGAATTACAGGGTGAGATGGAACAGCTGCAGGCAAAGAGCCGTCACTTTATTGAACTGCTTAACGAAATTACAGGGCTGACACACCAACTCGAACGACGCTATCGCGGGATTCTGCCGTTTCATGCTCAGGCGGGTCCGCTCCGGCGCATCGGCATGTCGCTGCATATTGCGAGTGATCCGGTCACCACGCTCTGGCACCACAATGATCGGCTGGAACGGCGGATGCTGGAGTTGCGCCGCAAACGGCGCGAGGCTCTGGAATACTACGGGAGTCTGAATAAACGTCTGCGCAAGGAACTGCACAGATTGATTCCCGCGCTACAACAGAACATCGGCGATCCGGCACTGTTGCGTGAGGCGGTTCTTTATCGCGATCTCCTGCAGCGCGTGGTCNNCGTGGTCGTCACGCCGCGCATACAGCAGAATATGGTGACTGCACAGGACCAGTTTGCCATTGACACAACGGTCTTCAATATCACCGAGATCAACGAGATTGGCGCATTATATGGCAATCCTGGACTCGTTCTTGCGCTCCAGGTAAGCATGTCTACGCGGCCGGAGGCCCTGATTGCGCTGGATCGGAAGTTCCATGCACGGCGCGAACATGTCCTTCGTGACAACCCGGAACTCGTCCTTCCATCAGTCTGGCTGATACCGCTCTTCGAAGATGCGGAAGCGGTGCACGGGCTGACGGGGTATCTCAACAAATTATGGGAACATGCACTGCAGAGCAGGCGGCTAAATCAAGAGACAAGCGATCGCTTTGCAGGGATGATAGCCGAGATATTCATTGCGGGTTCGGATCTGAGCCAGAATGTGAGTCAGGCCGCGGGTGCGAGAATGTACCGGCAAGCGAAATTCGAGCTGATGCACTGGCTCGGCCAGAAAGGGCTTGCCGATCGCATCCGGCTTAAAATGGGAAGCGGTGAACCGATGCAACGCCAGGGGGGCTACTACGGAGAGCTGAGTGGCGTGCCTGCGTTCACGCAATCGGAGAACTCCTCGCGACGGTTTGCTGCACGGCTACGGGCCTCGACACGGCGCAGCACGCTTTATGCGACCACACCGATGATGGGTGTCTTTTCCGGCGGTGACCTGCGCACATTCCAGAGCGCGATCGCAGAAAAAGTCCGCCACCTCCCGGTCAGGGAATTCACACAACTTCTGTATCACCTTGCAGATCAGCAGAAGAAACATGGAAGCGATCTCGTCCGCGCATGCGAGGAATTTGCAGATAGCCGCTTTCAGAGCACCGCGCGCGGGAAGCAAACGCTCGAACGGCTGACTATCGGGATGGAGAGCAAGACACTTGACGCATTTCTGGAAGTACTGACGGAGAATTTCCGCCAGATTCTCTATGGCCGCGACGAAGATGTGGTAGGACTGCACGTTATTTCGTACTTCATCGCACGAACAACCCCACCGCTGCGTGACAGGCCAACGGTACGTCCGGGACAATCGGGGAAGGAACAGGGCAATCGCATACTTGAACGGATTGCAGAAACAATCCCCTCCTCGCGCTACGGCAGTCTGTTGCGCGCCATCGCGCATAACCAAGCACAGACGGCTGTTCTGGGAATCAACCAGCTGACGGTGGGTCTCTTCCGTGCGCTGGACACATTTGCGCAGAGGGAATCGGTAGAGGGGGATCCCGAAACCTTTTTGGCCGACGGGATACTGCCGCATCTGCCGGTGTACGAAATCCTGCACACGCTGCGGCTTTATCATGATATGGCGCAAATGCAGGTATTGGAGCGGGCGTTTCCTGCCGGCAATTCCGCGCTCCTCGCGTTGCGCGAAGACGTGGATGCGATGGCGAAGTACATAAAACTCTTTCAGCAGGAGCTGTTGCGGCGGCATGGCATTGACGTGAGCGATTTCTTTGAGCCGACCGGATTCAAACCTGCTCTGCTTCCAACCCTTCGCCCGGATCTCGCAGTCCTGATGCAGCCGGATCTGTTCAACACCGATATGCAGAAACTGCGTGAGGTGATCGATGGGTCTATAGACGAGGGCTGGTCAAACGAAGTCGAGAAACTGCTCAATATCCCCTTGGAGATCCGTTTCTGGCGGGCACGTGCATGGGCATTGCTGGAGCGGCCTGTCTTCCAGCGTGTCGAGGCGTTTGTCGAGCTGGCCGTGGCGCTCTATTCTATTTCATCGAAGCTGCTACATCACGATCTCCCGATGGCGGCACGGGAGGTCCGTTTGCCATCGACGCTTACCTCCTACTTCCGTGTGACAGGTAGTGATGACGAGATGCGTCAGTTCCTTGCGGCTGCGGTGGAATATCTGAACATCGCTGCGGAGGGTCAGATCGAGGTGCCCGCAACAGTCATTCGTGCAATGCGGGAGGTCGAGCGCATCGCGTCAATCGAAGAGCAAGCGCTCAATCCTGTTCAACAGGACCGATTGCGGTTCTATCTGCTGCAGATCGCCAGGTTGGCGGGAGAAAACGGATAGCCCCCGAAGTTGCCATTTGTGTATTGCCCACCGAGTTCATAGAACGCCACATCTTTCCTATCCGCAAGCAGCGAGTGATGCTGGATTTCCATCTTGCAGATATGTATGGGGTTCTAACCAAATCATTGAATCTTGCGGTCCGCAGAAATATTGCCCGGTTCCCGGCCGATTTCATGTTTCAACTTACAAAGGAGGAGGTAAAGTGCGTGGAGGAGCGCTTGAGGTTACAATCTGAAACCTCAAGATCATCAGGACATGCAGGACGTAGGTATCTGCCCCTTTATTCCCAGATGTCTGCTACGCCCCCTTGCCCCTCGGGTCTGCAGAGGCCTTCGGTCAATCGATCATTTTGGGCGCCAGAGGGGTTGCTGATTTGTAGAATGCCACACCCGCCCACACGATCCCGCCGATAATCGCCACGATGGANNAGCCAGTCGTGCCCCGACTTGTGTCCGCCGAGCAGTGGCAGGACCATGACCTGTGAGTCACGGATGTAGAGACTGACATCCATCATGTTTTCCCCCGTCCAGAAGAGAGGGAAGGGAGCGACTTGCGATTTCTGTTTCAGGGCGATGGCGAACCAGAGGACGGGGAACATGATTTGCCAGAATGATCCGCCGAGAGCGTACAGCGTTCTGCCGAACAGGATGAACAGAAGGTGTCCTCCTTCATGGAGCGGCAGGAACGTGAATGTGCGGAAGATCCAGAGGAGGCGCGGCCAGGGCTCATTCGGATCATACGAGAAGAAGATCGGGATGGCCTCGATCAGGAAGTAGGTCAGGAAGACATAGAGCAACAGTCGGAGGATTAATGGTACGTACCTGGCAACGGGGTCAATAGGCTCTATCACCCTGGTATCCATATCTTCTCCGCCTCCACAATCTCTGCAGACGAGGGAAAGCCCAATTGTTCCTTGGAGCTCGTAAAGAAGACGAGTCCTTTGTAGCCCATAAGGTATTCGAACTTCTTCGAGAACACTCCACCATGGGAGGTGACAACAAGCGGGTCTTTTGAACGTTGGAGCAGTGTTTTGAATCCCTCGGGAGAAATCTTCACAATTGCACCTGAGGCTTTGACAGCCTGGGCGACTGCGGCAGCTGCAGCGTGTGCGGCGGTATTCATCGGTTCCTCTGTGGAATTGTCCAAACTCAAGGTAGAGTACGAAGAATTTCCGAACTCTACAAATTTGGTCTTTTCCCCCACAATCCGTTCCTTATAGGGTATTACGGAGGCGTGACAAGATGCTGAATATTGGAGTGAAACTCGGGCTGGGGATCGGAGTTCTCCTTGTGCTCTGTGTATTGATCGGTCTGGTGTCATACACACAAACAAGCGCGGTAAGCGACAAGCTGGAAGAGTTGACGCAGGTCAGGGAACCGATCAACTCGGCTGTCTACGGTATCGAAAATGACCTCGCGGAGACCGCCTTTGCCGCGCTCGCCTACTCTGCGACAGGGGACCGCCGGATGCTCCGGGCGGTCGAACGATACAGCGCGGACCACGACAGCAGTTCTAGTGAAGAGATGAGCGTCGTCAAACTCGCGCGATTGGCCGTCCTCCGGACAGACCTGCGGGACTCGATCAT
The DNA here is from genome assembly GCA_003162215.1 of Ignavibacteriota bacterium. GTDB lineage: Bacteria > Bacteroidota > Ignavibacteria > UBA10030 > UBA6906 > Fen-1255. The sequence continues at coordinate 5,570 of PMMO01000158.1, forward strand.
AAATCTTCATTATGCAGCGGTTGAGCAGGCGCGTTTGCGCGACGTCCAGGTGCAGAACCTCAATGCCCTGCGCGATGAGCTCCAGGCGATCGATGCACTGCTGTCGGACCGCGTGCTGCGCTCGATCAGCGTGAATAACCCTATTGCGTATCGCCGGCTCCAGGTTGCTCTGGGCATGCAAGTGCAGATGAATGCTCTTGCGAAAAGTTTGGGGAACTATCTGCTGACGGGGGAAGCCCGATTCTCCGACCAGCTCGATACCGCCGAAAAGCAGTTCTCGGAATTGCTGCAGGTCTACCATGTGGTTCTCCTCTCCGCCGATGAGAAACGATGGGCTGCGGAATTGCAGCGGAGATCCAACGACGGTCTCCGACTCTCCCGGACGCTCGTTGAGTCGGAAAAGGCCCGACGATTGCATCTCGACCTCTTCATGGCGACCTATCGGAGTCTCGCTTCAACTCTCAACGACCGGGTGCAAACCCACACGGAGCGGGGACTGGCAACGGCGAAAGAGGAGCTCCTGCTGGCCGGACGCACGACCAACAACACCATTCTCGGTGTGCTGGCCGTCAGCCTCGTGTTCGGCATCCTGGCGGGCATATTGACAACACGCAGCATCATAAGGCCGCTCGCGCATCTGACATCGGTAATGTGGAAGGTCGGGCACGGGGATCGCTCGCAGAGAGTCAAACTCAAGGGTGGCGATGAACTCCAGCTGGTGGGGGATACGTTCAACGCGATGGTCGATCAGCTTGAGAAGACGGAACAGGAACGCAATGCCGGACTCAGGCGTTTTGCATCATCGATGCAGCGGGCACAGGAAGAAGAGCGCGCCCGCATATCGCGTGAGTTGCATGACGATCTCTGCCAGCGGCTCACGGGTATGAAGTTCCGGGTGGAAGTGCTGGAAGAAGAAGCCGCCCCAAGTGACCGCAAGATGGGAGGGCAGCTCCGTGACGTCCGCGAAGAGCTCGACCGGTCGATTGCGGAAGTACGGAGAATTTCGTCCAATCTCCGGCCGAGCGTCCTGGATGACTTCGGCTTCGTGACGGCGTTACGGCTGCTTGTGAAGGAGTTCGAGAAGCGCCAGGGGATCGCCGCCGTGATTCATTGTGCACAAGGCTTCCCCGCGGATCTTGAGGGTGATTCGGAAATTGCCCTCTATAGGATCGCGCAGGAGGCATTGGCGAATATTGCCAAGCACGCACACGCGACGGCGGTGGAAGTGCACCTCGTGCAACGCAATACATCTGTGGAGTTGCGCATCCACGATAACGGGCAGGGAATCGTGCTCGAGAACATGGCCAGCATGCGTTTCGAAGGCCATGGTCTTGGCCTGCTTGGCATGCGTGAACGCACAGAACTCCTTGGCGGATCGTTTGTCATCGACACGGGCCCCCAAGAGGGTACGACAGTCACTGTTACTCTACCGTTGCAGGCTCAGGAGGGAAATGTATGAATTGGGGCAACGATGCCTAAAACCAGAATCTTGCTTGCCGATGACCATGATGTGGTGCGGAGCGGTCTCCGGGCTCTGCTGCAGACATCCCCTAACTTCGCAATTGTCGGAGAAGCTGTTGACGGGGAGGAAGCTGTACGCATGACCCAGGAGACAAAGCCGGATGTCGTAATTATGGATATCTCAATGCCGAATCTGGATGGCATTGCGGCAACGAAGGTGATCAAAGACAAACTTCCCGGCGTCAAGGTGGTAATTCTGACGGCATATGAAGACGAAGAATATGCCTATCAGGTCCTCCGCGCTGGAGCCAGCGGCTATGTCTTGAAGAATGCGGGGAAGAAAGACATTTTCAAGGCCATTGAGTCCGCCGTGTCGGGCGAACGGTTCTTCAGTCCGGGGATCTCGAATATCATTGTTGAGAGCTTCATAAAGCGCGCAAATGAACATCCCAAGATAGACCAACAGTCTGTTTCAACATCGGACCAGCCGTTGACAAAACGCGAAATCGAGGTGTTGAAATACATCGCGCTCGGGCATACGAATCGGCAGATCGCCGGTACCCTGTTCTTGAGTTTCCGTACCGTCAACACCCACCGGGCAAATATCATGCAAAAGCTGAATATACATGAGACAGCGGGACTTGTGCGGTACGCAATAAGCATCGGACTCGTGAGCCCTGAGGGATAATGGAGACGAATTCTGAATTCTAGGCTCAGAATCGGGTCTTTCTACAGCGTTTGCTCTACCCCGGGATATACATGCTCTTCCCGATTGAGAATCCCCCTCTCTTTCCGTACGTTAATACCACTCACTGCGTGCTGCTGACGAGCGGGAGAGTTGAACGAGGACATGTTGGGGTGCGGCATGGGGACAATTTATTTCCCTCGGCAAACGGACCTTGGCAATTACGCCCCACACTATCACGGAGGATACCATGAGAGCGATCATTGCGATCGTCGCGCTCTGCTCGGTGCTTGTTATCGGATGTTCGGATAAAGAAAAAGAAGAGGCACTGCAAAAGCAGGTGTCGCAGGCTACAACCGATCGGGAATCGGTGCAGAAACTTCTCAGCGAGCGTGACCTCTATCTGGAAGGGGTCATGAAAGAGATCAATGAGATCTATACCGATCTCGAGAAAGCGCGGACGAAAGAGGGGACGCTCACCCAGCGCGCACAGGGCGTTGAGGCCAAACAGGTCAATCTCGACAGTCGGAAACAGCTGCTGGACAACATCCAGGATATCGGTACGGCGCTCAAAGACAACCGGAAAAAAATCACCGATCTCCGGGCGAGGGTAAAATCACTCGGGATGAAGATCGCAGGCCTTGATACGCTCATCCTCAATCTGCAGAACACCCTTGTCGAACGCGAACAGGCGATCGCACAGCTCCAGGGTCGGGTTCAGGGACTGGAAGTCACCGTTGCCGAGAAGACCGCAACGATTGTTGAAAAAGACAATCAGCTGAACGAACAGAAACGCAGAATGAACACGGTGTTCTATATCATCGGCTCACGCGCAGAATTGAAGAAAAAGGGAATCATTACTGATGAAGGTGGTTTCCTCTGGGGACTCCTCGGATCAACGACGGTAATGTCGAGCGTTGCTGACCCTGCGGAATTTACGGCCCTGGATAAGACAAAAGATCACACCATCCACATCGATGGCAAGATCGCGGAAATTCTTCCCCACCGCAAAACCGAGCTCTTCGCGACCTCCAAACCGGACGAAAAAGGATCGGATCTGAATATCCTGGAGCCGGAAAAGTTCTGGCGGGATCAGTACCTTGTGGTGGTTCTAGACTAACCGTACCATTGTGATTGTGGAACGTCGTTCCACAATCCACGCGGCTGTAACGATTTGGATTTGGACGTACTTTTCAGGGTGACATTTCTACTGAGTTACAAGAAAAATTCGATGTGGTTCTGGCGCAGTTGACTTTGTTAGAGCGACAATATATATTTACAGCTGTTGTAGAAATGTCTCGTGCACTATCTGGAAACCCACTCTAACCAGCCCCTATACCTGACGCCGCGTCCATTGGCTGGGCACAAACATCAAATGTGAGGAGTTACTCGTCAAAGCTAACCGCTTGCTGCTATCCTGACTTTAATGGAATAACTTGGGTACTTTTTTCTTAGGTTGGATCATCGTGAAAGGACAAGCTCATGAGGCAGAGGGGGTTCATCTTATTTGTTGTCATTATTTTGACTGTGGCCGCTTCTTTCGGTCAGACGCGCTTTCGTTCAGGAATATTCCTCCACCATTCAACGGGCCGCTGCATCTGGGGTCCAAACGGCGGACAGGTTTCCGTGCCGGCGGAGATTGCTAAATACAACTTATTGCACGACCTTGTTGGATCCGACTCTGTGAAAATGGTCGAAAACTGGTGGCCTTCGGGTGACAACGAATGGGCCACCTGGCACACCATCTTTGACAATAGAGATCCTTCAAACGACATTCGGTCGTTCCTCGACTCCTATTCTGTAATCATGATCAAGTCCTGTTTTCCTTCGTCCAACATGTCCGGCCTCGGCACAAGCGCAGATACACTCAATCCGACGGTCAAAAGTGTCGCAAACTACAAGTGGCACTGGCGTTCGATAATCTCCGTCATGAAGGGACAGCCACAGAACTTCTTCATCATCTGGACTAACGCTCCCAACGTGGCAGGCAGTACAGATGCTACTGAGGCAGCGCTCTCCGATGCCTTCTGCCGCTGGGCGAAGGACACGCTTGCCGTCGGTCTCGACCCTATCGTTGGGACATTCCCGAAGAATATTTTCGTCTTTGATTTTTTCCATCTTCTCGCCGATGCTAACGACATGCTCCCGCAGCAGCTCGCGAGCAGTTCATCAGACAGTCACCCCAATGCGGCTGCGACAACATTGGTGGCCTCTCAACTCGTGAAACAGGTGTTGGACGCTACGCTGGACTACGGAACTCTCGCCGAGGTTGTCGGATACAGGACAACGATTCCGGAAACCCCTCAACTGGATCAGAACTACCCTAACCCCTTCAATCCGAGCACGAAGATTGGGTTTGGGGTCTCGGGTCTGGGGTCTAGTTGGGTGAAGCTCGCCGTGTATGACTTGCTGGGTCGCGAGGTGGCGGTGNNTGCTGGTGAATGAGAAGAAAGAACCTGGAAGCTACTCTGTACAGTTTAACGGTTCGAGGCTTGCGAGTGGAGTGTACTTGTATCGAATCCAAGCAGGAGACTTCGTGGCGACCAAGCGGTTGCTATTGTTGAAATGATTGTGTGCGTGTAACTAATGTCAGAGGCCTTGGCCAGTCAACGGTCAAGGCCTTTCTTGTCACCGTGAGACTGGAGGTCACTTCGGCAGCCGCATCCGGAACGTCGTTCCCAT
>PMMO01000158.1:10406-37199 GCA_003162215.1 Ignavibacteriota bacterium
CCTTCCATTGCATCCAGGGCGTTCTTCATCAGGTTTTCAATCACCCACTCGAACAGCTCACGGTTGATCGGTGCGGTAAACGTCCCCGGTGTTTCGATGAGCAGATCGACTGTTCTGCTGGATTTCGGGATGCGCTTCCCGATGTACTGAATCACCCCGCTCAGGACGTCCGTCAGCGACTCTTCGTGCAGATCGGGTTTCGAGCCGATCTTGGAGAATCGTGCGGCAACTTTGTTGAGACGATTGACATCCTGCTCCATTTCCGAGATCGTATCAACGATGCGCGGCTCGGATTTTGCATCATCCCGCAACCGCTCCATCCATCCCATGATGCTCGACAATGGCGTGCCGAGCTGGTGCGCGGTTTCCTTGGCCATCCCCACCCAGATGTTGCTCTGCTCACCCCGCTTGATCGTGCTGAAGCCGACATAGGCAATGATGATGAAGATTGTGGCGATCGCGATTTCACTCACCGGCAGCCAGCGGAGCTGGCCGATAAGGGCGGATTCCCCATAGTGCAGATAGCTCACCACGAGCGTGTCGTTGATGGCCACACGGATCGGCTTGTTGTCCCGATCCATGCCGGCGATCAATGCTCGGAAGAATTCCGAGCGCTGTTTGGGGCTCATCGCAGCGGTGTCGACATCGATGTTCTTCCAGTAATTCGAAATGTTTTTGGCGTCGGTTACAACGATGGGGAAGTCGATGGTTCTGATCACTTCAAAGGCGAAGCTCAGGTCCCCTGCGGCCGGATCATTGTTGGCGACGTATTCCAGGGAGCGTGCGTACAGGGCCACGACTTCACGCTCGCGCGTGAGAAGCTGATTGGTGAGTTGCTGCGAATAGAGCAGCATGGCGATCACGAAGAGCGACGCCAGCAGCAGGAGAACAATTTTGAAGTTCCCCATCCTGCTGATCGGGAGGCCTATGATGGGAGGAGGCATGTGTTCCTTTAACAGCGCCAATTGTGGATTGTGGATCCACAATCCACAATTGGTACGGATCCACAATCCACAATCGAAAGAGCTATATCACAAACAACGATTGATCCCGCCGGGGACCGACCGACACAAACCAGAGCGGAATATCTGTCAGCCGCGACAATGCTTGCAGGTACTTCTGTGCATTCGGAGGCAGTGCTTCATATGTCGTAACATTTACGATCGACGTCTTCCAACCTTCGAACGATTCATAGATGAGCGTGATCCGTTCGAGTGTGTCGACATCAACGGGAAATCCCTTTAGACGTTTGCCGTTCAGTTCGTAACCGGTGCAGACGCGGATTTCATCAAAGGCGTCCAGTACGTCCAGCTTCGTGATCACGAGCCGGCTGATGCCGTTCACGCGTGCCGAGTGCTGGAGTGCAACTGCGTCGAACCACCCGCACCGGCGCGGCCGGCCGGTGGTGGCGCCAAATTCATGACCGACAGTGCGGAGCCGTTCGCCGACGGGGTTTTGCTGTTCCGTGGGAAAGGGACCCTCACCGACGCGGGTGCAGTATGCTTTGGCGACACCGATGATGCCTTCCACGGCGGTTGGCGGAATGCCGAGTCCGGTACACGCGCCGCCCGAGGTGGGGTTTGACGAGGTCACAAAGGGATATGTACCATGATCGACGTCAAGCATTGCTCCCTGTGCGCCCTCTGCGATGATGCGTTTTCCTGCTTTGAGCGCCTGATGGAGGTACAACGTCGTATCGGTAATGTATTCATCGATGCGTTTATCGAATTCCTGGTACTCGGCGATAATGGCATCCACATCGATCCGGGTTTCGCCGTACACCTTCGTGAGGATCTCATTCTTCTCGGCGATGTTCCGCTTTAGCTTCGCTGCGAGCACGTCGCGGTTGAGGAGGTCCACGATACGGATGCCAACCCGCATGAACTTGTCGATATATGCGGGGCCGATGCCGCGCCCGGTTGTGCCGATGCGCTGGGCGGTTTGCTCGCGGATGGCATCGAGCAGCTTGTGATACGGCATGATGAGGTGGGCGTTATGGCTGATGAGGAGGCGACCATGAACGGTGATGCCGGCGGTTTCGAGCTGTTGGATTTCTGTGAGGAGTGCCTTGGGGTCGACCACGACGCCGTTGCCGATCACGCAGGTGATCTGCGGGTGGAACATTCCCGACGGCAGAAGATGCAGCACGTATTGTTTGTCGCCGATGCAGACCGTATGTCCTGCATTGGCGCCTCCCTGATAGCGGGCAACGATGTCGACATTTTCTGAAAGCATGTCGACCACCTTGCCCTTGCCTTCATCGCCCCACTGGGCACCGAGGATGATCTGGACTGGCATGGTCGAGCACCCTAGTGGGTCTCATTTTTTGAAGCCGGCAACAGCTTCCTGCACCGACGCGAAGATCTCGAAGACCGGCCCGAGTCGCGCGATTTTGATGAGGGTCATGATCTTCTCTGAAACATTGGCGAGCTTCAGGCCGCCGCCGGCATTCTTCATGAGACTCGCGCTGCCGATGAGAAGACCCAGACCCGAGCTGTTGATGAACTCCACGTTTTTCAGGTCGATGACCACCTGTTTCTTCCCGGCGTCCACAAGATCATGTAATTTTCCGTTAAGCGCGGTGGCATCAGGCCCACCCATGAGATTGCCGTCAAGATGGAACACCGTGACATTCCCCTGCACAGATGTTTTGAACTTCATGGCGATCTCCTCGATCCGGCCGTGATTACTCCCGTGACTATTCGATGAGCTTGCCCGTCTTCTTCATCCTGATCGTGTAGTCGAGGACGATGGCACTGGCGATATAGATGGACGAATACGTGCCGGTCACGATACCCACGGTGAGGGCGAACGCGAAGCCGCGCGTGACTTCGCCGCCGGTTGCCAGCAGGACAACGAGGACGATGAAGATTGTTCCGGAGGTGATGATGGTTCGGCTCAGCGTCTCGTTGAGGCTCTTGTTCATCAGTTCAAACAAGCCCATGCTGCGGAAGATCTTCTGGTTCTCACGCATACGGTCGAAAATAACCACGGTGTCGTTCACTGACAGACCGACCAGCGTCAGAAACGCTGCGATCATGTTCTGGTTGATCTCGAGATTGAAGATGCCGTTGAAGATGGCGATAAACCCGAGTGTTACCAGAACGTCGTGGAACAACGCAACCACGGCGCCGACGCCGTAGATGAACTTGAACCGGAACCCGACGTAGACACCGATGGCAATCACCGAGGCGATAACGGCATAGAGAGCATTCCGGCGAAGCTCGGCCCCGATTTTGGGTCCGATCTTGTCTTCCTTCAGCACGGTATACGGGTTGCCGGGGAAGGATTCTTTCAAGGAGGTGCGCATCTTGTCGCCGATACTGGTTCCTTCGGCCTGTTCCGGGGTGCGGAGCAGGATGTCACGGTCGCTGCCGAACGTTTTGATCTCTGCCTTGCCCATGCCGATCCGGTCCATGGCCGTGCGGATATCGCTGATTGAAACGGGTTGGTTGAACTGGACGACAAGCTCCGTGCCGCCGAGGAAGTCGATGCCGAAGTCGACTCCCCGGATTGCGAGAGTCACCATACCCACGAAGATCAGCGCGCCCGATATCGTGTACCAGAGCCCGCGTTTCCCCATGAAATCGATAGATGTTTTCTTGAAAAACCGCATGAACGCATTCTCCCGAGAAAATCGCTTAACCGAATGTGACCTTTGACCCGTATTGCTCGGTCAGGATATTGAAAAACACGCGCGTGATGAAAATTGCGCTGAACATGGACGCCACAATACCGATCATCAGCGTGAGGGCGAACCCCTGCACCGGGCCGCTGCCGAACTGATACAGGATCACGCCGGAAATGAACGTTGTCAGGTTTGAATCGAAAATTGCGCTGAACGCCTTCTCGTAGCCGGCGTCAATTGCTGCGCGCAGAGTCTTGCCGGTCGCTTCTTCCTCGCGTATACGCTCGTAGATCAGAACGTTCGCGTCAACGGCGACCGCCAGCGTGAGAATGATACCCGCAATGCCGGGGAGTGTCAGCGTTCCCTGGAATGCCGCCAGAACACCCATCAGGAAAAGAAGGCAGAATACCAATGCGCCATCTGCGACGAGACCGCCTGTGCGATAGTAGATGGCCATGAAGATGATGGTGAGCACGGTTGCCAGCAAGGACGACAGAATGCCGTTGCGGATGGAGTCTTCACCGAGTGATGGCCCCACGGACCGTTGTTCGATGATGTCGACCGGTGCCGGGAGGGCGCCGGCCTTCAACACGATTTCCAGCAGCCGGGCCTCGTCGAGGTTGTCCATTCCCTCAATCTGGGAATGGCCGCCGGCGATCTTGCCCCGGACAACCGGAGCCGAGAACACCGCATTGTCCATGACAATGGCAATGCGCTTGTTGACGTTGGCACCCGTAATACGTGCCCACTCGCGGGAGCCGTCACTGTTCATCTCCATCGTCACGATGGGTTGGTTGAAGCCGGGATCCAGCGTTGCTTTGGCATTGACGATCACGCCGCCCGTGAGTTCCGGCGTGCTCTTCACCGGGTAGAGTGCAAAGTATTTTCTTCCTCCCTCCACGATGCGTGGTTTGGCGCTCCAGAGGAACTGGATGTCTCCCGGAATGGACCGCATGACGTCGTCGCGTTCGAGCCAGCGCCGGACCTTGTCGCGGTTTTCTTCAGACACCATTGCTTCGCCCGGATGCTGCTGACTCACCAGCGCGATCGTGAAGAAGGGATGCTTTTTGGCGAACTGTTCCTGGTCCATCTCCCCTTCGGGGGTCGTAATTTTCGCGGTGTCCTTGATGGATGCGGAAGCAACGAGTGACGTATCAGTGGTATCCGCTGCACTGCCGGCGGCCAAGGTGTTGTCGATAGCCTTCATGACGGCATACCCGACATCCGGATCCTTCAGCAGCTTAAACTCCAGAAGTGCGGTGCCTTGAAGCAGCTGGCGCACTTCGGTTTCCTTGCTGACGCCCGGAAGCTCCACGTTGATGCGGGTCCCGCCCAACTTCTGAATCGACGGCTCCGACACGCCATACTGGTCGACACGGTTGCCAACAATCTCAATGGCGCGATCGATGGCCTTCTTGGATTCGTCTTCCAGCATCTTTGCGACTTTGTCGTTGTCATCGCGGAGGCTGCCGTAATACCGGCTCATGCGGATCTGCCGTGCTTCGAACTTGCGGCGCATGATCACCACCGGGGATTCGTCGGACCGCTTGACTTCATCCCGGACTTCATTCATGATCTGCGTAAAAGCGTCGTCCCTGTTCTTTCCGAGATCTTCCAGGAGTTTCAGGACGTTCACTTCAAGCACGACGCGCATGCCGCCTTGAAGGTCAAGGCCGAGCTTGATGCGCTTTGCCCGGTTCTCCCGGATCTCGGTCTCATTTTTTTCGACGAACTGCAGGCTGTCGGGACCGTGCAGCTCTTTCAACTGCTGGTGGAGCTCGTAATCCCTGTATGTGGGATATAGGAAATAGAGCGCCATACCGACAGTCGCAGCAATGACAAACAGTTTTATTCTGTACTTACGCAATGCACACCTCCGGGGTCAACCATTCGGGGACTTATGGGAAGCTCATAAATATACCTTGAAGTGGTGGGAAAGTCAAGAAATACATTGCTTTTCCTGCCTTATTCGGGTATATTAACGAACATCATTTTCTGCTTTTTTCCCCTGGTAAGGAGGTCGATTCCGAGCTATGCCTATCATGACACGGATGCGGGACAGCATGCCCGTCATCCTCTTCGGTTTGCTCATCGCGTTCCTTGTAATGATTATTTTCGAGTGGGGGATGGACTATATGGGCATGCGCGGTGGCAGTACAGATGTGGTTGGTAAGATCGACGGCGTCAAAGTGACGTACAAAGAGTTCAGCGAGATGGTGAAAGCGGTGTCCGACAACCAGAAGGCCCAAAGCGGGACCGAGCCGGACGAGAACGCCATGACGCAAATCCGCGAACAGGTCTGGCAGAACGTCGTGACATCGCGTGTTGTCGATGAAGAGCTGCACCGGATGGGAATCTCGGTGAGCGACCAGGAGCTCGTGGACTGGGTGCGCGGCGAGAATCCTCCGGAGGATCTCCGCAAGAACTTCACGGATTCGACCGGGACGTTCCGTCGCGATGTCTACGAACAGTTCCTGACCAATCCCAATCAGTTTATCCGTGATCCCAGCGGCGCCGATCAGGAGTTCGGAACAAAATGGCTGAAGCAGTATGAACTGAACCTGCGCCAGCGCAAGATGCAGGAGAAACTCCAGAGCGTGTTGCTGACATCGGTGCGTGTCGGTGAAGGCGAGATGCGCCAGCGGTATCTCGATCAGAACCGGAAGTACACCGCCCTGTACGCACTGCTCGATGCCGGTCAGATGGTTCCAGATTCGGCGGTCACGGTGAGCGATGCCGACGTTCGTACGTACTACGATGAGAATCCGGATCAGTACCGTGTTGAAGCAACGCGCAAGCTGAGCTATGTCCTCTTCCTTGAGCGCCCCTCTGCCTCCGATTCAACTGTGCGTCAGAAAGACATCGAGGAAGCCGCACAGAAGGCCCGCTCGGGTATCGATTTCCTGCAGCTGGTGTCGACGTATGCCGACAAACCCGATAGCGGTGCATTCTTCCGCCATGGAGAACTCGGTGCTGCAGTCGAGAAGGCCGTGTTTGCCGCACGGGTGGGAGCGATCGTCGGCCCGATTCAGGACAACGATGGATTCCATCTTCTGAAGGTGATGGCGGAGCGGAAAGGCAAAGAGGAGTACATCCACGCAAGTCACATCCTTCTTCCGTTTGAACCGGGTACTGACACGACGGCTGCGAGGGCGCTTGCCCGCACGATTGTGAAAGACGCGCAGGCCGGAAAGGATTTTGCCGCGCTTGCCCATCAGTATTCAAAAGATGCCGGCTCGGTGCAGAACGGCGGAGATGTCGGTTGGTTTGGCAAAGGCCGCATGGTGCCAGATTTTGAAAAGGCCGCATTTGCCGCCAGGCCCGGTCAGGTGGTCGGACCAATCCGTTCACCCTATGGTCTTCATATTATCAAAGTACATGCGCGCGACGCACGTGAACTGAAGCTCGCGCACATCGACTTGAAGATTGTGCCGAGCAGCCAGACGAAGAACGATCTTTACGACCGTGCCCGCGACTTCGCCTACAACGCCCGTGAAACGGAATTCACCAAAGAAGCACATCAACTGGGTTTTGACGTAAAGGAAACCCAGGTCCAGCAGAAGAGCACCGTCGTACCCGGTGTCGGCATGCTCCCACAGGTCATCCGGTGGGCGTTCGACAACAAAGTGGGTTCGGTGAGCGATCCCTACACTATCCCGAACGGCTCTGTGGTTGCTGCGGTGGCGGAAGTGAAGGACGCCGGTATGCGCCCGTTTGATGAAGTGAAAGATCAGGTGCGTCCGCTGGCCCTTCGTGAGAAGAAAATTGCACGGGCAAAAGCCATTGCGGCGGAGTTGCGGCAGAAACTTGACGCCGGCGACAGCCTGACAAAGGTGACGACGTTTAATCCGGCTGTCAGAGTGCAGGAGCTTCCGGCGTTCACGTTGGGAGGCTCCGTGCCGGGTGTCGGACGCGATCCGTTCTTTCTCGGTGCGGTGGCAGGGCTGCAGGCGGGACAGATTTCCCAGCCGGTGCAAAATCAGCGTGGTGCGTTCCTCGTGCAACTGCTGACCGTCACGCCGTTCGATTCCACGGCGTACGGAACCCAGCGTGAAGGGCTTAGGTCGCGCATGCTCCAGGAGAAACGCAACCGGTTCCTGTCCGCTTGGTTGACGACGCTGAAAGACAAGGCTGATATCGAGGATCACCGCGACCGGTTCTTCCGGTAAGCAGTCTCCTGCGGGAAGGGAGATGGGACGATGCGTGGCGTTCTTGTGATGTGCACCGCTGCCTTCATGCTGGCCTCAGCAAGCGCCTCCCAGGGGCAAGAACGGATGTTTACTGTTGTTGCAAGAGGTTCTCTGAACACCACGGGTCGGTTGTTTCCCAATCCAAATTCAGTCGACCCCGTGGCCCGCGCGCAATCATTCTCCTTCTCCGATTTCTACGGCGTCGGCGCCGAACTGCAATACCACTTCTCCGGCAGCAACGTCTTCCTGGGTCTCTCTTCCGAGTATATCCGCAACAATGGAGGCCGCAACATCGTGGCAACCGCACAACGGGTTGTGCCCGTGGAGGATGACTACCGGGTCATTCCCGTCGAGCTCACGGGGTACTTTCGTATTCCGGTGACTGACGGGGCCTTCAGCATCCTGATGGGCGGGGGTGCGGGCGTCTATTTCGGCGACCGTCACTATACCATTGCCGGAGTTGAAGCCCCGACGACGGCATCCAGCACGGGCTACGGGATTCATGTGCTCGGCGGGTGTGGATACCGTGTGAATGAGTGGTTTTCCATTTCTGCAGAAGTGAAGTTCCGCGACGCGCAGTTCCAGACCACCAACGCGTTCCAGGTGCCGAACGTGAAGTACGGCGACGTCTCCGTGAGCCTCCCTCAACGTCCGTTTGAATCGAGCATCCACACTGATGGCATGGTGATCCAGATTGGTCTCGGTGTCAACTTCTGATCGCTCCGACCCACTCTTCACCGTTCGAGTTGCCACACTTCGTTCGGAATCGGTATCATGACGCCGCCAGTTCAGCATCGGAATAGACGCATCTACCTCACAGGTTTCATGGGAAGCGGCAAGAGCACGATCGGGCCGATTCTGGCTAACGTGCTTGGATATGAGTTTGTCGATCTGGATGACGCTGTTGCCGCCCGCGAGGGGAAGACGGTGCGGGAGATATTCCGCGACCACGGTGAATCGTACTTTCGCCGGAAGGAGTGTGAGACAATTGCGGAGTTGAGCCTCCGTGACCGGCTCATCGTTTCACTGGGGGGAGGAACGCTTGCAGATCAGGAGAGCCTTGCTATTGTGACATCGACGGGAATTCTTGTGTATCTCAAGGTTCCTGTGGAGGAGATTGTCCGCCGCCTGCGGAATAAAACCGACCGTCCGATGGTGCTGGGTCCTGATGGAGAACGGCTGAACGAGGAAGAATTGCGGCAGCGTATTCTGCACCTTCTTGCGCAGCGCGAACCTTTCTATGCGCATGCAGATCTCACCATTCTTGCAGACCAGACGCGGCTCGGACTGACCGTGGATCGACTGGTGCGGGAGCTGTCGCCCTTGTTGCGATGATGCGATGACCCGCCCGCCTTGCGTCTGCGCGGGTCGATATCTATATTATTAAGATTGCTTCGCCAGAAGATGGCTCGCAATGACAGCATCACCTCATAAGGCTACAACAAGAACTGATGATTACGACGCAACAGCAACTTGATACTCTTCTCGAACGCTTTCCCGGCAAACGGATTGCGGTCGTTGGCGACCTCATGCTCGACCGGTACTACTGGGGGACGGTACGGCGTGTGTCTCCGGAAGCTCCCGTGCCCGTCGTGGAAGTGGAATCCGAATCGGTGCGTCTGGGCGGAGCTGCAAATGTTGCCAACAACATCCGGTCGCTGGGAGGCATGCCGGTGTTGGTCGGCATAGTGGGCGACGATCATATCGGCACGGTCTTGCGTGATCTGGTGCGTGATGCCGGTTTCGACGGAAGCGGGCTGATGGTGGATCCTGCACGGCCGACGACCGTGAAAACACGCGTCATCGCGCAGGGACAACATGTTGTCAGGATCGACAATGAATCCAAGTCCCCTTGCTCAGCCCAACTCCGTCAACAGCTCGTCGACATCATGCGCAGACAGATCCCATCGCTCGATGGGATCATCATCGAAGATTACAACAAGGGTGTGGTATCGAAGGAAGTGATTGAGGAAGTCATTACCCTGGCACGGCAGCACAAAAAGATCATCACCGTCGATCCGAAATTTGACAATTTCCTCGAGTACAAACAGGTGACGGTATTCAAGCCCAACCGGCGTGAAGCCGAGGAAGTGCTGGGAGGCCGGTTGCGGAGCGTTGAAGACGTGGAGCGTGCAGGGAAGCGGTTGCTGGAGTTGTTGAGAGCAGAGAATGTGCTCCTCACCCGTGGCGAAGACGGCATGTCGCTCTTTGAGGCCTANNGGAGACACCGTCATCTCCACGCTGACCATGGCTCTGGCGAGCGGTGCGAACATCCGGGAGGCGTGTATGCTGGCCAACTGCGCGAGCGGGGTCGTGGTTGGCGCCATCGGCATCGTGCCGATCCGGCCCGACGAGTTGCGCACTGCGGCCTCACAATTTCTCGCGACAACGGGGGCGCAGTAATGGGCCTTGTGGTTGGACGTGCAGCGTTGATACAAATCCGCAGGCGGCTGAAGCGTGCAGGGAAGCGGGTGGTCTTCACCAACGGCACCTTTGATATTCTGCATCGCGGGCANNGCCCGGAGGTTGGGGGATGTGCTGGTGGTCGGACTGAACACCGATGCGTCGATACGACGCATCAAGGGAGACAAACGCCCGATCAATCCGAACCGGGACCGGGCGGTTGTGCTTGCGTCACTTGCCTGTGTCGACTACGTTTGCCTGTTCGGGGAGGATACGCCGCAACGAGTGATTGCCGCCCTGATCCCGGACGTTCTTGTCAAAGGTGCTGACTGGAACACGAATGCAATCGTCGGTAAAGATACCGTTGAGGCGCATGGTGGCAAGGTGCGGCGGATCAGGTTGACACGGGGACGCTCCACGACCAATGTGATTCAACGGATTCTTAAGAAATATCATGTGACTCGAGGATGAGATTGCCCCGCTTCTGGGTCCCGCTCGGAGCGGGATCCCAAAGAGCGGGACTTCGTCCCGCGTTGCGGGACTCGCAATGACAGACAATGACTCATGAAAGTTCTCAAACACATCCTGCGCCTGATCCTGTACGGGATAGGAGGGCTTCTCCTCCTCCTCCTGTTGATTGCCGCTTTCACGCAGACGCAGATGT
This sequence comes from Ignavibacteriota bacterium, assembly GCA_003162215.1. Lineage (GTDB taxonomy): Bacteria > Bacteroidota > Ignavibacteria > UBA10030 > UBA6906 > Fen-1255. Next base: position 21,292 of record PMMO01000158.1, read on the forward strand.
TTCGCGACCGGTTGCGCGCGGTCGCCCTTAGCCAGCTGGATACACTCCTGATCGCCAACGTCCAACTCGGCGACATTTCCGGCAACCTCGTCACGGGTTTTTCCATCAACGGTATTACCCTCACGCTGCGGGGGGATACCATTCTTCACGCCGAACAGCTCAGCATCCGGTACGACGTCTTCGCGCTTCCAGGAAAATCCATCGCCGTTCACGATATCATCCTGCACCGCCCCGTCATTCATCTCACGCGATCGGGTGCGGGGCGATGGAACGTTGAGGAGATGATCCGGCCGACGGAGAAGGATACTTCCGCAGGCGCCTTCGACTGGCCTCTCACAGTGCGGCGGTTCGAGTTGCGTGATGGCGCGTTCAGCATTACGGATTCTATCGGGATGGTTGAACCGGAAGGTGACCGTCTTCCTGATGCCGTACGCTACAGCCGGCTGAATGTGCGGGAACTCAACGTTGTCCTCTCGTTCCAAATGCGGAACTCCGAATACCAGGCGACGCTGAACAAGTTCTCGTGTGCCATTGCCCGCACACCAATCCGCGTCCAGCAGCTGACCGGTGAATTCCGCCTCACACCATCCGGTGCCGAGGTGAATGAAATGCGCATGGTCACCGACAGTTCGCGCTTTGCACTCACGGCAGGATTGTCAGGAAGAAAGCTGTTCGGCGGTCTTGAACTCAAGCAGCTGAAGGATGCACCCGCGCTTGTGGATCTGTGGATTGACCGGCTCAATTTTCACGAGCTCGGTTGTCTCATCCCTCCAACGGCGTTTCTTCGGGGTTCGGTCGATGGGACTCTTCACGCCGAAGGGCCCTTCGGCTCACTTCATGTAGAACGGTTGGATCTGCGATTCGGTTCGAGTCGTATCCTGGCAAACGGCGCCGTACTCAACCTTCACGATCCGGACAGTCTTGCTTTTGATGTACAAATCGGGGAGAGCGAAATTGATCCCGGCGATGTGTTGCAGTTGATGCCGACCCTGGACCTGCCGGACTTCTCTTCCATCGGGCCGGTCACGTTCAAAGGCCTTTATCGCGGTACGCCATCGGATTTTACGGTACAACTGACCGCCGATTCGCGCGTCGGGAGTGTTCGGACGGACGAATTTGCGCTGCGGATCGGCGGTCCGCGGACGCTGCAATACCGCGGGAGTGTCTTCATACGCAACGTCGATCTCGCCCGCCTTCTTGATCGGGGCGAACTTGAGAGCAACCTGAACGGGCGCGTCACGGTGAACGGGTACGGCGTCAAGCCCGCGCGAATGAACGCGATGGCCAGTGCATCATTGGACACGTCGACATTCCGGCATCTTCCGATCAAACGCGCGCAGATGCAGATCACGGCGCGTGAACAGAAACTGACCGGCACGCTCGGCCTCGCCGTCGGTCCTGCAACGGTGAACCTGGAAGGGAGTCTGGACTCGTTGAGTGCGGCACGCCCTCTCTTCTCCGTGCACGGAGTGCTGGAGTCTCTGAATCTTGCCGACTTCCTCAACGACTCCACATACGACAGCAACCTGAACTGTGTGCTGGAGGCGCAAGGGGCGGGAACTTCGCTTGCGACATTCGGCGGCAGCGTGGGTCTGGATTTCTCGTCGTCACGATACCGTGACTATACTCTCACAGATGAGAAGCTGCGGCTCGAAGTGAGCCAGGAAGACACTCTCCACAAGAGGCTCGCCCTGACCTCACCCTTCGTTGAAGCCTCGATGGTGGGCGCCTTCGATCTTGAGTATCTGCGCTCGCTGGTGCAGTTCGAAGTAGGGAACGCCATGCTCTCGGTGCGTGACCGTTTCACGCCGTTTGATTCGTCGCTTGTCGCGACGACTGATACGGCGGCATTCCACGCGTTGCGACAGCAACTCGCCGGGCGTCCGGCCAAACTCCGGTGCGAGTATCAGGTCACAGTGAAAGATGTGCGATTGCTGTCGTTGATCTTTGGCAGCAGGCAATTCGACGGAAGCGGCGTGGTACATGGGACCCTTGAAGGGAACTACTTCCGCCTCTCATCATCAACCCGGGTGAACATCAAAGAGTTCTACTACGGTGTCGTGGATTCCGGGATGCTCATCGAGGATGCCGAGTGCCTTGTGGAAACCAAAGACCTGACGCCCGATCGTTCGTTCGCAACCGCCGATCTGCATGTCAGCGCAGGAGCTCGTGCGATCAATATCAGCCGGACAGAATTGGATACTATTGGCCTTGATCTCCGGATTAACGACCGCTCGGCGGTGTTTAGCGGACACGGAGCATTAAACCGCCTGCTGCGCTGGGATGTCAAAGGAAATGCCCGGTTGCAGGGCGATTCCGTCCTCTGCCGGTTCGGCTCGGTGACTGCCGATTATGGCGGCTATGCGTGGACTGCGGACAGCGGGATGACATTGAGCGTCACGGGGAGCGCAATCCGGCTTTCGCAGGTTGCGCTTCGCAGAGGCCAGGAGGAAATCGAAGCCCGGGGTGCCATCAGGAAAGGAGGGGGGATTGTCGCTTCGCTCCGTACCTCCGGGATCCTGCTGGATGACCTCCGCTTCTTCCTTCATGAAGAGAACACGATGCCGGCTGAGCATTCGTTCGACGGCACCATGGATGCCACCGTGGTGTTTGGAGGATCCATTGAGCATCCTGAATTCAGTGCCACGGTTCGTGCGGACAGCATCGCCATCCGCGGTTTTCCTTTCGGAACGGTAAACGGCACGGCGTCGTACCACACCGGTATCCTCACACTGGAGGTGGGTGCAGGCGATCCGGGCCGCCTCCTGGCCGGGAATCCGGCCCTCAGCATCATCGGAACACTTCCGGTGTCGATAGGTAAAGAGCAGTACTCTCCCGATCAGGAGATGGACCTCGCGGTACGCGGGGATGGGGCACAGATCAACATCCTTGATCCGCTGTTGCCGAGTTTCAATCAGCTGACGGGAAGACTGAATTGCGACCTGCACATTCTCGGGCCGGCCGCCCATCCGCGCTATACAGGATCGTTGCAGTTGAGTGACTGTGGATTCCTGTTCGAAGCGAACAACATGTACTATTATCTGGATGGCAAGTTCAGCGCGGAGAACGATCGCATCCGGGTTGTCGATGCCACACTGCGAAATATTGTCACGGACGAGCGCGCGGGAAGAACAGGATTGGTGAAGATCGGCGGCGATTTCGCCCTCCGTGGATTCACCCCGGGTGACTTCCAGCTCTCCGCCACCGGGCAGTTGAACGTGGTGAAGGAGTCGACGAGAAAATCGTCGCTTTCCATGTATGGCGACCTGTTCGTGGAGATCGGTCCGAAGGGATTGCACTTCACCGGTGAGGTCGACAGCTCGCTCCTGCAGGGTGGTCTGGTGATCCGGAATTCGAGCCTTGTCTTCCCTCCCACGGAACAGGTGGCTGCGGAGGAATCGGCGTTTTCGGTGCCCATCGTCATCTTTGATGACACCACGCGCTACGGGGAAAAGCTTTCGTTGACAGCCGCGGACAAATACTTTGGCGGCGATCATCTGCTCGGCACCGATCGGCGTATCATCAACAACTTGCAGGGAGCAAAGTCGTTCCTCGATGGGCTCCGTTACGATCTCGATATAGAGGCGACCGGCGGATCCACCGACATTCGCATGGTGTTCAACCCGATCTCGAGCGAAGAACTGGTGGCGACCATCGATGGCAGCTTCTCTATCACCGAAGACGGCCGCCGCTGGCTGGGTGATCTTGCGATAAGCCGCGCCTATTACAACTTCTACCGCCGGTTCGAAGCGGACGGCCGGATACGGTTCACCGGCGATTTCATGAATCCTGAGCTGGATATCACCGCCTCGTATCGCGGGGTTCGCACGGTGCAGGACACGATATCCGGTAACAAAAACGAACGCATTGTCGTCACCGTGATGATTACAGGACCACGCCGCGAACCGAAGCTCAGTATGTCGATGACCATTGACAATGCCGACTACTATTCCTACAGCGGCCTGAAATCAAACGATGTGCAATCGGACGCCATCGGGTTCATCATTTACGGCTCGTTTCCGTTGACCACCGCACAGAAGGGCGAAATGTCATCGGAGATGGACAAAACATTGCGGCGGTCACTGCTGACCGGTGCGTCATCCCTGCTGACCGGCACGCTGTCGGAGTTTCTGCGGACGCAGACGGGGTTCATCAGCTCCGTTGAGTTGAATTTCAATTCGGCGGTAGGGCAGAGTGAATCGGCCGACATCCGGCTCAGTGGATCCGCGTGGGACGGCTACTGGAAATACGGCGGTCAGATTCTGGACGATCCGCTCGGGAACGCCGACTTCAGCCTGCTCTATTCGTTCGGGTCGATCTTCAATGCGTCATCGCTCCGCAATTTCATGATGGAGCTGGAGAGCAAAGTCGAGCGCGGGTCGTTCGGATCGACAACGGACCTGAGACGGACGAATTCGGCAAGGGTGTTTTACAGATTCTCGTTTTAAGATACCCTCACCTCAAGAGGTGAGGGTGAAAGTACTATGAAAAAGAAACCCCAAGCAAATATTAAGAAACGGGTCCTGACGTACCTTTCGGCACATCCGCGATCCCGCACAACATTGAAAGACCTTGCCAAACGCCTGGGCGTTCGGAACAAGGATGAGTTTGGAGCACTCCATGCTCTGATTGACGAATTGAAGCTCCGCGGCATGCTGGATATGGATGAATTNNAGCGTACATCCCTGAAGCGAAGCAAGCCAGCCGCAAGAAATCCGGACATGTGACCGGACTGTTGAGCGTAACGCGGCGCGGCGCCGGCACTATCCGGCCCGCAGGTTGGGAGGATGATATTGTCATTGACTCCCGCTTCCAGCATACGGCTCTTCACGGCGATGAAGTCGAGGTAACACTCTTCGCGCGTCCGAGTCATCAGCGGAAAGGCGAAGGTCTGCGCGGGGAGGTTGTGCGTGTCCTCACGCGGAATACGACGCGCATCGTCGGTCAGCTTCAGGTCCGGCGGAACTTCGCGTTTGTGGTTCCCGACAACACGCGTTTTTCACGGGATGTCTACGTCGATCGAGGCGATGCCCGGGACGGAGACAAGGTTCTTGTGGAACTCGCTCCATGGGAAGACGAACACCTCAACCCGGAAGGGACCATTGTCGAAGTGCTGGGACCCGCGGGCGACGCTCGGACAGAAGTGCTGGGTGTCGCGCGGAGCTTTGGTCTTCCCGCGACGTTCCCCGCGGACGTCGAAGCGGAGGCAGCCCGGCTGCCCCAGGGCATCCCGGTTGCTGCGCTGGAAGGCCGGCTTGACCTCCGGCAACATGCCGCCTTTACGATTGATCCGGAGGACGCGAAAGACTTTGATGACGCGCTTTCGTGCGAAACACTCCCCAACGGACTGCTGCGCCTTGGCGTGCATATCGCGGATGTGAGTTACTACGTGCGTGAAGGAACTGCGCTGGACCGTGAAGCGTACGAGCGGGGAACGAGCGTGTATCTCGTGAATGAAGTGATACCGATGCTTCCCGAGCGGCTTTCGAATGACCTCTGCTCGCTCCGTCCACAGGAAGACCGTCTGACATTCAGCGTGCTGCTGGATGTGCATGCCGACGGGAAGGTGGAGGAGTACCGCTTTGCGCGGTCAGTGATCCGGAGCAAACGACGGTTCGCCTATGAAGAGGTACAACGCATACTCGAAGCAGGTCAGGGTGAGCATGCCGAGACGTTGCAGCAACTCAACCAGCTTGCCAAAGCGCTGTATCGCCGCCGGCGGAAACAGGGGAGCATTGATTTTGAGAGTGCCGAAATGAAATTCACCTTTGACGAGCAGGGACTTCCGGATCGCCTCATCAAGAAAGTGCGCCTCGATGCGCACCGGCTCGTGGAAGAGTGCATGCTGCTGGCCAACAAGACTGTCGCCCGCCACGTATCGGGAATAAAAACCGGCGGTGATCCCCGGCCATTTCTTTATCGTGTGCACGACGTGCCGGATCCCGACAGACTGCGCGACCTGGCCAACTTCGTGAGGCAGTTCGGATTCTCGCTGGATGTACAGAACGGCGTCTCTTCGCACGAACTCCAGAAACTGCTGGAAAAGGTCAAGGGAACCGAGGTTGAGGATGTGATCAACGAAGTGGCCCTCCGGACGATGGCCAAAGCGGTCTATGCGGACAAAAATATCGGGCACTTTGGCCTGGCGTTTCGTCATTACACCCATTTCACGTCCCCTATCCGGCGTTATCCGGATCTCGTTGTGCACCGGCTGCTGGACGAATACACGCATCGTGTAGAGGCGGAGCGCATTGCGAACCTGCGCGCGGCCTTGCCGGGAATAGCCCGGTGGTCCTCCGACCGTGAACGTGTTGCGGCGGAGGCGGAACGCACGTCGGTCAAGGTGATGCAGATCGAATACATGAAACGCCATCTCGGCGATGAGTTCGCCGGGGTGATTTCCGGGGTGACGGATTTCGGACTGTTTGTGGAGTTGCACGAAATTCTTATTGAGGGGTTGATCAGGATGCGGGATCTGGAGGATGACTACTATCTCTTTGACGAAAAGCAGTATGCACTTCGCGGTCGAACCAAGGGCCGGGTGTACCGCCTTGGCGATCGTGTACGCGTGCAGGTGATGGCGGTCGATCCGGAACGGCGGAGCATTACTTTGGCGCTGGTGGCGGACGAAGGACGGACATTCTGAGTTCCAATGGCGGAACGAAAGGGGTGCACCCGGACGTTTACTACGGAAGGCACGGTATGAGCGAGGAGCGTATGGAACGGAAGACGAAACTATGGATAGTGCTGGCGGGTGCGGTGCTGCTCGCGGCCCTGCCGGCAACGGGCTATGCCCAGCCGGATGTATTCGGGAAGAACAAAGTGCAGTATACCAAGTTTAACTGGTCGTATCTGCAAACCGATCACTTCGATGTCTACTTTGCCGATGACGGATACCCCCTGGCCGAATTCGCCGCTGTTGCCGCGGAATCTGCCTATACATCGATCAGCGCGCTGTTCAAGTACCAGCTTGTCAACCGTGTACCACTGATCGTGTACAATTCACACAATGCGTTCCAGCAAACGAACGTCATCAGCGAATATCTTGAAGAGGGCATCGGCGGTGTGACAGAGCTCTTCAAGAACCGTGTGGTTATTCCGTTCGAGGGGGACTATAGAAAATTCCGTCACGTGATTCATCACGAACTTGTGCACGCGGTCATCAACGACCTCTACTACGGCGGCAGTATTCAGTCAATCATTTCCAACAACATCTCCCTCCAGATTCCCATCTGGTTCAACGAGGGGCTTGCCGAATACGAAGCGCTGAAATGGGACACGGACACGGATATGTTCATCCGTGATGCCACCGTGAACCAGTATCTCCCTCCGATGCAGCAACTCAACGGATACTTAGCATATCGCGGCGGTCAGTCGTTGTTCCACTACATCGCGAACAAATACGGCGAGCAGAAAATCGGCGAGATCCTCAACCGGATCAAGAGCACGCGGAGCGTCGAAGCGGGCTTCCGGGGGTCGTTAGGATTGACCCTCGAAGAGCTGTCGGAACGCTGGCACAAAGAACTGAAGGTCGAATACTGGCCCGATATCGCCAAACGGGAAGATCCCGCGGATTACGCCCGGCGGCTTACCGATCATAAGAAAGACGGCGGCTTCTACAATACCAGTCCCACACTTTCTCCGCAGGGAGACAAGGTTGCCTTCATTTCAAACCGCAACGGCTTCTTCGATGTGTTTGTGATGAATGCGGTGGATGGGAGTCAGATCGAAAAGCTGGTTGACGGCGAGCAAACGCCCAACTTCGAAGAGCTCCATCTGTTGACTCCGGGTATCAGCTGGTCTCCTGATGGCAAACGGCTGGCGATTGCAGCGAAAGCGGGCGACCAGGATGCCATCCTGCTGGTTGACGTAAAGAGCGGCGACATAGAGAAGCTCGCGTTTGGACTTGAAGGCATCTTTTCGGTCACCTGGTCCCCCAAGGGGGATAACCTCGCCTTTGTCGGAAACTCGGCACGACAGTCGGATATCTTCGTATACAATATGGAGACAAAAGCTCTCTCCAATCTGACCAACGATATCTATTCCGACGAAACGCCATCCTGGTCACCGGATGGGAAGATTCTCTATTTTGCTTCAGACCGGGCAGGAACCCTGACGGGCGATCCTGCGCAGGTGCATACGCATCGGTTTCACGATATGGATATCTATGAGATCACGCTTGCCGATGGAACCCTCAAGCAGCTCACTCATTGGTCCGGAAGCGACGAGTCGTCGCCGGTGGCCTCACCCGACGGGAAGAAACTGCTCTTTGTGTCCGACCGGAACGGCATCAATAACATCTATGAACTCCGGATCGATTCTGCAGCCATCCGGCCGATCACCAATTCCATCAGCGGTGTCTACCAGCTCTCCATGTCGCGCGACGGCACGAAGCTGGCGTTCTCATCTCTGAATCAGTCGGGGTTCGATATTTTTCTTCTGCGCAGCCCGTTCGACCGGGTAGTAAAGACTGCAACCCTCGAGCCTACACCATTTCGCAAATCTCTCATTCCACCGGAGTCGGCGGTGCCGGATACGACGCTGGTGGCTCAAACTGCTCCACCGGCAAAGGACACCGTCGGACTGTACGGCAAAGATATCCAGCTCGACTTCTCGAACTATGTCTTCAGCGAAGGCAGGGATGAGACACTTCCGAAAGACTCCCTGATATCCCGTCTGCCCAAGATCGCGGGCAACATGGATGAGGAGGGCCGCTACCGGGTGAACAAGTACAAACTGAATTTCACACCGGACATCATCTATGGCAATGCGGGCTACGACACGTTCTATGGCGTCAGCGGCTCCACCATCATGGCCTTCAGTGATATGATGGGCGATCATCAGATCATCTTTTCCACAAACCTGCTGCTTGATCTGAAGAACAGTGACTACGCCCTGCAGTACTATTATCTTCCCAACCGGATTGACTACAGCATCGGCGGATTCCACAGTGCCCGGTTCGTCCTGATCAACGACATTTACGGCGGAAGCCTCTACCGTTTCAGGACCTATGGTGCAACAACGTCGGCGCAGTATCCCTTCGACCGCTTCAACCGTTTGGATTTCGGGTTGAGCTGGTTCAACATCTCAAAAGAGAATCTGGACGTCACCAGTGACCCGATGCAGACGCGTTCGCTGATCGTCCCGAATCTGAGCTATACCCATGATTCATCGCTCTGGGGAATGCTTTCCCCGATTTCCGGGACACGCTACCGGTTTGATGTTTTTGGAACACCCAAACTTGGCGCCGATGGTCTGAGCTTTGTGAATGTCGGCGCTGACTATCGTACCTATGTCCGCCTCGGTCACAATTACAGTCTGGCGATTCGTTACGCCGGAGGTGCAAGTTTCGGGGCAAACCCGCAGAAGTTCATCATCGGCGGAGTGGATAACTGGATCAATTATTCGATTGAAGGCGGGTATGTTCCGCTGGAGAATGCAGAGGACTTCATCTTTCTGCAGACGGGACTGCCGTTGCGCGGTTACAACTACAACGCGGCCATCGGTTCCAAGTACTCGCTTTTCAATTTCGAATTCCGCTATCCGCTGTTTGCATTCCTCCAGGCCGGTCCGCTGCCTCTTGGATTGCAGAGTCTGGCCGGAGTGATGTTCTTCGATGCAGGTTCTGCGTGGAACAAAGAGAAGAACTATGTAGCGTTCACTAAAAATGAGGCGGGGGAAACCGTCACACGCGACCTGCTGATGGGCATGGGTACCGGTGCGCGGATTTTCTTCCTGGGCTTCCTCGTGCGGTTCGATGTTGCGTGGGCGTGGTACTACAACAACTTCTCGCCACCGAAGTACTATATTTCGCTGGGGGCGGATATCTAAAAGCAGGGTCTAGGGGCTGGGGTTTGGGGTCTGGGGTCTGGGGTTTGGGTTGGGCCACCTAGACCCTAGACCCTAGCCCCTAGACCCTTTCTTTAATCAACCGGCAAATGCACCGTGAACGTCGAGCCTTTTTGCGGCTCGCTCGTGACGGTAATGCTGCCGCGGTGCAGTTCCACGATCCACTTGGCGATCGATAACCCCAGCCCGGTCCCTCCGAGTTCCCTCGACCGCGCCTTGTCGACCCTGTAGAATCGATCGAAAATCTTTCCGAGTTCGGTCTGGGGTATGCCGATACCCGTATCGGAGACTTCAAACACCGCTTCATTTCCCTGCCGTTCCAGCGCGAGCGTCACACTTCCCCCGGATGGGGTATATTTAACGGCGTTGTCGACGAGGTTAAGAAACAGCTGTCGCAATCGTCCTTTGTCCCCGACCATGGTAATAGGAGTATTGGAGCGCAACGTGAGAGTGATGTTCTTGCTTCCCGCCAGGATTGTGCTGTCTTCGTACAGTTCATCCACGAGATGGTGCAGTTCCACCTCTGTCAACTCAGCGTGCACTTTTTCCTGATCCGCTTTTGCCAGCGTTAAGAGGTTGTCGATAATCGATGTCAGGCGGAGAACTTCCTCCAGTGTACTCTCCATCACGCGGCGGTATTCATCCGGCGATTTCTTTGTACGCAGTGCGAGTTCGATTTCTCCCCGCACCACCGTAAGCGGCGTGCGAAGTTCATGTGAAGCATCCGCAGAAAACTGCCGGACGCGGGCAAACGATTCATGCAACCGGCGGATCATGTCGTTGATGGTGGCTCCCAACCGTCCGATCTCATCGTCGACATTCGGGACGGCGATGACCTGGTCAAGATTCTCCGCGGTAATGCGCCGTGCGTGGCGTGTGATTTCGTCGACCGGTTGAAGGGACTTCTTGGCCAGGGCAAGACCGCCGATGAAGGAAACGGCAAGTGCAATAGGAATGAGAATGAGGAAGATGACGTACAGGTTATCCAGGAGGTCCCGGAGGTCCGACAGGGGATAACCGATGATGTAGGTGAAGTTCTGGTCGCGGGTTGCGGCAATGCGAACAAGCTGGCCTCCCAGTTCGGAGGTCGTCATCGTGATGGCGTTGTACTGGATGGTATCGGGAAAAACAAGGCTGTCCGGGCCGAGGCTTGGCGAACGGTAGATGATGGCGCCGCGGCCATCCAGGAACTGAATGTACGTTTTCTTCGGACTCTGCAGGCTATGCCGGAATATCTGGCTCCAGATTTCATCGGCTTCCTGGGTTGCCAGATCGTCTTCGGGCGGAAGAGGACCGACGATCCGCGGAGGGAGTTTTGTGGTACCGATTGCATCGCCTGCAACCCGGCCCGGCTTTACTTTGTTGGCCTGCGGCTCGATAAAATCCCGCATCCATCGGGCTTCCGCTGTCAGGGAGCGGTCGAGATTCTGCGAAAGGGTCTCGCCGGTGAAGTAGTAGGAGAGAACGCCAAAGAGCACGAGCGTGGAAAGCAGGACCAGAGTGTACCAGAGCGTCAGGCGCGTGCGCACGGAGCGCAGCCGGAGGAACATGGGCTATCCCTCTTTCAACACGTAGCCGACACCGCGCACCGTGTGGATGAGTTTGAGTTCAAACCCGGTATCCACCTTGTTGCGCAGGTGATTGATGTAGACATCGATCAGATTTGTGCCCGTGTCGAAGTGATAGTCCCAGATGTGTTCGGCGATAATCGTACGGCTGAGGACGCGGTCCTTGTTGCGGAGCAGGAACTCCAGCAGCGCGTACTCTTTGGCAGTGAGCTCAATGGCTTTCCCTCCGCGGTGTGCACGGTGGGTCACGGTATCCAGTTCGAGATCCGCTGCGGTGAGGTGCGTGGTTTTCTCCTGTGTCCCGCGGCGCAGGAGCGAGCGGACACGCGCCAGCAGCTCGGCAAAGGCAAACGGCTTTGTGAGATAATCATCGGCACCGCTGTCCAATCCCGCAACCTTGTCCTCTGTGGCGATCTTTGCAGTCAGCATCAGGATCGGTGTGGTGATGCGTTCGCTGCGCAGCTCACGGGTGATCTCGAATCCGTCCTTCCCCGGAAGCATGACGTCGAGAATGATGACGTCATAGCTTCCCGTCTCCGCCATCGTGAGCCCTTCAATCCCGTCGTGGGAGGCATCCACGGTGTAGTGTTCTTCCTCCAGCCCCTGCTGGATGAAGCGGGCGACTTTCTTTTCGTCTTCGACAACGAGGATTCTCATAGCCTAATGTAAAGACAATTTTCAAGAATAACACGGGGGGTATGATCCTTGCAATACGTTCGTCATTTCCCTATATTTTGTCGATATAATCGGAAAACCTTCCTCCTATGCGCCTCATACTAATGCCGTCCAAACTAACATTTGCCAGATCCCGACACAAAGAACGTGTTGGAATGCTACTAGCTCTTTGTGTTCCGGCGTTTCTGTTTACCGGCTGCATTCAGACCCTGGCGGTTTCCACCGTCGGAAATATTGCCTACGATGGGTTTTCGGCGATTACCGAAGAAGGCGATCTGAATTTCGCCGAAAAGGCACTGCCGGGCAACATTAAGTTGCTTGAAGTGATGCTGAAAAACGATCCGGAGAACAAACATCTTCTTACGCTCGTCAGCCAGGGTTACAGCAGCTATGCGCTTGCGTATCTTGAGGACAGCCTTCAGGACCGCGCCCGTGATTTCTACATGCGTGGACGCGATTATGGTCTCCGGATGCTCAGGCACGATGCCGAAGTCGCCCGCGCGCTCGACGGCACGATTGATGATCTGAAGGCCGTGCTCGCGAAGCGGGACAAGGATCTTGTGCCGGCGGCATTCTGGACCGCATTCGGATGGGGGAGCTACATCTATCTGAGCCTGGACAACATGGATGCCATCGGTGATCTGCCGCGTGCAGAAGCGCTGATGGAATTCGTGGCGAAGCACGATTCGACATACTACTATGGCGGAGCGCATGTATTTCTGGGGACGCTCTTTGGCAGCCGGCCCAGGATGCTCGGCGGAAATCCTGAACTCTCCAAAGCACACTTCGAGACCGCTCTGCGCCTGAATGGCGGCAAGTTTCTTATGACGTATGTCTACTACGCCCGTTCCTATGCGGTACAGACACAGGACAAGGAGCTCTTTAGTGAACTTCTCGCGAAAGTCGACAGCGCGTCGTTGGATATTCTCCCGGAATTCCGCCTTGCCAACGCCATCGCCAAGCAAAAGGCACGGCTGTTGATGTCCCGCCAGTCTGATCTATTTTGAGTGAAAGGACCATTACCGTGAAGGCATTCTTCTGGAGTACCCTCATTCTTGTACTTTATGTTGTCGTGTGCCCGATGCAGAACCCGGCGCACGCCCAGCAATACGTCATCAAGTTCGCCAGTATTGCCACGGAAGGCTCCACGTGGATGAACGTGATGAAGGAGTACGATGCAGCAATCCGCAAGGAAAGCGGCGGACGGCTCGGATTCAAAATCTACGCAGGCGGCGTGCAGGGTGAAGACAAAGACGTTATGCGGAAAATCCGCCTCGGGCAGCTCCACAGCGCCGGTATGACCGGTGTGGGCGTCGGAGAGATCTCCAGCAAGCTGCGGATCCTGGATGCGCCGTTCCTGTTCCAGAACTATGCGGAGATCGACAACTTCACTCAGGCATTCGGACAGGAGCTGGACCAGGAATTTAAGAAGCACGACTTCGTCCTCATCGGCTGGGCTGAAGTCGGGTTTGTGTATGTGTTGACAAACACGCCGGTGCGTGGCGTGCAGGACATGCATGGCGTAAAGATGTGGTCATGGGAAGGGGATGCGATTGCTGACGCGGCATTCCGTGCTCTTGGCATTGCATCGATCCCGCTCTCAGTCACGGATGTGCTCACCTCCCTGCAGACCGGACTCATCAACGGCGTCTATACATCGCCTCTAGCAGCGATCGCGCTCCAGTGGAACACCCGCGTGAAATACATGACCAACGTGCCTCTTGCCGACGCGTCCGGTGCCGTCGTGGTTTCCAAGAAGAAATTCGACACGCTGCCCGCCGACCTTCAGGAGATCCTTCTCCGGAACGGCAAGAAGTTCATGACGATGCTCACGCAAAAGAGCCGCGAGGAGAATGCCGCTGCAATCCAGACTATGAAACGGAACGGCGTACAGATGATCGACATCACCGACCCCAAGACACTGGAAGAATTCTACGCGACCGGGAAGAAAGCACGCCAGTCGCTGGTGGGAAAACTCTTTGACCAGGACTTCCTGAACCAGGTAGAGAAAGCGGTGGGGGATTTCCGTGCCACACACAAGGGTGGATCCAAATGAAGTGGCTCCGATCGTTCGACAGTTTGCTGGCGAGGGCGGAAACCGTTGTCCTAGTGGCCTTCCTCGGGTCTATGGTGGTTCTGGCGTTTCTTCAGGTGGTGTTGCGGAACGTCTTCGGCACGGGACTGATCTGGGCGGATACGCTTGTGCGCCATCTCGTGCTCTGGGCCGGATTCTTTGGGGGATCGATTGCGGCGTTTGAAGGGCGGCATATCAGCATTGATGCGCTTACCAAGTATCTCCCGGAGAGGTGGAAGCACATCGCGGGTGCGATCACCAATCTGTTCGGAGCGGTGGTGTGCTATTATCTGATGCAGGCAGCGTTGACCTTTGTGCGTTCCGAAGCAGAGGCCGGCGGCGATTTTCTGTTCGGCTTGCCCAGCTATGTGGGCATGGTGATCATTCCGATCGGGTATCTCCTGCTCGCTCTGCATTTTGCGCTCAAGGTGGTGGAGCACACCGCGGATGCATTGCATCCGCAGCCGGAAGGAGCGAAGTAAATCATGGAAACGCTCCTTATCGGTATTGGGCTTGTTATTGTCGCCCTGCTTGGTGCGCCGCTGTTTGCCATCATTGGTGCTGTCGCCATGATGAGCTTTGCAGGGGCGGGCATTGACCCGTCTGCCGTGATGGTTGAACTGTACCGCATCGGCAGCAATCCCACCCTCGTTGCAATTCCGCTCTTCACGTTCGCCGGATACATGCTGGCGGAAAGCAACGCACCGACCAGGCTTGTGAACCTTTCGCGCGCGTTGTTCGGATGGATGCCCGGCGGACTTGCTATTGTTGCGCTTGTCACCTGTGCAATGTTCACGGCGTTCACCGGAGCATCAGGTGTCACCATTGTGGCATTGGGCGGGTTGCTCTATCCCATACTGATCAATGAACAGTATGGCGAGCGTTTTTCACTCGGCCTGGTGACTACATCAGGGAGTCTGGGACTCCTTTTTCCACCCAGTCTTCCGCTGATTCTGTATGCCGTGGTGGGAAAGATCAGTGTGGATCGCCTGTTTGCGGCGGGCCTGATTCCGGGATTCCTGCTGGTGATCGCGCTGTCACTCTACAGTGTCCGCCATGGNNAATGTGGCATGGGAGCTTCCGTTGCCGGTGTTGATTATCGGCGGTATCTACTCCGGACTCTTTACGGCGACTGAGGCGGCGGCGGTGACCGCCTTCTATGTGCTCATTGTGGAAGTGTTCGTGTACCGCGACATCAAGCTTTTCACGGATGTCCCCCGTGTCATGCGTGAAAGCATGCTGCTCGTGGGTGCAATCTTCATGATTATCGGCGCCGCCATGGGGTTGACGAACTATCTCGTCGACGATGAAGTGCCGATGCGGTTGTTTGAGTTGACGAAGACGTTTATCAGCAGCCCGCTGGCATTTCTGGTCATCCTGAATCTCTTCCTCATCATTGTGGGAATGATGATGGATATCTTTTCGGCCATCATCGTCGTGGTGCCGCTGATCATTCCCATTGCCATGGCCTACGGGGTCAACCCCGTGCACCTCGGGATCATTTTCCTGACGAACCTGGAGATCGGCTACCTGACCCCACCGGTGGGGCTGAACCTGTTCATTTCAAGTCTTCGGTTCGGGAAGCCGGTCTTCACCGTTGTCCGATCGATCATCCCCTTTACTGTGGTCCTGCTTATCGCGCTGTTGATAATCACCTATGTGCCGGATCTGAGCCTGTGGCTGGTAAGAGCGATGGGGGTACAATAAAGACGCAGGGTCTGGGGTCTCGGGTTTAGGGTCTA
>PMMO01000095.1 GCA_003162215.1 Ignavibacteriota bacterium
ATGAGGCGATGGTGCAAATAGGAGTGCACGGGCGATTTCGTTGACTTTTTGTGGCACAGTTGGTAGCTTTAGTCTCATTCACAATAAGACAAAGGACACCTCCTCATGCTCAGCAAAGCAGTTCAAGATGCGATCAATGAGCAGATTCGGAACGAAATCCAGTCTGCCTATCTCTATCTTTCCATGTCCGCGCATTGCGAGGCGAAAAGCCTTTCTGGTGCGGCACATTGGTTGCGCGCGCAGTGGGAGGAAGAACTCGAACACTCCATGAAGCTGTTCAAGCATGTGTACGACCGCGGTGGCCGTGTAACGTTGCAGGCCATCGAAAAGCCCCCAACCGACTTTTCAAGTCTTCTGGGGATCTTCCAGCAGGTGCTGGCTCATGAGCAGAAAGTCACCGCGTTGATCAACAATCTCTATGCTATTGCCACGAAGGAGAACGATTATGCCTCGCAGATCGAACTCCAGTGGTTCATCAAAGAGCAGGTTGAGGAAGAGAAGAACGCTTCGGAGATTATCGAGATGTTGAAGATGTCGGGTGAATCGGGTCCGACCCTTCTTATGGTCGACCGGCAGCTTGGTGCCCGGGCAAAGGGGTGATTAAGTCGATGACAAGGTAAAGAGGTTAGTGAGTTTCATGATTCCTGCCGTATTGCTCTTCCGGTGAAAGATGAGGAAATTCCGTGAAGAGAAAATGATGCCGCAGGAAGTGGCCCCCGACTGATGATGACCTTCGCGATGACTTCACCACGGAAACTTCGTTTCGGATTGATTGGCTTTGGGGCATTTGCGGAACGCGCTGTTCTTCCTGCGATGAGGGACGTGCAGAATGTGGAAGTCGTCGCTCTTCAGAAGCGATCGCTTGCCGAAGCGGAGGCGAAAGCACAGATCCACGGCATTCCTCTCGCATTTGCATCGGTGGATGATCTGGTTGCGCATCCCGAAGTGGATGCCGTGTTCATCGTTTCGGCGAATGCGGCGCACTGTCCGGAAACCCTTGCTGCTGCCCGCGCAGGGAAACATGTTCTCGTAGAAAAGCCGATGGCACTCAATGTGCGCGAGGCGGAAGAGATGATCGAGGCTTGCAGGAGTGCAGGTGTGCGTCTCATGGTCGGTCATCTCATCCGCTTTTCTCCGCTGATCCGGCACATCCGCGAAACTCTCAGATCCGGTGTGCTCGGTTCCATTACCTACGCACGTGCTGATTTTGTTTATGATGGACGGCTAAGTCATCGTGGCTGGTTGCGCGACCGGGCTGTTGCGGGTGGGGGCCCCCTATTTGACGTCGGCGTCCATTGTCTCGATGCCCTTCGTTTTCTCCTTGATGACGAAGTTCTTTCGGTGAGCGCCGTGCTCTCACCTGTCCCGACACCCGAGCGGACGGAAGAGAGTGCACTGATCGGACTGAATTTCAGGCGCGGTACGGTCGGCGCGATCTTCTGTTCTTACATCTCCTCGACACGACGCAAGCAGTTAGAAATTATCGGCACCGAGGGTTTGATTACCGCGGGAGATTTCACCTCGGGGAATCAAGAGACCGTTGTGACAACCAGACTCGGGACCGATGCGAAGCCGGGCGAAACCCGCACTCAAACGTTTCGGATTCCCAATCTCCTTTCCGAAGAAGTTCATCACTTTGCGACAGCGGTGCTGGATGGGGGTGGGTTGGACAGTCCGGGGGAAAATGGTCTGGCGAATCAGCGGGTGCTGGATGCAGTGATGACCGCCGGGTTGCAGGGAGGAAGCGTACAATGGGGATGAGCGGATGGGCAAATGTCGCTGCATGTATTGTCGCCGCCGTTCTGCTCTCTTGCAGCGGCACACGGGAGAGCGGTATGATGGATGGTGCTGATATGCATGAGAGAGCTGATCGGTTGGCCCATGGGCTCGTGATAGTTGATGCCCACCTCGACGTTCCGTATCACATCCTTGAACGTCCCGCCGACGTTGCAGAGCGGACATTTACGACCGATTTCGACTATCCCCGCGCCATTGAAGGTGGACTGGACTGTGCTTTTTTCGCCGTGTACGTCGCGCACTCCTACGAAACGAGAGGAGGGGCAAAAGACTTTGCAGAAAAGACGATTGCGGGGATCGAACAACTCGTTGCGCGACGACCGGACCGTTTTGCCCTTGTGCGGACCGCCGACGAGATTGCTCCTGCCAGAAAACGTGGTCAGGTGGCGATCGCCATGGGTATGGAAAACGGCGCACCGTTGGAGGGCGATTTGAAGAACGTGCGGCATTTCCACGACCGCGGAATTCGGTACATCACCCTCGCCCACGTTCACTCGAATCACATCAGTGACGCTTCATGGGACAAAGAACGGCCCTGGAACGGACTCAGTCCGTTCGGAAAACTCGTCGTCGCTGAGATGAATCGAGTGGGGATGATCATCGATATCTCACACCTTTCCGACAGTGCGGCGTTCGAAGTCCTCCGCCTCTCCCGCGCTCCCGTGCTGGCAACCCACTCATCCTGCCGATATTTCACACCCGGTTTTGAGCGGAATATGAGCGACGATCTCATCCGCGCTCTTGCAGCCCGCGGAGGGGTGATTGATATCAACTTCGGCTCGGAATTCCTTGTCGACAGCATCAGGATCGCAAATGACAAGGCCTCGGCAGAAGTACGAAAGTACTTCGNNCAGACGAAGAGGCAATTCGTTTCTCGAAAGCGTATCGCGCGAGCCACGGAACTCCTTACGCCGACGTAAAGGATGTGGCGGATCACATTGATCACGTTGTGCGGCTTGTCGGGATTGATCACGTGGGCATCGGCTCGGATTTTGATGGACTGGGCGACGACCTTCCGACCGGGCTCAAGGATGTATCCGGTTATCCGAATCTCATTGCAGAACTTCTGAAGAAGGGATATTCCCGCGAGCAAATTGAAAAAATCTGTTCAGGGAACGTCTTCCGAGTCTGGCGTGAGGTGGAACGGATAGCGCGGGGGATGTAATCGTCGGACCAATGGAACTGCATTACCGTTCATACGGGTCGGGGCCGCCCCTTATCATTCTCCACGGCCTCTTCGGGTCCCTCAACAATTGGCATTCGCACGCCATGCTTCTGGGGGAACAATTCCGGGTGTTTACCATTGATCAGCGGAATCATGGCGCATCGCCGCATTCGCCGGTAATGAGCTACGAGGCCATGGCAAATGATATTCTGGAATTCATCAACAGGCATCATATTGCTCCTGTCCATCTCCTCGGTCATTCCATGGGAGGGAAAACGGCGATGCAATTCGCGTTGAGCCATCCTCAGGAGATGCGAAAGCTCGTTGTCGTTGACATCCGCCCCCAGGGCGACCCACCCCACCATCATCGCATTCTCGACGCTCTCAGGAGTATTGACTTTGAGTCTGTCCGCTCACGTGAGGACGTCGATCGAGCTCTTCTCCCGGGGATTCCTGACCTGGCTGAACGACAGTTCCTCGCAACGAATTTGAAACGGCAGGATGACGGGAGCTACGGGTGGAAGATACATCTCAGTGCCATTACCGGCAACTATGAAGAACTGATCGGTCCACTGACCGTTAACGGACAGTTCAGCGGTCCAACGCTTTTCGTGTCCGGCGGACGGTCTTCGTACCTCACAGAAGTTGATCGTCCGGGAATTCTGCGCTTGTTTCCGCATGCGGAGTTCATTGAGATCACACGGGCCGGACACTGGGTGCATGCCGATGTCCCGGATGTCTTTCGGAAAGTGATCCTGGAGTTTCTCTCGTGACGGTTCGTACGACGATATCGGTCCTCTGTGTGCTCTGTGTGTAGTTGCCCGGATTTGCGCAAGGACCCGTGTTCCCTCCTCCCGGATTCACGCCGGTGTCTGGCTTCAACGAAGAGGAGAAGACATGGACGGATACCACAGCCGAAGTCAGGATCTCATTGAATCTTCTTTAGAACGAGGAGGATGGCAGGAAGCGCGAGGTGATGCTGATACTCTATGCGCTCCCGAATGGCAACACCATCGAACAGACGAAGGGTCGCAGGGTTGCCGAAGGATTGGACTGGCACTTCGGCATCCAGCACATCGCTGCACAAACGCGGTATCTCCGGCGGTATATGGAGAGTTTGTTGCAGAATAGCGTACCTGCGCTTGAAAGCACAACAGCCCCATAAGGCAGCAGACCTCACAGGGCTGTTGGGAGAGGGAGAGTTTACTTTACCAGCATCATCCGCTTCGCTTCAGAAAACGTCACGGTCCCGTTGGCCGTTGCCACCATGCGGTAGAAATAGATGCCGCCAGGGAGACCTGATCCATCGAAGCTCACGGTGTAATTTCCGGGTGTCTTCTTCTCATCCGCCAGCACAGCCACCTCGCGACCCAGAAGGTCGTAGACAGAAAGTTTCACATTGCGGGTTGCGGGTTCAGGGTTCCGGGTGTTTGATCCCGGGTCCTGGGTCCCGGGTTTCGGGTTCGGTAACCCGCAACCCGAAACCCGAAACCCGACAGTGGTAACCGGGTTGAAGGGATTCGGGTAGTTCTGGTTCAGGACATAGCTTTCGGGGGTGGTCTCTGCGACGCTCGTCAGAATCTCGATCCTCACCGGATCGCTCAAGTGGGCTGTGCCGTCCAGATCAAGCTGGCGGAGGCGGTAGAACCATACACCGGGCAGGGCGTTCCAGTCTATGAAGGAATAGTCGGACGGAGTGTTGGTTGTGCCGTGCCCGGCCACGAAGCTCCCTTGCACTGTGGCAAAGCTCTTCCCATCAGCTGACTTCTGCACCTCGAAGCCGTAAGTGTTCACTTCTGCGGTGGTGCGCCAGGATATCGTGACGCTGGCGGCGTCAACTGCGCGTGCGTTGAAATAGACCAACTGAACGGGTAGGCGGGATTCGGCAATCGTGTTAAGGTACACTATGTCGTCCAGGAAAATATTGGCGGCATTCCCCGGGCTGGATTCGCCATAGAACATCCAGGAGTCAATAGTCGAGGCATCCGCAAGCAATCCCTTCGGGAGGTTATCTCCCACAAGAGTGCCGTCAATCCATAGATCAAATGTGTTCGCACCGACCGATTGTCCGCCATTAAGAGAATACGGGAGCTCCACCGTTGTGTTGTTTCCGTATATTTCAACGAGGAAGTTCTGGCCCTGGATGAAGGAAGTACCACTCAGTCCGGCTGTCGACCATGCGCCTGCATTGCGATAGTTTGTCGTGATCGCTCCGGATGGACCACACTGCCAGCGTATCCCGGTGAATACCTGTGCACCTGAAAAGGTACTATTGTCGCTATAGCATGCACCATCACCAACAAACATGCTCCACGTTCCTGAGGTGACCGTCGCTGAGCCGTCCGAGGCTCCCAGGCGCAGCCGGAATCTGAGAGTGAACGCCTGACCTGCGGCGTAGTTGTACATGGAGAACTTGTTCACGGAGGTACTGGTTGGTGCGACCCCACGGAGGTATGATTCTGAGCCAAAGGCGACAACCTGGTTTTCCAGGTTGAAGCTTCCACCTGTTGAACCTATTCTCACCCTCGGTTTCCCTCCGTTGAGTTCAGCCTGTGGCACAAACATTGTTGAATCGCCGCTTGACGCAGTTGAGAAACTGCCGGTGGATGTCCCAAAATCATAGTACCACGGTTGTGCCCGGCCGTAGTCAGCCGTGAGCGTGATGGCGGCTAAGGTGCATGCTGCAAGGAAGGATGTTTTCATGTCTCTGCTCCCTCTGGTATTTGTTGAACATGTGATGAGGGCGCGGAGATGTTTGGATCTACAAGAAAGCAGAAATGTGACGCACGATTGGCGGGCAGGAAAGGGTATGCGCCACTGCGGGTGATGCAATATAACGCAAACCGTCATCGTTTGT
Source organism: Ignavibacteriota bacterium (assembly GCA_003162215.1). Lineage (GTDB taxonomy): Bacteria > Bacteroidota > Ignavibacteria > UBA10030 > UBA6906 > Fen-1255. Next base: position 5,820 of record PMMO01000095.1, read on the forward strand.
CAAGTGCAGGGTGCTAGAAACGCGTTCGGGTCGCCTTTTCCACGAGGTACAGAATTGACTGATAGTGCCTTCCGCTGTGGAGTGACAATCCAATCTCACACGTGCGGCTTGTGGAGTAGCCCGCAGTGCATTCTGCGGGAAGTGCCTTCCTCAGCGGGGCAAGTGCAGAGGCATTGAGTTCGGGATACGTGAATCCCCGGTCTCCCGCCCAGCCGCAACATCCGACGCCGTGTGGCACCACAACGATCTGCGCGCACTTTTCGGCGAGCATCTTCAGATCGCCCGCCAGTTCCATTTTCTCGGCGCTGCATGTTGTGTGGATGGCCACCGTCTCTGGGAGTTGTTTGAGGGGAAGGTATGGCGCAATGTGCTCGAGTACAAACCTGACGGGCTCATACAGCGTAAGACCCGACGTGAAAACCTCTTTCATCCGGTAGAGGCACGGGCTCATATCGACCAGCACGGGATATTTGCCATTCCCGGAAGCACGCATCAACGTCGCTTCGAGCTCACGTGCCTTCCGATCCCCCTGTTTTTTGAATCCTTTGCTCGCGAATGCCATTCCGCAGCAGAGGTCCGCCAGGTGTTCGGGATACACCACGGCAAAACCTGCACGTTCCAGAAGGATGTGAATCACAGTAACGAGGGAACGCGGATCGGCATCGCCTTCTGCGACCCCCATGGAGCGGTTGATGCACGTCGGGAAATAGACCACCACCGGTCTGTTCTCATGATTGGTGTTGTTGGGCGATACCACATCAGCGCCCCGGGGCATGAATTCGTTCCAGAGCGGGATCCTTCCGCCGGAGAGTGCGCGCATGCCCTTCGAGAGCACGCGCATAAGTGAGGTGCCCAGCAGCGTGTGCGCGACATGCACTGCCTCAAGTCCAAAATGCATTCCCGTTGTGACCACATCCATATGCTCCGACAGCAATGTGGCAACGCTGTTTGCGGTCGGACTTGTGCCAATATGGCGCAATACCTTGATCAGCGTGCCCGTGTCGATACCTACCGGGCAACTTGTAGCGCAGAGGCCGTCCGTAGCGCACGTTGCGTCGCCGGCATACCGGAATTTCTTTCTGAAAACAGCAAGGCGGGAAGGGTCATCGTTGGTATCGCGAAGGCGTGAAATCTCCCGCACCGCCACGATGCGTTGCCTTGGCGTGAGCGTGAGATTGCGTGACGGGCAATGCACCTCGCAGAAGCCGCATTCAATGCACTTGTCAATGAGTGCATGAGCAGCCGGCAGTGGTTTGAGATTCTTGATGTGCGCCTGCCGGTCGTCGTTCAGGATTACCCCCCGATTCAGAAGCTGAAGGGGGTCGAAGATCTTCCTGATCTCTTTCATGAGCGCAAATGCGTCATGTCCCCATTCAAATTCCACGAATGGTGCCATGTTGCGCCCTGTCCCATGCTCTGCCTTAAGTGAACCATCGTACTTGTTGACCACCAGCGACGTCACATCATCCATGAAGACGCGGTAGCGCTGTATTTCGGCGGGCGTTGAAAATTCCTGTGTAAACACGAAGTGGAGATTGCCTTCGAGTGCATGCCCGAAGATGATTGCCTCGGTGTACCTGTATTTCCGGAATAGCTTCTGCAGATCCAGCGTTGCTTCAGCAAGCCGGGGAACAGGGAATGCGACATCTTCGATGATGACCGTGGTGCCTGTCTGGCGCATCGCGCCGACCGACGGAAACAGTCCTTTGCGGATGTTCCACAGAATTGTGTATTCCCCGGCTGCATCGGTGAAGGCGAAAGGTCGAACTGTGGAAAAACCCGTGAGAGCAGTGGTGATGGCGTGGATATTATTCTCCATCTGCCCGGCGGTTGCAGCGCGCGTTTCCACAAGCAGGGCGGCGACGTCCGGGCCGAGCTCTTTGAGGAACCGTGGCATGCCGGTTTTCTCCTCGACAGAACGAAGGGAAGCGCGGTCCATCAATTCTACTGCATCCACCGGTGATGCCTTGAGCACGGCGACCGCTGAGCAGGCCGCGGCACTATCTGGAAACAATATGAGGGCACTAGCCTTGTGCGGGTGTTCCGGGACGGTCATGTAGGTGACCTCCGCGATGAAACCCAGCGTGCCTTCCGACCCGATCATAAGATGTTGAATGATATCGATGGGATCGTCGAAATCCACAAGGGCATTCAGACTGTAGCCCGTGGTGTTCTTCATCTTGAACTTGTTCCGTATCCGGTCGGCGAGGGGAGCGTTGGCTTTCACCGAAGAAGCCAACGCCGAAATTGCCTCCAGCATTTCCGCATGCGATTCCTGGAACCGGCGGCGACTTTCCGGGTCGGCGGTATCGAGCAACGTGCCGTCAACGAAAATGATGCGCATGGCGGCAAGCGTGCGGTAGCTGTTTTGAGCAGTTCCGCAGCACATCCCGCTGGCGTTGTTAGCAGCGATCCCGCCGATCATTGCGGCATTGATTGAAGCAGGGTCGGGTCCGATCTTCCGTCCATGGGGCGCGAGGAACAAGTTTGCGTGCGCACCAATAATCCCGGGTTGCAGACGAATGCTCGAAGCATCCCCGGCAATGGACCACCGCGTCCATCCACTGCCCAACAACATAAGAATCGAGTCGGACACTGCCTGTCCGGAAAGGCTGGTGCCGGCGCATCGAAACGTGACGGGCAGCATAAGGCGGCGCGCGCTTGCAAGTATAGCAATCACCTCTTCCTCAGTCTCGACCTTGAGAACGACCCTGGGTATGAGCCGGTAGAAACTCGCGTCGGTGCCGTACGCAAGTGTGCGGAGTTCGTCGGTGATAATCCGTTGTTCGGGGATGGACGCAGCAATGCGGCGGACAAATGTGCGATAGGGAGCGGGAAGCATAACGGAATTCCTTGGAAGGATATGTCAACAATATACGGAATATATCTATGTTAAGGAACCGCGCCAACCTGCGGTGGCGTTGACTGCGGCGGCGTTGAAGCTACAACAGATGAGATACTCCATCGACGACGCCGGATCGTTGAGGGAACGCCCCTTCTACGGAACACCCATCTTCCCGTCGCTGGGACTGAGTATCGCGTTCTAGAGGAGTGGGGTATCTCCTGCGAGTTGTATCTCACGTCGTGGCCCCGTACATTACACTTTTCACAACCTCATTCCGGCTCCGATGAACACTCTCCGCGCTCCCGGTACATCCAGACGCCTGATGCTGTTGATAGTCTTGTTAGTTCTGCTTCCCGTACTGTTTCTTTCCGCGTATCAGATAGGAACATTTTCATCGAGCGAAGAAATGATGCGCGACCTATACCGACGGCAGCTCGATGTGATGCTCTACTCGCTCAATCAGTATGCCTGGGATGTGAGCGCCTATTGGGCAGCGACGCTGCGACTGCAGATGCAAAAGCCGGAGCGATCGGCAGAACAGGGCGCGCGGATGTTCCTCGACCGGACCCCGGTCGTGGAATCGATCGTGATTGCCGATAGCGCAGGAGAAAATGTGAAGATCGTGCTCCGCGAAGGTGTTCCGGCATACAACGCGGTGCAAGAGACGCTTGTCGCACAGCTTCGCCGTCACAACGAAAGTCTGGAACAACTTCTCCGCTACCGTTCTCTTGAGTACCGCAAACTCGAGCCGTTTGTGGTGGGAGGGCCATCTGCGGCCGACCAACGCATTGTCCTGATATTTGCCAATGATTCCGGAAGCGTCCTGCCCCGGTTTGCAGGCCTGGTGTTTCGTGAGGAAGAGTTCATCACGAAAATGCTCGCAGGCAGGTTGGCTGAAGCTGCCGGTGAGGAGTTTGTGCTCGGGGTCTTCCGGAAGCACCAATCCTCAGCAATTGCTGCAAGCAGTCCAATGCGCGAGAGCGAGATTGTGCAGCGGCGCGATCTCTGGTTGTTTCCGGACCTCGAGGTAGCCATCGGGTCCCGCGGAGTGACACTCGATGAAATCATCCGTGCGCGCCTCGTGCGCAACATCGCATTTGTTGCAGTCTTGAACATCATACTCCTTGCGGGCGTGATTCTGGTGTACCGGAATGTGCGGGCACAAACGGAGCTGGCGCGGGCAAAAGCGACCTTCGTTTCCAACGTTTCCCACGAACTGCGCACACCGCTCGCCCTGATCAGAATGTTCGCAGAGACGCTGGAGATGGGCCGTCTCAAGAATGAACAGAAGAAGCAGGAATACTACAGCACCATCCTCCGCGAAACCGAACGGTTGACGCATCTGGTGAACAATCTTCTCAACTTTTCGCGAATGGAAGCCGGCCGCAAGCCGTATCAACTTGTACCCTGTTCCATGCGCGACATTGTCCGCGACGTGTTGTCGACGTACATGCCACATCTGCAGCACGCAGGCTTCACCCCGGTTGTGGAACTGCCGCAGGATGAAGCGGTTGCAGCAGTGGACCGGGAAGCGATCGCCGAAGCGCTGATCAACCTTCTGGATAACGCCGTGAAATACAGCGGGCCGAAGAAGTACCTCCGGGTGAAGATGATGCGCACGGCGAACGATGTACGCGTCGAAATAACGGATCAGGGAATAGGCATTGCTCCGCAATATCACACGAAGATCTTCGAGGCATTCTTCCGCGTCCCGAGCGGATTCGTGCATGACACAAAGGGGAGCGGCCTTGGATTGTCACTGGTAAAACACATTATGGATGCACACGGTGGCCGCATTGAACTGGAGAGTATCCCGGACAAAGGAACCACGGTGCGGTTGGTATTTCCTTCCCGGACAGCGTAACCTCACATCGCAGCAGGCAAAGACCCATGGCACGGATTCTTGTTATCGAAGACGAACCGGCAATGCAAATAGGACTGCGGGACAATCTTGAAATCGACGGATATGAAGTCACCGTTGTGGGAGATGGATCTCAGGGGCTTCAAACGCTTCTGGACCAAACCTGGGATCTGGCTATTCTCGATGTGATGCTTCCCAGGAAATCGGGATATGATGTGTTGCGTGAAGCACGCGCGAAGGGGGTGCGCACGCCGGTGATCATGCTCACGGCAAAAGGGGAAGAGGTAGACAAGGTGCTGGGTCTCGAACTCGGGGCAGACGACTATATGACAAAACCCTTCAGCCTGCGNNGCGATGACACCAAAGGAAATCGAAATTCTGAAGTTTCTCTACGAGCACCGCAACCACACCGTCACGCGCGACCAGTTGCTCAGCGAGGTGTGGGGCTATGACGAATCCGTCAGCACCCGCACAGTCGATAATTTCATCCTCCGTCTGCGCCAAAAAGTGGAATCGGACCCGGCGCATCCTCGTGTTATACTCACAATTCATGGAGCTGGATATAAGCTGTTGATGCAAGCCTGAACGTCCTTTGTGACAATTTGTGACAATTGTTTACTCTCTATGGACATCTTTANNATTCTTGTACAGATCAAGTGACAAACACCCACAGCGCTTCCAGAAAGGAAAGATCCATGAAAAAGAGAGTAGCAGTGACGACGATGGCGATGGTGCTCATGGCGGTAATGACCGCGGCCGCTCAACCGGGCTATTTCTCAACGCTCGAAACCCACCGGAGCACAAACCTGGAGAAGATCAGCTGCCGATATCTCGAATGCCTGAAAACCGGGAACGCCGGAGTGATTGAGTCAGCGCTTGGCCACGTGATCCGGATGAAGTTGTTCGTCCCGGAAGTGCAGTGCCCCGCCTTGCGGCAGGAAATCAGCTCGCTGGCTGTGCTGGGATCGACACCATCCGTCCGCTACAAGGCATATCTGGCGAGTCTGGTGTTCGATTCTCCGGTGCTCTTCAAGGAAGAGGGTGCTCGCGAGTACAAGGATGCCGATGCACTGTTCAACTCCGTTGCGGCCCGTCTGCAAGTTGCGCTGCTCGGAAGCCAGAATCGCAAATATGTCCGGCCAGAATAAGGATCCAAGAAAATGTTCAGAAACCCCAAGTGCGCCGCTTTCCTGGCTCTCTTCCTGCTGCCCGCCCTCATCGTGATCGTAGGGACGGGCAGCGGGGCTTATGCGCAGCAGTACAATCGTCTCATCGATCTCCGTGGGGAATGGCGCTTTGAAATCGGAGATGACCCCAGATGGGCTGAACCGTCGTTCAATGATGCCGGCTGGGTGACACTGCGGGTTCCCGGCCAATGGGAGGAACAGGGGTTTCCCGGATACGATGGTTACGCATGGTACCGGAAAAGGGTCAATATTCCCAGAGAGTGGCTACAGAAACAGCTTTACCTGGATCTCGGCGTCGTCGATGATGTCGACGAGGTCTATGTCAACGGCCAATTCATGGGTTTCAGAGGGCAATTTCCCCCGGATTATAGAACAGCTTATAATGAATTCCGATTCTACTATCTACCTGCGTACTGCCTCCGGCCAGAGGAATCGAATGTGATCGCTGTTCGCGTCTACGATGCGGAGTTGGGGGGAGGTATTGTTCGTGGGGAACCGGCGATCAAAGAGCTTTCGCACTCGCTTGCCGTAGATCAGCCACTACCGATGACGTGGAAGTTCAAGATTGGTGATGACATGGCTTGGAGGGCTTCGCAATTTGACGATGGGAACTGGGAAAGAATTCGTGTGCCTGCCTTCTGGGAAACCCAAGGGCACAAAGGGTATGACGGGTTCGGCTGGTACAGGGTGAAGTTCAGACTGAACCCGGAGCTTATGGGGCAGCACCTCATACTCTTCCTGGGGAAGATCGATGACATAGATGAGGCATACCTCAATGGCGAGCGAATTGGAAAGACGGGCACAAGGTACACCTATGGCGGGGATGAGTATCGGCGTTGGCGGGCGTACACGATTCCGAACGAGATGCTTCTGGCAGACCGGGAGAACCTGCTCGCTGTGCGTGTATATGATGGCTTTGCGCATGGGGGGATCTACGAGGGGCCGATAGGTATTGTCAGGCGGGAGAAATACCTAGAATGGGCGCCACATCAGGAGAGGCCCACAGGACGGCAAAACGGGCTGCAGAAATTCTTGGAGTGGCTGTTTGAGTAGAGGGGTCTGACCCTGGAAACCCAGGCCTGCAGAAGCCGTTCCGGATATGCAGGCGGAATAAGGCGTTGACTTTCGGCTGCGGAGTTTTTAGCTTTTTGTCCATGACTCTTGCTCCTGTCTCAGGCCTCTGGCGCGCAGCCTGGCGCTCACGAGGCTTCCGTGTGCGTGTGCTGGTAACGCTGCCCGCCCTTGTGGTGGCCCTTATTGTTCTCTCGCGGTTTCTTCTTGCGATAGAGACGCGACAGGGCAGCGTACTGGCCGACCCCCTTCTCCAGCTGTTCGCACCGCGCGATGTGACCTGGGTGACATTCGGCTTCATCTATGCCGGACTCGTCGGTGGCTTGCTGCTGCTGTCCCGTCATCCCGATCGATGCGTCCTGGCATTTCAGGCGTACGTCGTAATGGTGGTATTCCGCATCGTTGCCATGGCGCTGACGCCGCTCGAACCGCCGGCGACCATGGTGGCGTTGAAGGATCCGTTCGTGGAGGTATTCGGCACGGGAATGACGCTGACGAAGGACCTCTTCTTTTCGGGTCATACTTCGACGCTCTTTCTTCTCTTTCTTGTCATGCCTTCAAAAGCAACCCGTGTGGTATTCCTTCTCTGCGTTACCGGCGTGGCGACCTGTGTGCTGATGCAGCATGTGCACTACAGCATCGATGTGTATGTCGCACCGTTCTTTGCGTACTGTGCGTATCGTGTTGCACGTGCGATCAACGCCCGGTACTTTCCGATCCATCCGGTGTGCTATCCAAACGAAGAGCCCCAATGATCTCGAAGTCACGAACGTTTTGTAGCATCGCCCTTGCGGTGATCCTGACATCAATGGTTGCATGCTTTTCCCACGCGGGTGAGTCGACGGACCCTCACGCTGACGCCGCCGCGATCGTGAAAAGCGGCAATGCCCGTTTCACCCTTTTAACTTCCCGTCTTCTGCGTATGGAATGGGTGGCCGGCGGTGTGTTTGAGGACCATGCATCGCTCGTGTTCCTGAATCGGCGACTCCCGGTTCCGGCCTTCTCGACGCGCCGCAACAGCGGCTGGCTGGAGATCACGACGGAACATCTCTCGTTGCGTTACAGGGAAAACAGCGGACGATTCTCGGCTGAGAACCTTCTCATTTCCTTCCGCATGAAGGGGGAACCTGTTGTGTGGCGACCGGGCATGAAGGACACTGCAAACTTGCTGGGAACCACGCGAACCCTCGACGGTGTCCAGGGATCGACGTCGCTTGAGCCCGGATTGGTTTCACGCGATGGGTGGGTGCTCGTTGATGATACGCAGCGGCAACTGTTTGACAACAGCGACTGGCCCTGGGTACTCGCACGACCTGAAGGAGAGCGCCAGGACTGGTACTTTTTCGGTTATGGGCATGTGTACAAGGAGGCGCTTGGAGATTTCATCCGCGTTGCAGGAAGGATACCGATGCCACCGCGCTTTGCCTTCGGTACTTGGTGGTCGCGGTACTGGGCGTACACGGACCGCGAGCTCCAGGATCTCGTGGGGGAATTTCGCATGCACAATGTCCCTCTCGATGTTCTCGTCGTCGACATGGACTGGCACCTGACCTTCAACCAACGGTGGGGCAAGAATGTTCGTGATCAGGCAGGTCAGACGCTCGGGTGGACGGGGTATACCTGGGACCGTGCGTTTTTCCCCGACCCCGATGCATTTCTCCATTGGTGTGAAGACCACGGTCTGAAGACCACCCTCAACGTTCATCCCGCATCCGGGATTCAGCCGCACGAAGAGCAATATCCTGCGATGGCGCGGGCGATGGGCATCGATCCTGTGACGAAGAACTATGTGCCCTTCGATATCGTCGACAAGCACTTTGCACTCAACTATTTTGAACATGTTATTCATCCTCTGGAAAAACGCGGCATTGATTTCTGGTGGCTCGATTGGCAACAATGGGGGAGTACAAAAATCCCGGGCGTGACGCCGACATGGTGGTTAAACTATGTGTTCTTCACAGACATGGAGCGACAGAATCGTGCACGGCCGTTGTTGTTCCACCGCTGGGGTGGATTGGGGAATCATCGCTATCAGGTGGGATTCTCCGGTGATGTCATTTCCGTCTGGGAATCTCTGGCATTCCAGCCCTATTTCACAGCAACCGCGGCAAATGTCGGCTTTGGTTACTGGAGCCATGACATCGGCGGCCACATGCCGGGAGTTGTCAGCCCCGAGTTGTACACCCGGTGGATTCAATTCGGCGCGTTCAGCCCGATTCTTCGCACACATACCACGAAGAATCCCGGCGCCGAACGGCGCATCTGGGCCTACCCGCACGATAACTTCCTGGTGATGCGCGAAGCATACAGGCTGCGGTACGCCATGATTCCGTATCTCTACACTGCTTCGCGCCGCACATATGACGAAGGAGTGGCGGTCGTTCGACCTCTCTACTATGAGCACCCCGAAGCACCCGAGGCCTATACATCCACTGATCAGTACTATTTCGGCAATGACATGATCGTGGCTCCAATATCAACTCCCGTCGATACGAACAGTCAATTTGCCACACGTCATGTCTGGTTGCCGTCGGGAGAGTGGGTGGAATGGTGTACAGGAGCGCGGATCAAAGGTCCTGTGAGTGGTCAACGACAGTACACACTTGATGAGATCCCGGTGTTTGTTCGGGCGGGCGCGATAATTCCGATGCAACCCGATATGATGTACACCGGAGAACGGCCAGTGGATCCGCTGATCCTCACTGTCTTCCCGGGTGACAGTGGGTCTGTCCGCGTGTATGAAGATGAAGGGAATTCGCTCGGCTACCAACGTGGAGAATGTGCATGGACACCGGTCAGTTCACAGGTGGGAACGGAGGCAACGCTGCGCGTTAGGATTGGTCCGCGGGAAGGCGCGTTCAAGGGCATGAGCACGATCCGGGGATATGAAGTACGGTGTCTTCTTGCGTGGCCTCCTTCAAGCGTCGAATGCAATGGCACAATCATACCGCCGGGGAAGTTGGGAGATTCAACGGGTTGGTGTTATGACGGTGACAGAATGGCGGTGGTGATCCGTCTGCCCCGCGGCGATGCAGCCCAACGGCGCGAGTTGGTGTTGAAGGGTGTATCAGCTTCCCGAATGAATGCTGTCCCGGGTGCGATGAACAGATTGCATCGTGCCATGGCATTGCTCAACAATGAATGGCCGAAGGANNGATGCAGATTCGGGCGGCGATGGAGCTGATGAAATGATCCTCACCCCCTGTTCAATGGGGAATGGGGAACTCAGAGTTCAGAACTGAAAAGGGAATCACAGTGGGATGGCTGCTACAACCTGAAGCATGGATTGCGCTCATCACCTTGACGGTGCTGGAAATAGTTCTGGGGATCGACAACATCATTTTCATTTCGATCCTATCCGGAAAATTGCCGCCGCATCAGCAGGCGCGTGGCCGGACGGTCGGGCTTGCAGCCGCAATGGTCACGCGCATCCTTCTGCTACTGTCGCTTTCGGCGATCATGCGTTTGACCGAGCCGTTGNNGATGTGGCAGGATTTGCCGTTTCGGGGCGCGATCTGATCTTGATATGCGGTGGGCTGTTCTTGATTGGGAAGAGCACATTTGAAATCCACGATAAGCTTGAAGGATCGGAGGAACGCACGTCGACACGGCGGGCGATGTCATTCTGGGGAACAATCCTGCAGATCATGATTCTAGACATTGTCTTCTCACTGGATTCCGTCATCACGGCGGTGGGTATGGCCAACCATGTTGCAATCATGATTGCCGCGATCGTCATGGCCGTGATTGTAATGATGGTGGCTTCAGGAGCACTCAGCAGATTCGTGCATCAGCATCCCACCATCACCATGCTTGCCTTGAGCTTNNCTGCTGCTTATCGGTGTGACTTTGGTCGCGGAGGGACTTCATCAGCATATTTCAAAGGGGTATATCTATTTTGCGATGGCGTTCTCAGTGTTTGTGGAAATGATGAATATTCGCATGCGGAAGGCCCACGCCAAACCGGTCAAGCTGTACGATACCGGTCGTGCGGATGGCTCTTAGACCGTTGCAAGTCAGCGTAGATTCGTCTATATTCAAATCCATGCTGGCGTAGCTCAGCTGGTANNCAGCGTGAAATCGAGATTGCTTCGCACTGAGATGCGTGCTCGCAAAGACAGCACTGACCTTTTAGTCACCCCCGCACCGCGATCTAGAACTTCCCCACCACCTCCCCCTTGAACTGCTGATTAGCGTTGACCGGTTTTGGGCTTCGAATCCTCTGGCCCGCTCAATCCTTCCCCGAATCCGTTCTGGATTTGGGGCTTTGTTTTATTCGTGGATCCTGCGCCAATGGCTCTGAGGCGCAGTGCAGCGGAAGTGTAGCAAATTCTTGACTTGCTTGCGCAGAATCAAAAGCGAAGGAAGAGAGTTTACCCTCTCAGGAAAATTGTCCTGTTCAACTTGCAGGCCGAGTTATACTCATCACAAATATCTGGCCTGCTTGACATGGCCGCGGGCTGTGGGTATCTTCCCTGTGCACTTGAGAGAAACGCGGAGAGCCGATGAAACGCAAACCCAGCGTAAGCACCAAGTATCACGTCGATGGATCTTCCGAACTCGAACCTGGGTCCAGGGGGAGGGTGCTGAGAAACCTGAAGCACATCACATCTGTTCGCGAATCAGTATTCCATCCTTGACAAAATGCCGCCGGGGGCATGACAGCGTGTTAGCCCGCTCGATGCCGCGACGGAGAGCCCATCCCTGTATCGGGTCTGATGTTATTCGCGGATGGAGTTATGAAGAGGGATAACAAGAACGCAAATACCGGAAGTCGAATAATCCTACTCGAGATGCATCGCTCGATTGATGCCATACCTTGTCGAGATCAACATCCTCATCGCTTTCTTTTGGATTGCTCGGTGGATTTGGCTACATTACACAGGGTAATCTCTGTTCGTCCCGATTTTCCCGGCGCGATCCTTATGATTGGAACCCTGCATGCGAATGTGCGGCACTTCCTGAATGAACAGGGGGAGCTCTCGAAGATGCCCGGCCCTGCAGTGGCTCTCGCAGTTTTCCTCCGTCAGGTGGTAGGGTGGGTGACCATGCCCCATCCGTCTCCGGCTGGGCGGACCAACATCACCTGTCGACGGAGCCCCGGACGGAAGAGATGTCCGGGGGAGATCGAAGGGTCCCTTCTTCCGGAAGCCGGAGAGATATGGTATCTATGCCCGGAGTGCGGCGACCATGGCGTGATAACCGGACGGAAGGGGACTTCCTGGGACCGATCCGCCCCGCTTGAGACTCAGACCAGACACCTGTAAGATTGTTCCATCCCCCACTATTCCACCGGAGGCGACAAATGAAAGAGAAACCTCTTCGCCGCACTAGCAAGGCCGTCCGAGAAACGGCGGCCAAGGAACTCGCCGAACTCCTCCCCACAATCGAGTCTGTAGCTGCCGAACCTGAGGAGAAGGAAGCCGCCATGAAGACAGCGGCAAATCGAGCCCGCGTCGAGAAGACGATGGCCTACACCGTGGAACGTGTGACCCGGGAGATTGGCGACCTGCAGCTCTCCATAGGCAGGGTGCTCACCGACCTGTCGCAACAACTCGGGCAGGAAGCAGTGAAGCTCGCCGAAATCCGCATTGCTATCGACACTGAGAACGCCCGGCTGAAGGAACTCCACGATATCGATGCCGGGATGGTTTCTCTGAAGGCGATCCTTGAGGTCGCGGCGGAGCGCCGCGCAGCTCTTGAGGCCGACCTCAACCAACAAGAAACCGATACGAGGATCACCATTGAGCGGACAAACAAGGAGTGGACCCGGGAGCAGGCGGATCATGAGGCAAGAACGAAGCGGACCCGAGAACGCGATGAGGAGGAGTATGCATACAAGCTTTCACTGAAACGGCGGAAGGAAGCGGACGAGTACGCCTCGCAGCAGGCAGCGTTGCAGAAGGCCCTTCAGGAGCAGCGTGAGAAGTCCGATCAGGAAATTGAGGAGCGCCAGCGCGTGATGGAAACCCGCGAGGTCGAGGTACAGGATTTGCAGGTGCAGGTCGAGCGTTTTCCTCGGGAGTTGTCGGCTGCCATCAAACAGGCGGAGCAGGCGGCCCGATCAGAAGCCCAGAAGCAGGCCGCACTCGATGCGAAACTGGTCAAGATGGAGATCGAGGCCGAAAGGAACATCACCGCGTTGAAGATCGCCGGACTGGAAGAGATGGTGAAGCGTCAGGCGGTCCAGCTGGAGACAATGACCAAGCAGCTTTCCGCGGCGCAAGGCCAGGTCCAGGCTATGGCGTTGAAGGCCATCGAGGGAGCGGTGGTGATGAAGAGTGCGACCGCACAGTGAATATTGACGCAGAAGAGAATAACGATTTCACTGTGCTCCAATATTGTGTATGCTTCAGGAGTAGATGGTTTTCAGCTAAGGAACGAGCATGCGCAACATGGAGTACTTGCCTTTGATGTCCAATGGCACCGCTTCGCTTGCTGTAACGGGCAAGGCTGTGTTGCACAATGAGCATTCGTTTGTTGATATTGTGAAAAAGAAGAAAGAGATAAAAATATGAGACAGGTTATCCTCTACCCAGGTGAAGATGGATACTGGGTGGCTGAGTGTCCAAGCCTCCTGGAGTGCATCAGCCAAGGCAAGGCGAGAGAAGACGCGATTGCCAACATTCGAGAAGCCATCAAAGGCTATGTTCGAGCCCTTGAAGATGACAAGTTGAGGGTTCCGGAGGAGCGGTTCGAGGCTTTATTGGTTGCGGTATGAGTGGACTTCCCCGAATATCTGGCCGGGAATGTGTCAAGGCACTTGGGAAGGCCAGTTTTGTCTTCAGACGGCAGGAAGGCAGTCACATCATCGTGCGGAGAGACGATCCCTTTGTTCAATTGGTTGTACCTGATCACCAAGAACTTGATCGGGGAACATTGCGGGCCATCATCCATGAACCATCCGATCAGGGCGATTAGGGAATGATTAGCGCCACTACATCATTCCTTTGACAATCCCATTTCTCCTCCCTATCCCGAGATGGCGGACCGATTTCGGGTTCACTCTTGATCTGCCCCGCATTTGCACTGAGATGCCTGTCTCTCTTCATAACTCCATCCGACGCAAAGTGCCATGGCGGCCTCTCCGTTGAGCGAGGAAATCGAGTAGCAGGAGTAAAATTCAAGGAGCGTTTCTTTTTGGAGAGGAGGGAAGGGACCGGAGACTCTTGTGTGAAGGGCCTGCACTTGCACTGACCTCTTTGTAGTCGAGAGTTCAATTTGTCTTGACGGCGGATGTGACAGGTGTTAGCGGGGTGCGGGGTGCGGGGTCCGGGGTGCGGTGTCCGGGGTGCGGTGTCCGGGGTGCGGTGTCCGGGGTGCGGTATTGTAGCTCGATAGAAATGT
>PMMO01000013.1 GCA_003162215.1 Ignavibacteriota bacterium
CCTTCGCGAAGTACGTGATTCCCGTCGGTTCGATAGCCGTCGATGGGATCAGCCTTACGGTGGCCTCCGCCGGGGGGAATGAGCTTGCGGTCGCGGTCATCCCCCATACACTCAGCAAAACCACGCTCTCCCATGTCCGTATGGGGATGCATGTAAACCTGGAATTCGACGTTATCGGCAAGTACATCGAGCGGCTGGTGAGCGCGGAAAAAGACGCCCCCACCCCCGGAAGCCTCACTGCCGAAAGGTTGAGGGAATGGGGATACGATATCTAGCCGGACCTATTGCATCAGAATACAATTTTTGGTATTTTATTATGATTATTAAGTCTCTACCACATCGAGTGCCTCCATGTTTACAGTATTGATGTCTCTTGAGATTATCATCTGTCTCCTTCTGATTGTCGTGATATTGATGCAGTCGAGCAAGGGAGGCGGCCTCGCCGGAACCTTCGGAGGGGGGAATGTCGGCATGGTCTTCGGGGTCCGGCGGACAGCCGATTTTCTTATCCGCGGCACCCAGATACTCGCCGCGGCGTTCATCGTTCTCAGCCTCGTGATCAACGTATTTTTCCTCCCTTCAAGAGCTTCCGGCAATGTCGAGAGCGTCCTATCCAAAGGGGGAAAAAGCGCCGTAACTCCGCAGCTCCCGCCGACGGAAGTTCCCGAGACCATGCCGGCGCAGTCGAACCCTTCACCGGTTCCTGCGACACCCTCGAAGTAGGGAGTCGTGCGGCACGGAATCCGCACCCATGGCTCAATTGGTAGAGCAACTGACTCTTAATCAGTGGGTTCCAGGTTCGAGTCCTGGTGGGTGCACGANNATGGATTGACCCGGCTCAACGGCTGGGTCGTTCTGCTTTGTACCGCACTCACACCATTCGCGTCCCTCATCCCGACCCATTTCTCCGTCTCGTTTGCGCGCAAATCTGTCAACACTTTCCCTGAGCACTTTGTCGCCCTCCACTTGCGGTAATTCCCTTCAGAGAATCCGATTGACGAGAGCAAAGGCATCGATTTCAACGCGAATTGGCTATTCGATGGGCGGATGGAATTTGTGAAGAGGGACAGTTACGTTTTCATGGCACGAAGCTCTGAACATCAAGATCTTTGACANNAATATTCCTCCACATAATATATCGCACGAGATGAAATCTCTTCACTGATCTGGATGATTGCTATGTCCTTGCTAAGGATCATTCTTCTGAACCGGTTGAATTCGGTTCTATTTCTCATGCCCTGCACCAATTCCATATAGGTTACGGCAGATATTGAAAACGGCTCCTGTTTATCAATAAGGGCGGAGGCTTTCTCGCTACCGCGCATATACCAAATAATCACATCTGTATCGATCAGCAGCATTAGAATCTCCCTTTCCTGATATTTCGGACATAACTCTGGACCTCCCGCAGATCGTTTCGGTCCCTCCACATGCCAAATATCGTATCGTCTTCGCCCTTCTTCTTTCTACGGCGATTGACCGTGACAAGACGCGCGACAGGTTTTCCTCTCATCGTAATGGTCACTTCCTCTCCGCGTGCCACCGACTGAAGCAATGATTTGGTATTGAAACGAAGCTGTTTCGCCGTTGCATTCATGAGTATTGTCCTCCATAGTATATACTGTGAAATATAAACTTAAATTGATGAGAATCAAGCCTGTGCAAGTCCGGTCTTCTCACGGATGGCTTGATCGCTGGATTGTTATGCATCGTGTCTGAAGTAGTAAAGGAATCTGGGAGGTTCATGATCGCAGAATGCATTTCGCAACTGGTGAGCACACCGATGAGCGGTAGGATGGGTAGTTATATTGTAATGAATGATCCTGCGTCTATCGTGTGAGAGAAAGACCAGGCGTAGAGCAACTTGAAGGTGATGGTCGGGACAACGAGGAAGTCAATAGAGACGATTTGTGCGGAGCGGTTCTTCAAGAAGGTTTTCCAGCGCTGCTTGGTTGTCTTCGGAGCTTTCTTCGGCATATGCCGTAGGACAGTAGACTCCGAGATGTCAATCCCCAGTTTCAAGAGCTCTCCGTGAATTCGCGGAGCTCCCCAGAGCGGATTCTCGGTTGCCATTTGCTTGATCACATTGATCTGGGTTTGAGGGATTGCTGGCCGGCCAGGCGTCGACCCGCTCTTCCATTTCCAGAATATTCTGAAGCTCTGTCGGCGCCAGCGGATGCCGGTCTCGAGCTGTAACAGAACAAAGTAGCGATTTGAATTTGGATTCGCTATTTTGTGCGCAGATGGAGTTTCGACTAGGGATAGGGATTTCGCAGAGGAGCAGGTTCTTTCCTCCATTTAACCGAGAATACAACTATGAAGCGATTGATCATCCTGTGTCTCTTGTTGTTCATGACAATCGGCGGCAGTGCGCAGAACGAAAATGGCCGAACCGACTCTCTGATGTCGTCCACTTATCAAAGCGGCTACCCGGGAGCTGCCATAGCAGTCATCAAGGACGGCATTGTCGTCTTCAAGAGGGCATATGGCGTCGCTGACTTGGAATCGAATACGCCGATAACGCCTTCAACGAACTTCAACATTTGCTCGATGACCAAGCAGTTCACCGCCTACGCGATTCTGCAGTTGCACCGTGAAGGCAAACTGTCCCTGGACGACAAACTGAGCCGGTTCTTTCCGGATTTCACATCGACAGTGGCTAGCATTGTATCGGTGCGGCAACTCCTC
Organism: Ignavibacteriota bacterium; assembly: GCA_003162215.1. Classification (GTDB taxonomy): domain Bacteria; phylum Bacteroidota; class Ignavibacteria; order UBA10030; family UBA6906; genus Fen-1255. The sequence continues at coordinate 2,689 of PMMO01000013.1, forward strand.
ACCCACAGCTCCGGCATCATGGAACACTATTCCTATGTGGATAGAGCGCAGTACAAAGAGTTCTGGGACAAGGATGTGTTTACAGCTCTCCGATCAGTTGACTCGGTCTATTTCCCGGCCGGATCACGGTACCGGTACAGCAACGCGGCATTCTGTCTCCTTTCGCTGATCATCGAGAAACTATCCGGTGAAACCTATCCGGCGTATATCTGCAACCATGTGTTCGCCCCGCTGAATATGGTGCGTAGCAACGTCATACAGCCGGATTTCAAAATATCCGATCGCTCGTTCGGATATGAATGTGAGAAGGACACTTTCAGGATATCGGACGCCAAAGAGAGCCTCTTCTTCTCGACGATGGGGGATGGCGGAGTGTACACGTCGATTGACGACTATCTGCGGTGGATCACTGCCATTCAGCAGAAGCGTGTGCTGGATCCGGCTTTGGTGAAAGAAGCCCAGTCAGCGCAGTTTCCGATAGATACCGCGAGGAACCTCTCATATGGCTTCGGGTGGTTCGTGGCCGGTTCCGGCGATTCCAAGCTTGTCTACCACACCGGCTCCAATGGAGGATTCAGAACCATAGTGTTGATGAAGCCCTCGGCGAAGTATGCGGTAGTCATCTTCTCCAACCGAACGGGAGTGGATCTGGAGGATCTGGTCCGCGTGATCAACAGGATCTACGGGATTGACGACAAAGCATTCGTGAAACTGGAATCGTTGATATCGTAGAGCAGGAGTCCGCCAATTTCCGGCGTGTCCCTCGTCAATATTCCATCCGAGGCATAATCCCATCGTGATTCATGATTTGAGTACGATGTTCGATACGATAGGAAGGCTCTGATCATTTCGGCTTTTTGTCCTGTACATCGGTGCATAACAAAGTAGCGATGGCAATTCGGATTCGCTGTTTTGTGCGTGGACGGAGTTTTGAAGAGACACAGGTAGACCTTCACCAGGCCGAACCCGCGCATACTAGTTTGATGATCGTCGAAGGACGCTCTCCAATCGGGATCATTTTTCAAAGAACTTGACTTACAGCCGTTTCCATGCTAACGGAGCAAAATGAGTTTGCACGTCTGGACGAAACTTCCTGCTTCAATTCGATAGAAGTACACTCCCGACGGGAGATTGGATCCGTCGAACTTCACTTCATGATGACCAGCGTCCTTTTCACCATTCTGGAGAATGGTAACCTGCTGACCCAGGGTGTTGAAGACGGCAAGCGTAACGCGCGCACGATTCGGCAGGCCGTAGCGTATCGTGGTCGAGGGGTTGAAGGGGTTGGGGTAGTTCTGGTCTAGCGAGTAGCCTGCTGCAACTGCCGGTGTTTCCTGGACTCCAACTACCATCCTGTATACTTGTTGAACTCTGTCATATCCCTCTGCATTGGAAATCTTCTGGTCGCTCCAAATAAGCGACCCGACAGGCAGTCCATCGATTCCTGAAAGCACAGGCGTCCCGGCTTGTGCAAAATTCTCAATAAAATCGGTGAACTTGGCAATGCCGACATCCGCATCTTCCGTCTTTACACCGTTCCTGTATCCGGGAACGGTCGCCGCACTCTGATCACCAAATACATACGCGGAATGAACAATGTCCGGCGGTGCCGGCCAAGCCGGATCGCCCCATTGGTACTGGTTCCATCCTCCCATCAGATTGACGATACCTGCATTAGCGATTGGCGGAGTTACCGTGTTGACGCGCATGAAGATGTTATCTGTCATTGCCATGGTGCGGGGATATGCCGCGACCAATTCCAGAGTCCGTCTATTCGCCCAGATACCGGGCACGTTACATACAACATACGGTGGATTAGCATGCCCACCTGCCACACCGCCAGTCCAGACAAGATACGAAAGAGGATAGGGACCGACGGTGTTCCAGGCATTGTTCCTGTTGGTGTAGTAGGAATCCAGCAACGAATCCGTCCAGGAAATGTTGTTCGACACGAAAACCTTCATCTTGTGCAGACCAACCAGGGATTGATTCACCGATCCGTCGGGGGCACGAAACTCGGGCGGCACCTGGACACCGTCCGATACGGTATCGACATTGATGGTGCCCATGAATAGCCCGTCGGGGTCGTCCCCTCCGCACGTGGTGATATTGACCGTATCCTCTCCAACCCAGTTCTGGTTGAT
>PMMO01000090.1:0-41151 GCA_003162215.1 Ignavibacteriota bacterium
GCCAGAACCGGATCCGTTCAATGGCGCTTATCCACGAACGACTCTACCAATCAGGCAACCTTGCCCGCATTGATTTCGGGGAATACGCACGGAGTCTGGTGAGCTTTCTTGCGCGATCCTACAGTGTGCCCGGTGTGCAGGTGCAGGTGAATGTGCAAGATATCGAACTGCCCGTCAATACTGGGATTCCGTGCGGCCTGATCATCAATGAGCTGGTCTCCAACGCGCTCAAGTACGCATTCCCGAATGAGCGAGAAGGAGAAGTGGAGATACGTCTCGAGGTGACACCCGATCGGATCGCTGTATTGAGCGTTCGGGATGATGGCATCGGCCTGCCGCGTGAATTTGACTACCAGGATACCACCACCCTCGGTCTCCAATTGGTGAATACGCTCACCAAGCAACTCAACGGTACGATCGGTCTCATTCGCGATCGCGGCACGACCTTCTCCATCACCTTTCCGGTGGAGGCCTGATGCGGGAGACCCCTGTGCTGGCCATGCAGGCCGAACCGTCCGTGTCGCTGTCGCTGCTCATCGTTGCGCTGCTCATCATTCTCGCCGGTGTGGGCATTGCTCTGGTGATCTCGGCGCAACGACGAAGAACACGGCAATCGGCGACGCAGATCAATGAAGCGTCGTCACTCATTCTGTTGAATACACTGGGTGACCCCGCCTACCTCATTGATCCGGACGGCACAATTCTTGACATGAATGACACTGCACGCCGTGTCGGTCAATTTCCCTCCGGTACGTCGCTGTTCGCCCCTCTCCCGGCGAATCTTGCAGCCTCTCGAAAAGCAGCAGTAGAACAGGTGCTCCTGAGTGGTCAACCCATGCGGTTGGAGGATGTGTATGCCGGCGAGTACTCCGAGGTGCGCATGGTTCCCATCCACGACGCCGCGGGTGCCGTTACACGGGTTGCAGTGACTTCGCGTGATGTGACGGAACAACGGCAACTCGAGACGACGCTGACCAGCACCATTCAGTTTCTCCAGCAGATCCTGGAGAGTTCCCGCACGATTGCCATTATCAGCACCGATCGGGCAGGGAATATCGGCTTTTGGAATGCCGGTGCGGAAGAACTCTTCGGCTATTCCTCCGAGGAAGTTGTCGGCAGGCGTTCGATCACATCGCTTCTCGCGGCAGACGACGCCAACGACTTCGCCCGGTTGACCGGCGTGATGGCTTCCGTCGTCGGCCGGCAAAGAGTCACTGCCGAGACGTTTCCGGTGGTACACCGCACCGGCGCGGTCCGTTTGATGCGGATGACCTTCTCTCCCCAGGTGAGCGATTCCACGAGTGTTCAGGGTTTGTTGCTTGTCGGCGAAGATATTACTGAACAGGCGACAGCCAGGCGTGACAGCGAGCAGGCCGAACGCAAACTCCGGTTGCTCGCGTTTACACTCAATTGCGCAAAAGATTCGTTCATTCTGACCGATTTGGAAAACCACATCCTGTATGTGAACCAGGCATTTGTTGAAACCTATGGATATAGCGAAGAGGAAGTGCTGGGAAGGGACATACGGTTCTTACGGTCCAGCGGTGAGCAGTTCGATCTCACGCAGCACCTCAGGGCCGAAGTACAGAATGGTGGTTGGGTGGGAGAGCTGATGAACCGGCGGAAAAACGGTGAAACGTTCCCGGTGGAACTCTGGACCTCGATGGTGCGGAATGATGCAGGGGAGCCCGTGGCAGTGGTCGGCGTTGCGAGGGAAATCACCGAGCGCAGACGGTCGGAAGCACGCATGCAAGCATCATTGCGCGAAAAGGAAGTTCTTCTGAAAGAAGTGCATCATCGCGTGAAAAACAATCTTCAGGTCATCACAAGTCTCTTAAACCTCCAGGCGGATCGCATTCCGGATGAACATGTGCAGGAGGTCCTGAGAGAAAACCAGGCACGCATCAAATCGATGGCGCTCGTGCATGAAGAGCTCTACCAGTCGGAAGATCTGGCATGGGTGAATTTTACCGACTATCTGCGCCGCCTGACGTATGGTCTGTTACAGTCATACCTCAAGAGCGGAAAGGCCATCGATCTGAGATTCGACATGCAAGACTTGCGCCTGGGAATCGATGCGGCGATACCCTGCGGCCTGATCGTCAATGAACTGTTAACGAACGCCTTGCACCATGCGTTTAGAGGGAGACCCGGGGGAAAGGTGACCATACGGTTCTTCAAGGAAGGGGAGAAAATTGCGCTGGGAGTCGTCGATGACGGGGTCGGTCTCCCCGAATCGATTGACGTGCGAACGACGGATACCCTTGGACTGCACCTTGTCAGCACCCTAACCGAACAGCTTAAGGGCTCGTTGTCGGTGACGCGGAATAACGGGACGTCATTTATGCTCATGTTCGAGGAACACCGCGCAAAACCCGCGTCTCCGGGAGAACAATGATACCCATCGAAAGGACCGTCGTGGAGGGCATATGGCGGGTCGCGTGAAGGAATTCAACGAGTTCCGGACCAGGATGAACCAACGCATCCTTGAAGCCGATAACCGCGCAATCAAGCGGTTCTTCGGTGTCGACACATTGACGTATGAACCGGGAGCCCTGGATGTGCGCACGAAGGAGATGCTGGGCCTTGTGGCATCCATGGTGCTGCGCTGCGATGATTGCGTGTCGTATCACGTGCAGCGATGCAAGGAAGAGGGGGTAACGGATGCGGAACTCTATGATGTCTTCAGCGTCGCCCTTGTTGTGGGCGGTTCCATCGTTATCCCGCACCTGCGGAGAGCCGTGGCGTTCCTGGATGAATGGAATCAGAAACCATAAGTGATTTATGCGCATCCACAGCCCAGCGTGGTGCTCTTCCGACCGATACGCTCGCCGATATCGGCACAGCGGTAATTTCCGCACGCGATCTTCTGGAACGCCTGGAACTGATGCCGTTCCCCGGAAAGGACCATCCTGCGCAACACGACAGCGCCAAGATGCTGGCCCTGCGCGCGCTCGTGGCTGAGAAACTCCTTTTGGATATCTGAACGATTTGTGCTATCTTTGAGACAATGCGGGGCTAGTTGATCGGTTCAACGCGAGCTTCCCAAGCTTGAAAGACGGGTTCGACCCCCGTGCCCCGCTCACACTAGACAACAACGCGAATCGGCAGGCATGCTGATTCGCGTTTGACGTTTCTACGCAATCACGAGCAGGAACTCTGTCAGTCGTCCAGCCCCTTGAGCTCTTCTTCGACGCGTTCTTCGAGTTGTTCCTGGAACTCGTAGTCATCATACTTGTCAACCATCTTCAGCGCACGGCGGGCTTCTTCCTTCCTGTTCAGTCGGGCCAGTGCCTGACCCAGTTTGAAGTACCCCTGTGGCAACACCCACAGTTCTCGGTGCGGGGACAGGGCAAAGAGCTGAGGAGCAGTGCGTACTACATCATCGTACTGTTTCACTTCATACTGGACCTGGAGCGTGCCCAATAAGGCCCGGCTTTGCGCTTCCTGATCGGTGCCGGCGATTCTCACTGCATTGTCATAGAGCTGTTGCGCGGTGCCATAGTCTTTGGCACCAAAAGCATTGCCGGCTTTGACCATCATCGTTTCAGCAGCAGTCAGCGGACGGCTGATCAGTTCCTGTGCACGTCGGTAGTAATATGCATCATTTGGACGGAGATCATCCTTGTTCTTTCGTGCGCGGGAGTACGCAGCGATGGCGGTCGTTCGATCACCGGAAAACTCACAGGCGACCCCATAACGATACCACATCCAGTTACTGATGCGCTCCGGCGCGCGAAGGCTATCGGCGTACATCATATAATACTTCCGGGCTGACGCGAAATCACTTCGTGCAAAGTAGATGCCACCCAATGTATTGCAGGCGATTTCCTGGACATAGCGCAGCGGGTGACGGCCATTCCGCCGCAGAGCTTCCTGGGCGTCCTTGAGCGCATCGTCAGGACGTCCGTCGCGCTGCGAAAAACTTGCACGGAGAACCAAGAACAGTGCATTCTCAGGGTATTCCTGACAGAGTTCGGTGAGGTACCGGAAAGCCTCATCCTTCCGATGTTCGTTGAAGAGAAACTGGGCAAGATACAACCGCGCCTCATTCCGTGTGTAGATGCCGCGCTCGGCTGCCAACATGAGCGACTGCAGACCACCTTCCAGATCCGGGGTAATCCCAATAAGCTTCAACACCCAGTGGAACGATCGCGGCGCCTTGGTCACGAGGTAGCGGAACAATCCCAACCCCATGTGCGCATCGCACAGATCAGGCCGCTCCTCCACGGCTTCTTCGAGCAGCACATAGGCCTGCCTGCCCTCGGAAATGGCTTTGAGCATTGATCCTTCCGACTGCAGCAACATTCCCCGATAACCGTACGTACCACCCAGATAGAATTTTGCCGTCGCGTCATGATCGTCCTGATTAAGCAGTTGCTCGCACGCGGCGATGGTGCGCTCCGATGCACGGAGAAACGCATCATGGTCGTGTTGATTGTGATCCAGCAGGTACAACGAGAAATGGACAATGCTGCGGAAGAACGGACCCCGTGGGTCCCCCGGGGCCATACGGGACACGGAATCAAAAGTCTGTATGGCGGCGTCGGTGTCAAGGCGATAGAAGAGGTCGATCCCTCGCATCGTGGTTGCATGGACCGCGGCCCAGTCAACGGGCGGGGCACTCCGCACCGTTGAGCCCCAGGTGCACATGAAGGCGAGAGCAAACGTCAATCGTGCGCGTCGAGAGCGGGAGTGCATTGTGGGAATCAACTGTGCCGGATCTCCATAATGTCGCCGTCTTCCACGATATACTCTTTGCCTTCCAGCCGCCAGCAACCGGCTTCCTTCGCCCTGGCGAACGAAGTCCCATGAGCGATGAAATCGTTAAAATGCACCACCTCCGCGCGGATAAACTTGCCGAAAAAGTCGGAATGGATAACGCCGGCGGATTCCTGTGCGGTCATCCCTTTGCGAATCGTCCATGCCCGGCATTCATCTGCGCCTGCAGTCAAAAACGATTGCAGTCCCAGCAGCGCGTAGGCTTCACGGATCAATGTGTTGACAGCCGGTTCAGTGATGCCGTATTCGCTCATGAACGCGCGTGCCTCATCGGCCGGCAGTTCCGACATTTCCATGTCGATCTTTCCAAAGAAGGCAACGACGCGTGTCCACAGGCCGTTTTTCCTGGCGGCCACCTGTTCCACCAATCGCGAGGCGTCTTTCACTTGAGACTCGTCGCAGTTCAACGCAATCAACATGGGTTTCAAAGACAGAAGCTGGTAAGTCTTCAGAATGGTTGTCTCTTCTTTCGAGAATTCCACATCACGCAATGGTTTTTCCTGCTCCAGCAACCTGTGGCACTTTTCGAGCACAGGCAGTTCCAGTTTTGCCTGCGCATCACCGGCCTTGCCGACTTGCTTCTTGATGCGGTCAATGCGCGTCTCGAGAATTGCCAGGTCTGCCAGAATGAACTCTGTTTCGAAGGTCACGACGTCGCGCATCACGTCAATGGTCCCGTCGGGATGGGGCACAACGTCGTTGACGAAAGCGCGCACCACCTGGACGAGAGCATCATTGTTCTTCACATTATTGAAGAAGTTAGTGGTAAACTGCGTGGACCCTGATTCTCCCTTTTTCAGTCCGACGACGTCGACAAACTCAATGGTTGCATGCGTGGTCTTTTTCGGCGCGTACGTCTCAGCAAGTCTCTCGAGGCGCGCGTCCGGCACTTTCACGACTCCATGGTGGACATCCCCGCGGGCGAGCGCCTGAGGATCAATGTGGGTTCCGGTGATCGCCTGGAACAGGGTGGACTTGCCGGAAAACGGGAGCCCGACAATACCGATCTGCATGTCTCGCTTTCGTCTGCTGTGAGAGAATGTAACAAAATACAAAATTACCGATACTTGTGCGAGGGGGGGACAGAATTCCTGCCGGTGATTTGCAGAATCAGCATGAATTACGTAGGTTAGACATCAATGTATGGAACCGCTCGTCTCAGAGATCCTTAAGGGAGGGGAACTGATTCTCGCCGGGTGTATTGCCGGCGCAATGAATGCCATAGCGGGCGGTGGGACACTGGTGACTTTTCCCACGCTGATTTTTGTCGGGCTGCCATCCATCACTGCCAACGCAACAAGCACTGTNNTCCCCACCGTGGCACGATGGCTGAAGGTGTTCGCACCGGTGAGTTTGCTGGGCGGATTGGTTGGCGGAGTCCTTCTTGTCAGAACGCCCGAACGGGTGTTCGACTGGCTTGTTCCGTTTCTCCTGCTCTTTGCCACCGTGCTGTTCATGTTGCACAGCGCGATCAGCCGATTTTCCGGACTTCGCGTTGTGGAAGTGCACGGTGTTGCGCCTTCCAGAGCGCGCCTCGCGGGGGGCGTGCTCTTTCAATTGGCCGTAGCCGTGTACGGTGGCTATTTCGGTGCGGGCATCGGAATACTGATGCTGGCCTCACTCAGCATGCAGGGTTTCGAAGATGTACACCAGATGAACACCCTTAAGGTGATGCTTGGTTTTCTCATTAATGTTGTTGCGGCAGCCTATTTTGTCGCCAGCGGGTTGGTCGACTGGCCGCGTGCAGGCATGATGGCGTGCGGCACGATCATTGGCGGTTTTTTTGGCGCGCACTTTGCTCAACGCGTGTCCCAACGAATTGTGCGAGGAGCTATCACCGCTATCGGCATTCTGATCACGGTGGTCATGTTTTGCCGTCAGTTCTCATAACTGCACGCTACCACTAACCCCATGCAAGACTCGCGAACACATCTGTTCAGCATGCGATTGTTTCTGATTGCGGCGGCATTCGGGTGCATGTCCCTGTTGGTGATTCTTGCCAGTTTCCACCTCCAGGTCCCCGGCACGAAAATCCTTACCGATGCACGGGAAGTCTTCGTATTGATTGGCGCAGCCCTGACCGGGCCCATCGGTGGAATCGTCATCGGCATCCTCGCCGGGCTGGGGGACCCCAACACTGAGTTGCACTTCTATATCATCGCGAACCATGTCGTGGGGGCTGTATGGGTGGGATGGGCATATAAGCGGTTGGTGCACGACCGCATACACATGCCGTTAATGCTCCTCGGATGGGTGGGCGTGGTGTGTGTGTACTATTTTGTCTGCTTCATTCCGGTAGTTGCTGTAACGAAGTATCTGTTTTCGGAGTTCTTTCTCAAAATTCTTCCCGAGCCTCAACCGTTCGTTCAAACGTTGTTGGTGTTCTACCGTGGATGGCTGCTGGAATTCATCCTGACCACGGTTCTGACATCAGCAGTGCTTCTTGTGTTGCCCCGGGCCGCCCGCTCGCCAATGTGGTGGACACCCAAGCATCCGAGGATAGTGGCAAGTTTTCGTGAACGTCCGGCACGAAACATTCTTGCACTCAGGCTCACACTCTGGTTTCTGATCTTGTCCTGCGGTCCGCTTCTGATCATGGGACTCTTTTTCCGCAATACGCTGACACAGCTGTACATGGAACAGATTGCCAGAGATGAGCTGGCGGTAATGAATGTGCTTGTCGGTTCGATAAAGTCCGAACACGATCTCGAGGAACTTGTGCGATCACGTCGGCTCACGTTGGCCGATTCATTGCACGGGCAGTTCATTCTCAACGGCGAAGGGCGTCTCGCGTGGCATCCCGACTCCGCACGATTGTATGCAGATGCACGGGGTGTGTATGGCCAGCCCGTCATTGAGGAGATTCTGCGGCAACACGCGGGATTCGTGTACGATGAGAGTAACAGCAGGTGCTTCCTGTACACCCGTCTGGAAGACAGTCCGCACTGGCTTGTGGTTGTTCTTGATGTCGATGTCAGCACGGCAATGCTGAAGATGTTGGAGCGACGGACGCTCATACGTCTTGGTGTGGCGTTGGCACTGGTGTCAGGCATCGCGGGATTGGTGATCTGGCTGATCATCGGGAGGCCAATCAGATTGCTGGCGCACGCCGCCCGGCGTGTCGGGCGCAATGATCTGCAGGCCCGTGTGAATCCGAAGATGATGAGCGATGAAGTGGGAATTCTGGGTGAGGCGTTCAACGACATGACGGAGAATCTGGCTATCCTCCACCAGGGGCTGCAGACAGAAATTGAGGAACGGCGCTCGACGGAGCACGCGTTGCGCGCCAGCGAGCGTCGATTCAGGGAGATGTCGAACCTGCTGCCGCAAACCGTCTTTGAATTGGACCTGTCAGGCCGCTTCGTGTTCGCCAATCGTGCTGCCTATGTGATGTTCGGGTTTGATCCCGAGAAGCAGGCAGAAGGATTTTCGCTCCTGGAGTATATGGCCCCTGAAGATCGTGATAGGGTGTTGCGTGCCACTCGCCAATTCTCTGAAGGCACCGAGAGCACGGGGAACGAATATATGTTCAGGCGCACCGATGGCTCGATGTTTCCGGGGCTTGTCTATTCGGCAGTTGTCCGCGATGGTGACCGGCCTTCCGGAATGCGAGGGATCATCGTCGATATCTCGGAGTTGCGCCGCGTTCAAGAAGTGCTGCAGAAGTCTGTGACCGAGAAGGAGCTGATGCTCAAGGAGATTCACCATCGCGTGAAGAACAACCTGCAAATCGTCTCCAGCCTGCTGAACCTTCAGGCTTCATCGATCCGTGATCCCATAGATCTCGCTTTGTTTGGAGAGAGCGTCGACCGTATTCGCTCCATGGCGCTCATTCATGACCGCCTCTACAAATCCCACGACCTGGCTGGCATTGAATTCCGGGAATACATCGAATCGCTGGTCATGTCCCTCTTCCATCTGTACGGTCATCCCAACATCAATTTCAGCGCCGACGTACAGGATGTCCGGCTGAGCATCGACACAGCAATCCCCTGTGGACTCATTATCAACGAGTTGGTGACCAATGCGCTCAAGCATGCGTTCCCGGATCGTCGCCAAGGAATAATCACGGTGTCGCTTGCCACACGCAGCAACGGCGATGTTGAACTGTGCGTTGCTGACGATGGTATTGGCATCCCACAGGATTTCGATGTACGGAACACCACATCGCTTGGACTCCAGCTGGTCAGCATTCTTACCCAGCAACTGACCGCGACTCTGGAAATCCGGAGGGGGAATGGAACGACGTTTAGCATTCTTATGCCGCGTCTTTCTCCACTCCGGAAGACGCCGGGCGCACCTGATGCGCACACTGTTTTTGGGAGGGCACCACTATGAGCGCGATATACCTCGCCCTGGCTGTGGCGTTCAATGTAATTGCCAATGCACTCTTCAAACATGCTTCGGGAATGCCCGGGTGGAGCATGCATAAGGTCTCTCTCTTTGGACTCGGCCTGGCGATCGGATTGGTGAATACGCTGTGCTATATTAAAGCTCTGGAAGACTACGCGCTCAGTGTTGCATACCCGGTGTTTATGGCGGGGAGCGTCATCCTGATTACGCTCGTCTCTGCACTGATGTTCAGCGAGCAGGTCTCCGTTCAGAAAGCAGCGGGACTATGCGCCATCGGTGTAGGTCTGGCCCTGTTATGGAAAGCATGAAATGCATACCGATATTGTCAGAGAGAAAGTCCGCCAGGCATCCGTGTTGATGCAAGAGTTCCAGATCGACTGTTGGATCACATTCGTGCGTGAAACAGCTGCTGTGCGCGATCCCATTCTGGATTTCCTTGTCACCGCGGATCTCACATGGCAGAGCGCGCTCATCGTTACTTCAACGGGAAGCAGCATCGCCATTGTGGGGAAATACGACCGGCAAACGGTGGTGGATACCGGCGCTTATGATCGGGTGATCGACTACGTCGAGGGGATCCGCACTTCACTGCTCGCAGAGTTGCGTGCGCTCAATCCACGAACAATTGCACTCAACTACTCCATGGACAGCGAAATCTGCGATGGGATTACGCATGGCATGTTCCTCGCGATGATGGACATGCTCCGTGAAGCCGGCCTGGACAAGCGCGTTATTTCCGCAGAGACTCTCATATCGGCGCTCCGGCAACGCAAGTCAGCTTCCGAGATTGCCTGTCTGCGTGAAGCTGTCCGGCACACCGAAGAGATCTATGCTCTTATCGGGCGCACACTGCGCGCAGGGATGACGGAGGAAGAGGTTGCAGGCATCATGCGGGCGGAAGTGCACAAACGTGGTCTCGGCTTCGCCTGGGATCCCACTGCCTGCCCGGCAGTCTTCGCGGGTCCGGACACGGCTGCCGCGCACTACAAGCCTACCGATCGTGTGGTTCAGCCGGGTCATGTGGTAAACATGGATTTCGGCGTCAGGGTCGAGGGGTATGTTTCGGATCTCCAGCGGACATTTTATGTCCTGCGCGACGATGAAACCATCGCTCCTCCCGCTGTACAGCGCGGATTTGATACCATCGTGGAAGCGATCGAGAAAGCACGCTCCGTGCTCAGACCCGGTGTCATCGGCAAAGAGGTGGATGCAGCCGCCCGATCGCACATCACCGCCGCCGGGTATGGAGAGTTCCCTCATGCGTTGGGTCATCAAGTCGGACGGTTCGCCCATGACGGCACGGCATTGCTCGCGCCCGCGTGGGAAAAATACGGCCGCAAGCCCTTCGCTCCGATCGAGGAAAACATGGTCTTCACTATTGAACCACGGTTGACGGTGCCCGATCATGGGGTTGTCACCATCGAGGAGATGGTCATCGTAACGCCTGGCGAGGCGGAATACCTCTCTATTCCACAGCGAACGCTGCATTGTGTGCACTAGCCCGGGACCGTGAATGCCTTGCCCGCAGTTCTCACACCGAACAGTCTGGGAGTTCCAAGAGAACCCCCTTACGCACCTTGTGCGTCAGTTGAGGGAGGAAGGGAAAGAGCTAGGTGATTGGACTGTCTCCAACCCCACGCTCTGCGGATTCGCATATGCCCGGGAGCGCATTGCTGCCGGCCTCATGCAGCCCTCATCGTTTGTGTATGCTCCGGAACCTGCCGGCCACCCGTCTGCCCGCAACGCCATTGCAGGATTTCTGGCTTCCCGGGGTGTCGAGGTCAGCTCCGATCGTATCCTCTTGACCGCAAGCTCCAGCGAAGGGTATTCCCACCTGTTCCGGTTGCTGTGTAATCCGGGCGAGAGTATTGTGATTCCCAAACCTGGGTATCCACTGTTCGAAGACCTCGCGCGCATCAACGACGTTGCGCTCCAGACCTATCGCTTCCACTATGCAGGCGCCTGGCATCTTGATGCAGAGAGTGTGCGCCGGGCAGTAACTCCTTCCACACGAGCGATCGTGGTTGTTCATCCCAATAACCCCACGGGGAATTTTCTTTCAGCGGGCGAGCAGGAAATGATCGGGCGCATTGCGCAGGAGTACGGACTGGCAATCATCGCAGATGAAGTCTTTCTCACATTCCCGTTTGACCGGCGCTCCACAACGCCTTCGTGCGCTCACATCAACGCGCCTCTTGTCTTCACACTGAACGGAGTCTCGAAGATGGCAGGCTTGCCGCAGATGAAGCTCGGATGGCTGACAGTGCACGGTGATGAACCATTGGTCCGGCAGGCGATGCAGCGGCTGGAGTTTCTGGCGGATACCTACCTCTCCGTCAACACCCCCATCCAAATGGCACTGCCCGAGATTCTCACAACGGTGGATGGGGTGGGCGAAAGCATCCGCTCACGTGTCGCGGAGAACTACAGAGTCCTCGGTGCTGCTCTGGGCGGGAGTGCAATCTCTGTTCTTCATGCCGAAGGAGGATGGAACGCTGTTCTGCAACTTCCGCGAACACGAAATGATGAAGCATGGGCGGTACATCTCCTGAAGCAGTCCGGCGTGCTGGTGTACCCCGGGCATTTCTTCGATCTGGACAGGGAGGCCTGTGTCGTTGTGTCCCTCCTCCCCGAGGATCATCTCTTTCGCGCGTACTGCGCCAGACTGCGGACAGCCGTTGAAGATGATATTGTCAATCAACTTCTTGACCCGCTGCAGGTACGGACCATCTCGTTGAAGGGCTCCAGCGGGCCGGGTTCAGTGGGGGATGGCTGAAGTAAGAAGAACTGCCGGGATAGCGTCCAAGGGTTTTTCTGCTTGTGAGTCAGTTGTGCGAATCGTATACTATAGAATGTGAGCATGTAGAACACGGATGAGTAGACGTGGCGTTTGAGATTCGGGACTTTTCGAAGGATGTGCTGGAGCGGAGTTCTGCCATACCCGTTGTGGTGGATTTCTGGGCTGAATGGTGCGCACCCTGCCGGGTGCTTGGCCCGATTCTGGAAAAGCTCGCACAAAATGCCGGCGGACGGTGGATTCTGGTGAAGGTGGATACTGACAAACACCAGGATATCGCCGCTCGATTTGGAATCCGAAGCATACCGAGCGTGAAGCTCTTCATTGACGGGGTTGTCGTCAACGAGTTCAATGGTGCTCTGCCCGAATCAGCCGTACTCCACTGGCTTGAACGAACGCTTCCGGATCCGCACAAGAAGGAAATTGAACGGGCGGATCTGCTTCTCAAAGCAGGGAAGAGGCTCGAGGGCCAGAACGTTCTTCAGAAGGTCCTGCAGCATGATCCTGCGAACCATCATGCCCGCGTGCTTCTTGCAGGAACGTACCTCGAAAGCGCACCGGATCGGGCGCGTGAACTGGTCGACGGAATCGAAGAAGATTCCCCTCATTTTCAGATGGCTGATGCCATCCGCACATTTTCCGGGCTGACGAAGAGACTTGAGCATCCGGAAGAGCTTCCTGATCAACCGGCCAAATCGGTGTACATGGAAGCCCTGCAAGCACTCGCAAAGGGGAAGTACGAAGTGTCTCTTGAGCGCTTCATCGAAGTGATTCGCCAGGATCGATACTATGACGATGACGCTGCTCGACGCGCGTGCATTGCCATGTTCAAGGTCCTCGGAGAAGAGAGCGAGATCACGCGAAGTTTTCGTCGCTCCTTCAGCAGCGCGTTGTATGCCTAATCATCCGTTGCAGCGCGTTTGGCAGAAATTGATTAGCTTCACAGAGATGTGTTCGGACGCTTAGCTCAGCTGGTTCAGAGCGTCGCCCTTACAAGGCGAAGGTCGCAGGTTCGATCCCTGCAGCGTCCACCCCGGTCCTTCCCTTCCTTTCCACTGGTGAATATTGGCCACAGGGACAACACTATTCACCACTTCAACCGTGTTCTGCTGATTTCCTGCGAGTTTCAGGGTTCCTTCCTTTGAGACCAGTGTGCATTTCTTCGGTCTTCGGTTGAGTTGCCACCGATATCTCTGGCATGCGGCTTGTGGGGTAGCCCAATGCGCCGCGGTGTTCCAGCCGGCGCAGCCATTTGCGTCATTGAGGAGAAGAGCACATGTCGATGCACAGGCAATCTCTGTCCGGCACAATTCCGTCGACTTCGCCGGTCGTAACGGGCAACACGCTCTCACATGAGCAGAGAGCTGCGCTTCATTATCGTCAGGGTGAAAAAGACCGGGCTTTGGAGTTGTATAAGGAAGCAGCGCGTCTGTCACCGGGCGATGTCGCTGTGCAAAAAGCATACGCCGATTTCATGTACGTGGCCCTGGGCCGTGCGGACGAAGCTTTGCCACTGTATCAGCACGTTCTCGATCTCAAACCGAATGATGCAGAGACGCTCCAGATTCTCGGGAACATCTGCGCATCACGTCAACAACCCATTGATGCGCGACAGTACTTCTCACGCCTTCTTGAAATCGAGCCCTGGAACATGACGATCAAGAAATCCCTTGAAGCACTCCCCGCGAATGATTCTCCGGCGAACTCTTTCAAAGCCGAGATTCTCTCGGCACAGAAATCAGTGCATGAAGGGGAGGACGACCGTGTTCACGCGGCACTCGACCGGATCATGCTAATGAAACAGGAAGCCGTGCATGGAACGGACAGCGCGCGACGTGAACCATCGTACGCCGAAATCCAGAACATGGCCTCACGTGGGCAGCACGACCAGGCTCTTGCCGCCCTCGAACAGTTGGTGTCGCGTACACCGGACCACGCGGTAGCCCACAACGATCTTGGCGTTCTGTATGCGAATAGCGGCAAAACGGAGAAAGCGTTGCAGCACTACCGCCGCGCAGTTGAACTGGATCCGGAGGCCATCATCTATCAGAAGAACCTCGCGGATCTGCTCTTCGTAGCGGAAGGAGATGCGGAGAGCGCGTTACAAACGTATGTGGCAATCTTAAAGGCGAAGCCC
Organism: Ignavibacteriota bacterium; assembly: GCA_003162215.1. GTDB lineage: Bacteria > Bacteroidota > Ignavibacteria > UBA10030 > UBA6906 > Fen-1255. Next base: position 14,070 of record PMMO01000090.1, read on the forward strand.
AAGGACGTGGAGACGCTGGGATCAATCGCACAGGTGTGCACTTCGCTCGGGAGAACGGATGATGCCGGGTTCTTCTACGACAAGATCCTGGAAATCGAACCCTGGAATCAAACGACACGTCTGCAACGGGAGGCACTTCAGAGTTCCAGGTCGAGCCCGCCCAGTTACGAGCGAGCACAAAAGCTCGCGGGAGAAGGACGGACACTTGAAGCTCGACAGGCTCTTGAGGAGTTCGTTCGCTCCTCTCCCGGCCATGCCGCCGCGCACAATGATCTTGGTGTCCTGTGCTATCAGACAGGGCGTGTGCAAGATGCCCAGGCCCACTATGAAGAGGCGGTGCGTCTCGACCCCGGGAACATGACCTTTCAAAAAAACCTTGCGGAGTACTATTCCGTTGCACAGGGTCGCAATGAAGATGCGCTTCGGATTTTTGTGGATCTTCTCCGCGAGAACCCCCGTGATGCCGAAACGCTTGTGAGCATAGGGAAGATTTGTGATATGATGGGAAGAACAGACGATGCACGCGACTTCTTCAGGAACGCCCTGGAAGCGGAGCCCTGGAATCAAAACGCCAGGGAGATGCTCCGGAGATCCTAGTCCTTGCACGTCTAACCTCCCACTTGGGCCTCCAACCTGAATTTCAGGCTTGGTTTTCATGTCTGAGTCTGAACCCAGACTCTTTTCTTGAAAATGCCTGGCTAGTGTGTCTGATTTCTGTGTGACTTATGTGTCAGACTTATGTGTCAAGACTTATGTGTGAGAGACTGCTTGACAGACATGTGACTCTGTCATGTGACAGACATATGACAGANNGTGTCCAATAATGGCCATCTGCTGAATAGTAGCGCGCACACATCGCGGAGATGTCCTCAAAACAGCCGCAAAAGTGCCAAGAGGCCATTTTCGGGGTGCGTGCAGTAGGACACCTTCCCATGTTGAGAAAACCGCTGATGCGAGCGCTTTCTGCCACCTTTTCCTGCTAATCATCAACGGCACAGCGAATTAGCAAGGGTCGGACTGCTGGTTTGGCACTTGAATTGATGGAACTTACCGCGTGATCCTCTAAAACGATGCTGTTCAGAACCGGTTGAGCCCAAAGATGAATGAGAGCAGCGGGAAAAGCGCACTGATGACTGCTCCATGGAACGCCGGCATCTTACATGAGTTGTACCGTCGCAAGGAGACCTTCCCGCTGGACGCGGATCTCTTGTCGCGGATCACGCCATCGACCCTCTCCGCAGAGACGCTGCNNTGGAAGCAGCCCCGCCACATCTTCGCATTCGGCACCGGACTCTCGACATTGTTTCTGTCGCGGCTCCAGCAGGATCTCGGCGGCGCATCGCAACCATCAGTAATGTGCATCGACCATTCCCAGCGGTACCTCGGAGAAACCCGCAGGGCGCTCGGTCCTGTACCGGGTGTTTTCCTGCTCCACGCGCCACTTGCGGTAACGGAATGTGGTGGGCGCATCTTTACGACATATCACTCGGACTACACGCACCACATCCCGCCCGGCATATACTTCGATCTCGTCCTGATCGACGGTCCTCCGGCATTTCGGTATGGACGGGAAGCGCCGCTGTATCACTTGGCGCCATATCTTTCGCCCGATGCACTGATCATTCTGGATGATGCCAACCGTGAGCCGGAGCAGGAGGCCCTGCGCAACTGGCGGGCTACGTGGCCTGATGCATTCGTTGCAGAAGTATTCCCCGAGCTGAAGGAGGGTCTTGCAGTTCTGAGCATCGGCGTCACGATGGGGACCGTATATCACCCCGCGCATGAAAAGCAGAAGGTTGCCAATCGAGGAGTTATCGCAGGCGGCCAACGGTGCGCCGTGGGTGTGAACCCGGGAGTTCTGCATGATTGACTCGCGCACACCGGAAAGATTCGATCGCGCTGTCCTCGTTGCGCTTGACGAGGCACGAACCCTGGAGTTTGCCGATCGCGTGGACGATGCGGTCTTTCGACTGCAGCGGGAAATCGAGCACTTCCCCGAGAGCCCGGCGCTGCGTGCAGCGCTGGCATGGCTTCTGCTCCGCGTCAGGCGATTTACATTAGTATCCGCTCTGATTGGGGAGATCCCCGACAGCGTGAAACGCGATCCCCAGTGGCTGCTCATCACAGGATTTACCATGGAAGGTCTTGCTGAACTGGCGTTGGCGAGGCAATGTGCAACAAAGGCCCTGGCACTCAATCCGGAGTCAGCCCCCGCGCATCTTCTGCTCGGGATGGTGGCTCTTGATGAGGGCGATGGCACAACGGCTGGCGAATATGTCGACAAGGCGATTGCCCTGGATCCGGGATATGGTGAGGCCCATGCTCAGCGCGGGGCGCTGCAGTGGGCGCAGGGAGCAAGAGACGAAGGCCGATCCAGTCTCGAGCGCGCCTTTGTGCTTTTCCCCACCCATCCCGAGATCACCGACGGCTATTGCCAGACGATAGAGGGGAATGACAATGTCATAATCGCGCTCAGACACATAGAGGACGCGCGGCGGTTCTTTCCGGATCACAAGCGTCTTGCCTACTGGCACATCACGTTTCTGGCCTCTCTTGGTAGGACCGCTGAAGCGGTGGGCGAGGCGGCATCCGCACTTGGCACGTTTGGCCCCGACGGTGCGCTGCTTGATGCTGCGCTGGCATTACGGAGCCATGTCGGACCGATGGAGACCTCTCCCGGTCAAGGCATTACGCTCTGCATGATTGTCAAGAATGAAGAACATGATCTTGCGCGATGTCTGAGGAGCATACACGACAGTGTGGACGAAATCATTGTTGTCGATACGGGTTCTACCGATCGCACACCCATGATTGCTGAAGCGATGGGTGCAAAGGTGATCAGACACACATGGCAGGATGATTTCTCGGCTGCGCGAAATGCCGGCCTGGAGCAGGCACACGGTGCGTGGATTCTGGTGCTGGATGCCGATGAGGTTATTGCTCGCGAAGAGGCCCCGCTCTTGCATCGTCTCGTCACATCGTTTGAGACGCCGCTGGCCGGTCTTGTGTTTACGACCCGTAACTATGTTCGCGAGATGGATCTTCAGGGATGGCGACGGAATGATGGTCGCTATGCCGAGGAAGGCGGCACGGGATGGATTGGCAGCGACAAGGTGCGGCTTTTCCCAAACCGTCCGGACATTCGATTCCGGCATGCCGTTCATGAGATCGTTGAAGGATCACTTCAACAGGCAGGTCTTCCGCTCGTTCGTTCCGGGATTCCGGTCCATCACTATGGAAGGATGGATGCCGAACGTACACGGCGCAAAGCCGAGCACTATGTCACCATTGGAAGGAGGAATCTCGCCGCCGGGACACTTGACGACGCGCGCTCAATCATCGAACTCGCGGCGCAAGAGCAGGAGTTGGGCAACCACGGCGAAGCAGTTCCCTTATGGCAACGATTTCTTGATCTCCATCCCGGGACTGCGCGTGCCGAGCTGGGTCTGGGTGTGAGTCTGTGTGCGCTTGACCGCTGGGTTGACGCCCGTGCTGTGCTCGCAATGGCGATGTCTCACGATCCTGCGCTGCGTGAAGCGCCGGTAAAGTATTCCCTGGTGGCCCTTCACTGCGGCGACTCCGGAGATGCGCGGAAGGTGTTGGAAGGCTTCTGCGTTCATCATCCTGAGTATCCCTTCGGGCAGCTTGCACTCGCTGCCTCACTTGCGTGCGAAGGGCGCATGGCAGAAGCACAAGCGCATGTCCGTGCAGTTGAACTACGACAGATACACAGCCGGGGGTTCTTCCGGAATCTCAGCCTGGATCTCCTCCGGGTGGGACAGCAGATCTTTGGCGACCGTGTCGCAGCACTTTTTCCTGAACAAGAGAATGCATGACCATGAGCAAGAACCACAGCGACGAAATGCGATCCACTGCATCCATCGAGCATGCACGCGTTTTGCTGGCGTACGTCAATTATCCGGTGACGACCGCCACGTACTTTGAGCGGGTGCTGCGCCGGCATCATCAGGTTGTCACCATCGGCCCGAAGATAGATGCCGGTCTTATCACGACCTGGCACCTCGAGAACATGAAGCTGCCCATACACGATCAGAATATCCCGTCAGGCTACGAACCGGATATGCGTGCCCTCTGGCGGCGCCTTCCGGAGGAGCTGCGGCCGGATCTGTACCTCTGGGTGGAGTCTGTGAGCGGGTACTTCCCTGTAAGTCTCGATGCCATAAAGATTCCCAAAGCGTGTTATTTGATTGACAGCCATCTCCAATTGGACTGGCAGGTACAATGGGCGAAGCAGTTTGACCACGTGTTCATAGCACAACGGGAGTATCTTGAAGCCTTTCACGCTGCAGGAAACCGCTCCGTCCACTGGCTTCCGCTAGGCTGCGACCCCGAAATACACCGGCAGGCAACACGCGATAAACAGCATGATGTCGGTTTCATCGGGTCATTAACAACGGCGCGGCGCGTTGCACTGTTGAATCAGGTCAAAACATGTTTTCGCGTTGCGTATGAGCGCTCCTTCTGGGTGGATATGGCGGATTTCTTTGCGGGTTGCCGCATCGTATTCAACAATGCCATCAAGAATGATCTGAATATGCGAGTCTTCGAGGTGCTTTCCACGGGATCATTCCTTCTGACCGACATGGCGGAGAACAGCGGACAGGACACTCTTTTCCATGACAGGGAAGAACTGGGGATATACAGAGACAAAGAGATCCGTGATGCCGTGGCGTACTACCTTGATCAGGAAGAGGAGCGGGAGCGAATTGCCGCCCATGGCCGTAAGATCGTTCATGCCGCGCACACGTATGCGCATCGTCTCGAAGACCTCCTTGCCGTTGCCCTCGGTGGCAAACGTGACACATTCTCTGCCGAAGAACTCAGGGAACGATCAGTACGGGGAGTAAACCTTGCATCGCCTTCATGTCCGATGCCGTTACCGGTTGCACAGGTGCCACGCCGGAGCTTTGTGATTCCCGTCCTCGATATGTCCCCCGCAAGCCCGTACAATATCACAACGCTTCTCGCGGATCTCCAAGACGTTGAAGGTGACGTGATCGTGGTTTTCAATTCAGAGGAAATGGCTGCCCGGTTAAAGGGGCACCCCCGGATCGATTATTCCGCGGTCATGAATCACAATGTCGGTGTCTCACGGGCATGGAACATCGGTATCGCAATGAGCGAAGCCCCCGTGACCTTCATTTTAAATGCGGATGTGCATATCGAACCAGAGGCGGTCGACGCGCTGGAGCGTGGACTTGCGATACTCCCCGATGCCGCTATTGTGGGTCCGCAAGGGAGCTTCTACCGCTTCCAGACCTTGCGTGACATACTCTACCTCGACAAGGGGGCCACTGCCGTTCCGGTCGAAGTCGATGCCGTGTCGGGATTCCTCTTCGCCGTAAAGACAGAACTGTTTGCCCGTCAGGGTTTGCAGTTCGACGGGCAGTTTACTCCCTGCTACATGGAAGAATGGGATATCGGGCTCCAGTGCCACCGGCGTGGCTGGAAATGCTACGTTGTGCCGACAACAGCTTTCGACCATGAGTGGAGCGGATCGATCCGGGCGTTGCGCACCATCCGGTACATGCGGCGGGAGGAGACGTCGGGCCAGATTCTCGAGCGGAACAGAGTGCTGTTCAAACAGAAGTGGGAACGCATTGCCCTGGAAGCAGGTACACCGGGGCTTTTCCGCACACTCTGGCCATCGTACGTACGGACGCTGGCGGACAAGTTACAGGAACAGGGAAGACGGCAGGAAGCCGAACACCTGCGTAACGATATTACTGCGACCTTTCCGGAAGAGGAGGCGGTGCGATGAACGGGATCCCCATGTTTTCTCCGCTCCAGGCCGACTACGGCGAGAAGTATCAAGATCGCCCACGGCTTGACGTCATGGGGCTTCTGGCGTTCCCCTTCCAGAGTGTGCTCGAGATTGGATGCGGATGCGGCGCGACCGGGCAGGCAGTGAAGCTGAAGTTTCCGGGCGTGACCTATTACGGCGTTGAGCTGGATCCGGTGGCTGCGGCAAGCGCGCGGACCGTGCTTGATCGGGTAATCACCGGAAATATCGAGGCGTTGGATCTTGAGTACTATGATATTCGCAGAAACATGTTTGATGTGATCATCTGCGCAGACGTACTGGAGCATCTTTACGATCCATGGAAAGCCGTAGGTGTGTTTCACCGCTACCTCCGTTCCGGAGGAAGGGTTGTAGCCAGTATCCCGAATGTCCAGAACGTACGGCTTCTTCGGGGTCTTGTGGGGGGGCGATGGACCTACAGCGATCAGGGACTTCTGGATGCAACACATCTCCGGTTCTTCACGCTTCACGAAGCCGGGCAACTGTTCGTCAGAAACGGATATGAGGTTGAGCAGGTGATAAGCATTTGTGACAACGACATGCCGACCGGTGGACCATGGCCGCGTGACATTGATCTCGGCAGGCTGGTTGTCAAGCAAGTTATGGCCGAAGATGTCCAGCGACTCTTCACCTTTCAATATCTGATTCGCGTGCGCAGCGTCGTTGCTGGGGGAGGTGCATTGTGATCTATGCTGTCCTGCCGACAGGGAGCTTCCACGGATGGGGAGTGTGCGGGAAATACATCGTAAAAGAACTCTCACGTCTCGACGATGTCCGGTTGGTCACGGAAGGCCTGGAGTTCCAGAATATTCAGGATGAGTTCGACTATAGATTGCTGAAGAGCGTTGTGATCCCGGAAGAAGAAGCACAGGCGATCAGAAGCGGAAGTGTCTCCAGTATTCCCTGGCCCTTGCTCCAGAATATCGTGGACAAGACCCTGCGTCCGGCAGTGCCCGGGCTGCGCGGATCACGCACCGTAGGGTACACCTTCTTTGAGGAAAATATCCTGGCGCCGGACGACATCGAGAACGCAAGGCGAGCCTACGACCTTGTGGTTACCGGGTCCACATGGTGTGAAGAAGTGCTCCGGCGGCACGGCTTGACAAACGTGAGTACCGTCATTCAGGGGGTGGACCCGACGATCTTCAACGCATCGCACGCTGAGAAGGAATACATGCAAGAGAAGTTCGTTCTCTTTTCAGGGGGCAAATTCGAACTCCGGAAGGGCCAGGATCTGGTGCTGAAGGCATTCAAAGTGCTGCATGACCGGTATCCGGATGTCATGCTCATCAACAGCTGGTACAACCATTGGGCATCGAGCATGCAGACGATGTGCGCATCTCCGCATATCCGGTTTACTCCGGAATCGGGCGACTACCACTCGTTAATGCGTCGCACATTAGTTGACAACGGCATTACTCCTGAACGCGTCATTACACTGCCGCCGTACCCCAACCTCGTGATGACGCGGATCTACAGGAATAGTGACATCGGCGTCTTTCCGAACCGGTGTGAAGGCGGCACGAACCTCGTGATGATGGAGTACATGGCATGCGGCAAGCCCGTGGTGGGCTCATATAACACCGGGCATAAGGACGTCCTCACGACGAGCAACAGCCTGATGCTCACACAGATGCGGTCGCTGACTGTCTCTGCAAACGGCCACCGGATTGCGGTCTGGGAGGAGCCCAACCTCGAAGAGATTGTGGCAAATCTTGATTGGGCCTATCATCACCGCGAAGAGATACGCGCCATTGGCAACAAAGCCGCGCAGGACATGACTTCTCTGACCTGGGCGCGTACTGCGCGGTTGTTCCTCGCGGCACTGAAGCCACAGAGTGTTCCCGTGATAGGACTTAGGCAGGGATGAACCGGTGAGCAACAGCGAAACAACGGTTGTGTGCGTCTCCGCCTCCGAGCGGACATGGCGGAACCTCGAGCGATACTGCTTCAACGCGGTCTTCCGTGCGCAGCGGCATCGTGTCGCCCTCGCGGTTGGATTCAACGGCCAGGACGATGATGCCCTCCGTTACATCAAAAGCCTGGAACCGGAACATCTGTTTGTCCGTCGGAATACCGGACATGATCTTGCCGGCTTTGACAACATCCTCAAGCGTCTCCCTCCCTATGGGCAGTACATTCTCCTCCATGAAGATCATTGGTTCCACGATGTGCATTGGCTTGATGTGGCGGGCCGACTGCTTGCCGACCACCCGGAAGTCGGAGTATGGGGGAACCTTGCTCCGTTCGACATCGAGGGGGAGTTTCTCGACTACTACACACTGTTTGCGCGAACTCTCGGTTATGGGGAGATGGTGGGGAAGAGATTCCCGCATTTTTTGCTGGGGCTGGCCGGTATCTATCGCCGCCCGGTGATAGAGGAAGTTCTGGCGATGGATGGTATCCCGCACCTCCACCGGAATGTTCCACGGGCCGCTCAGGTGTGCGAGCGATTGTTTAGCGGCCTGTTGCTCGACCGCGGAGTGGCGTTTGGTCAGATACCGCCGGGGCATGAACTGTATCTTGTCCACAACGACCACAGCATTGTGAAACTGAAACTCGAGGAAGCTGTCACGTTCCTCGGAAATGGTGACAGCCGACGAGCGGAGGAAATCTTCGCGCTCCTCGGGGAGCTCCGCCCGCACGACGAAACCCTTCACGCGCGGATTAACCGACTGCGAGAACACCGAACTCCCCCCGAACCCCGTGCGGCTGATAGGTGGTTCAGCCTCGGCAAAGAGCTGAAAGAGATGGGTAGGCATGAGGAGGCCGTGCATGCCTACCGCACAGCGTTGACGTTTCAGCCGGATGATGCCGGGTTGCTGTACAATCTTGGGAATGTACTGAGCGATCTCCGAAAGCCAGCGGAAGCGCTTGAGATGTACCGCAAGGCGGTTGCGATAGATACCTTGCACCCCGGGCTGCGCAACAATCTTGGACTGGCGCTTGAGGCGATAGGCGACCGTGCGGCTGCACTAGAGAGTTACGCACACGCAATTCAGGTAGCACCTGACTTCGGGCCTGCCCACATGAATCTTGGCCTTGCTCTTCTTAAGGAAGGGCGGATCGAGGAAGCGGAGCTGAGTTGTCGGCGCGCGGTGGAGTGCGCTCCGGGTTCGCCTGACGCGCTGTACAACCTTGCAGGTATTCTCCTGGAACGCGATCGCTATGGAGATGCAGACAGGGCGTTTGCCGAGGCACTCCGGTTGCGGCCCGATTTCGCAGAAGCGTGGGTTAACCGGGGGATTGGCTACCTGCTAACCGAGCGTGGAGATGAAGCGATCACTGCATTCCGTCGGGCGATTGAAATTCGTCCGGCATTTGCCGAGGCACATCTCAATCTTGCTGTGTCGCTCCTCCAGCAAGGTGCGTATCGTGAAGGATGGCAGGAATACGAGTGGAGGTTCCGGACGGCAGACGGCAGGAATCCGCGACAGTATGCGCATATCCCTGAATGGGATGGCAGCACTGCCGCCGGCAAGACACTTCTGGTCTATCAAGAGCAAGGGCTCGGCGACGTGCTGCAATGTGTGCGTTTCCTACCGGAGCTCTTCCGCCAGGGTGTCCGTGTGGTTGTTGCCTGTCAGCCCTCGTTGCATCCTCTTCTTGAGTGTATCCCGGCGATCGCACAAACGGTTGCTCCGGGGGAACGAGTAGACGGCATCGACCTCGTCTGCCCGGTGTTCAGTCTGCCACGCCTGTTCAATGTCACACCGGAAATAATTCCGGGCAACGTTCCGTATCTCAATGTCGCGGCGGACGCCATCGATCGCTGGCGAAGGAGGATACACCGCGATCGTGGCGCAGTCCGGGTGGGCATAGCATGGACTGGCAATCCTGCCCACGCCAACAACAGGAGACGATCTCTTCCGGAGGACGCACTGCGTGCGATGCGTGATATTCCCGGCGTAGAGTTCCACAGCCTGCACACAGCTGCACAGGGCGAACAGGGTTTGCCTGTGCTGCATCGGCACGAAGAACCGCTGAAGGATCTTGCCGAAGTTGCAGCGCTCATGCGGGTGCTGGACTTGGTGATCACCGTGGACACATCGTTTGTTCATCTTGCGGGCGGACTCGGAGTGCCTGTCTGGCTGCTGCTGAATTTCGGCGGAGACTGGCGCTGGATGCGGGGACGGTCCGACTCTCCGTGGTATCCCACGCTAAGGATCTTCCGCCAGCCTGCACCGGGAGCTTGGCCGGCCGTTCTCACGGAGGTGCGCTCCGCATTGCAGGAACGTGTGGGGGGGAGCGGGGTATGAAGAGAACCGAGCTTCTCCGGCAGGGACTGAATGAGCATCACGCAGGCAGGTTGGAATTGGCTGCGGGATTGTACACTGCTGCGCTTGAATATGAGCCGGACAACGTTTCAGCGCTTCGCTGCCTTGGTGTGTTGCGGAGTCAGCAAGGCGACTTCCAGGCCGCATTGGTGCTTCTGCAAGCGGCGGCGAGGTTTGCTCCGGAGGTGCCCGAGATCTTTAACGACATCGGGAATGCTCTGCGGCAGAAAGGGGCGCTGAACGAGGCAGTGCTTGCATTCGACGAGGCACTCCGGCTTCAGCCTCTGTTCGCCGAGGCGTATTTCAACCGCGGACTCACGTTTGAAGCCCTCGCTTGCACGGATCGTGCGTTAGAGTCATACGGACTCGCTCTCCTGGCCGATCCGCTTCGTCTCGAGGCCCTGTATAACCGTGCGGCCATCCGGATGCGTGGCGGCGAGTGCATTCTTGCTCTTCCCGATCTTGTGGAGTTTCTCCGACAACAACCGGCGTCAGAAGAAGCGGGCCTCATGCTCGGTCGGGCCTACAGGGAACTCGGGCGCTGGACTGAAGCGGAAAAAATCTATCGCGGGCTTTCCGAAAGGAATCCTCACAACGAGGGAATCTGGTTGCATCACGGGACGTGTAGCCTGATGCTGCACAGGTACGAGGAGGCAGGCCGGTCGTTCGCGCATGTTCTTGCCAAGAACCCCGACATGGCTGAAGCACAGTTCAAAGCGGGTGTCGCTGATCTTCATCTCTGGAATTGTGAAGGCGCGGTGGAACATCTGCAGCGTGCCTATGCTCTCAAGCCTGACCGCATTGATGTTCTAGTGCAACTAGGCGTGGCATTGCAGAGGAAGCGCGAGTTTGCCGATGCCGATGCGGTATTCCAGCGCGCCCTTGCCCTCGCACCTGAAAATGCCGATGTCCACTGGAACTATGCGGATTTCCTGTTGCTCCTCGGCGATTACCGGCGCGGGTGGGAGGAGTTCGAGTGGCGATGGCATCATGAGCGGTTTCTGACACCGAAGTGGCAGTTCCCGGAACCACCGTGGCAAGGAGAGGATATCCGGGGGAAGACCATACTTCTGCACCCTGAACAGGGGTTCGGTGATACGCTGCAATTTGTGCGCTACGTCCCCATGGTTGTTGCTCTTGGGGCAAAAGTGCTTCTCGGCACTCCGCCTGAATTGGCCCGCCTTCTTACAGACTTTCCGGGAACGCAAGGCGTGTATCTTTCGCCAACTCTTCTGCCTCCATTTGATGTCCACTGCCCGCTGCTTTCGTTACCGCGAATCTTCAATACTGACGTCTATACGATTCCCACCAGAGTCCCCTATCTGTCGGTCAATCCCTCTGTTGTCCGTCCGTGGGCACAATACTTTTCCCGGTTCAAGACAACGGTGAAGGTGGGACTGATCTGGTCGGGAAATCCCGGACAGGAGAACAACCGGCATCGGGCGTGTCGTTTCGCCGACTTGCTGCCGCTCCTGTCAATAAGGAACGTCACCTTCTTCTCATTGCAGAAGGGTGCCCCGGCCTCCGAACTCCACGCTGCGGACTCTCCGCTGCCCGTGCTTGATCTTTCACCGCAGCTCGGTGACTTTGCCGAAACAGCTGGAGTGATGGAGCATCTTGATCTGGTGATCAGCACCGACACCGGACCTGTCCATCTGGCTGGCGGGCTTGGCCGACCGGTCTGGGTGCTGCTCTCGGCAATTCCCGATTGGCGATGGATGATCGGACGTCAGGACTCACCCTGGTATCCAGGCATGCGGCTGTTTCGCCAGACGCGCGTTGGTGTATGGAGTGATGTGGTGGAACAAGTGTCTGATGAACTGGCAGCATTCGTCGCCGCGCAGCAAATCCCAAGCAACACACGAGGTCAGGAATGACATACCAAGAACGCACCGTCCCTGTTTCTCCGGCGGGCATGGAACGCTTCCTCGATTTNNAATTGCCGGACAGACCTACCCCGAAGCGCCATCGGAACCGCATCAGAGTGTCACGGGCATCATGCTCGAGCAAATCCTCCGCAGTGCGCCATTTTCCAGGCCCGGTTGCATTCTGGATGTGGGATGTGGACAGGGACCGGCTCTTGATTTCATCCGCGATCGGGGGTATCATGCAGTGGGCATCACGATCAACGACGAAGATTTGCGCGTCTGTCGCTCGAAAGGGCACGAGGTTCACAAGATGGACCAATCGTTCCTTGATTTTCCAGACAGCTCGTTTGATCTTGTCTGGGCGCGGCATTGTGTGGAGCACAGTATCATGCCATTCTTCACACTCACGGGTTTTCGCCGGATTCTCAGACCTGGCGGATTCCNNGCCTGCACCGGACACCTCCTGTCACCACGAGCGAAATGGAAACCACTACAGCGTACTTACACGCAGTACCTGGCAGTCGCTCCTCGAACGGAGCGGTTTCACGATGACCTGGGAAGACGATTTCCCATTCAGGGTTCCAGGCGGTCCGGACACATACTACATGTTTTTCTGCCGGAACACTGGCGGCGGCAACAGATGACAAACGGGAAGCTCATTGATCGGGCAATTTCCTTGCATCGCAACGGCGCGCTGGCAGACGCGGAACAATTGTATGTTCGCGTCTTGAGGGATGATCCAGACAATGTTGATGCCATACATCTACTGGGCGTCATCCGTCATCAGAATAAGGACTTCGTAGCAGCTGAGAGCTTCTACCGACAGGCGGTGCAGCTCCAGCCGCGATATGTGCAGGCGTGGACAAACCTTGGTTCTCTCATGCAGGAGCTGCAGCGGTGGGATGACGCATGCGCATGCTTTCGGAAGGCGGTTGCTGTTGAACCTGCATCAGCGCCATCCTGGATTTCGCTCGGGAGAGTTTTCGCGAAGGCAGGTGATCTTCTCGCCGCCGAGGATGCGTACCGGCAGGCGATTCGCTACGATCCAGACAACGCCGAAGCATACAACAATCTCGGGTCGGTCCAGGCCCGCCGGGGTGACCGGCACGGTGCCAGAACGTCCCTAGACATGGCTCTCGCAAAGCGACCCGGATATGTGAGTCCACTTACCAATATCGGTCAACTCCATCGTGAGGAAGGACTCCTGGAAGAAGCTGAGGCGGCCTACAGGCAGGCTTTGGCACTGGATCCGAATGCCGTGCAGGCGCATTGGGGACTCGCTCACGTTCTGCTCCTGCGAGGTGATCTTCTCCGAGGCTGGGAGGAATACGAATGGCGGTGGCGCCTTGAGGAACGACCCCGCATCCCCGAGAGGCCAGAACTGATCTGGAAAGGGGAACCCTGTGAATCCAGACATATGATTATCTATGCCGAACAGGGTCTTGGCGACGCAATCCAGTTTGTACGGTACGTGACAATGGTGCTCCGGCGCGGGGCCCGAGTCACGCTTCTTGTGCCGCAGACTCTTGTGCGTCTTTTTCAGATAATACCCGGGATTGCCACCGTAGCTTCGACAAATGCTCCGGGCATATCAGGAGACTTCCAATGTTCTCTGCTGAGCCTTCCGAAGATCTTCGGGACGACGCTTTCATCGATTCCTATGCAGACCCCCACGCTGCGGGCACCGGAAGATGTCCGTCAGTCATGGCGTAGTCGGTGCAATAGAGACGGCGCCGGGTTCAAGGTGGGTATTGCCTGGGCGGGAAGCTCAACACATGAAAACGACCCACGTCGATCCCTTGACCCACGGCTCCTTGAACGCCTGGACGGCATGGCCGGCGTCCGGCTTTACTCTTTGCAGCTGAACGATCCTTCCCGCTCGGAAGACATGCGCGGATACATAGGCGGGATGGTTGATTACACCGCACATCTTCATGATGTTGCGGAAACGGCCGGTCTTCTCGAGCAGTTGGATCTTGTTGTGACTGTCGATACCATGATCGCGCATCTTGCAGGTGCGATGGGAAAACCGGTCTGGCTGCTGCTGCCCCATGCGCCGGACTGGCGGTGGCTTCTGGGAAGGGACGATTCGCCGTGGTATCCGACTGCGCGGCTCTTCAGGCAGGTCAGCGAAGGAGACTGGGAAGAGGTGTTGGAGAGGGTGGGCGCTTCACTACAAGAGCGTATTGGTACTCAGCAACGTTCCCTCTCGCAACAGGTCGCCAAACCCGTGGATTTGTCGCACGCGCTTGCTCTCCATGAGAACGGCCAGGTCGGGGAGGCAGAGCAGCACTATCGTTCGGTGCTTCGTGCTGATCCAGACAACTGGGAGGCACAATATCTTCTTTCGGTTGCGCGGTACCAGCAGCAGGACTACCAGGAAGCGATCGCTCTAAGCCGGCGTCTCATCACGGCACGACCGTTCTTTCCAGAGGCATACAACACGCTCGGGAACAGTCTCCGGAAGAATGGCGATCTCATCGGCGCGGAAGATGTTCTGCGCAAAGCCATCACTCTCCGTCCGGAATACACCGATGCACATTACAACCTGGGTGGATGTCTGTGCGATGCCTGGCGCCTTGATGAGGCAGCCGAGGAATTCCTTACAGCGCTCAGACTTGACCCGACGTACGTGAAGGCGGTGAACAACCTCGGTCTGGTGCGCTACCGCCAGGGCAATATCGAGGAAGCAATCCAGTACTTCCGTCATGCACTGTCCCATCGCACGGCATTCATCGATGCCCACTGGAATCTCTCCCATGCGCTACTTCATGCCGGTCAGTATGGCGAGGGCTGGCAGGAGTTCGAATGGCGATGGCATATGCCGGCATTTCAGCGCCTCGCATCGCGCTATCACCGCCCCCGATGGAAAGGGGAGGACCTGCGTGGACAGCGGCTGCTGGTGTGGAGCGAACAGGGGTACGGCGACACATTGCAGTTTGTGCGCGCGCTGCCTGCGCTTCTTGCCCGGGGAGGTGAAGTGCTGTTCGAATGTCATCCGCTCGTCGCACCGGCGGTCAGATGCATGCAGGGCATCCAGGTGGTTCTCCGTGGCGGCCCGTTGCCGGAATATGATCTGCAGATCCCTCTCCTCAGTCTTCCGGCTATGCTCGACTGGAGAGAATGCCCACGGACACGTGTTCCCTATCTCCGGGCCGGCGCTGATGCCGTCAACCGATGGGCCGCTGACCTTTCCATCGCAGGCGACCGCTTGCGGATTGGCATCGTATGGTCAGGGAGTACAACGAACCCGGAGGGTCGCTTCCGTTCGATTCCCCTAGATCTCTTTGCGAGTCTCGGCGGGATCGCGGATGTCTTCTTTGTAAACCTGCAGAAAGATGAAGCAGGAGCGGCGTTCAAGCGATCATCGTTTGCTTCCTCCGGACGGGATTGGACGGACCAGCTGGTTGATTTTGGAGAAACCGCTGCGATGATCGAACAACTGGATCTCGTTATCACTATTGACACAGCTGTGGCGCATCTTGCAGGCGCTCTCGCGAAGCAGGTCTGGGTGCTTCTTGCGGCCGCCTGTGACTGGCGATGGGGAAGCCAAGCACGAACCACCCCCTGGTACCCGTCGGCACGACTCTACCGCCAGCGGAAGCAAGGGGAATGGGCAGAGGTGATTGAAGAAGTCCGGCGCGATCTCACATTGTTCGCGTCACAAATCCACGTACCGTGGAACACCCGCCAGGAAGATCTCGTCCGGGTGCGTCTGAATGAGTTTGATCCTGAATCATGTTCCTCGTGGAATAATCTGGGTGTGGCACTGCTTGATGCGGGGCATTCACGGGAGGCTGTTGCACCCTTCCAGCAGGCCCTGGCTCTCGACCCGGAGAGCCCTCGCGCTCACCTTAACCTGGCATTCGCCCAACTCGTGGATGGAGAGTGGAAAGACGGACTGGAGAATTACGAATGGCGACTCAAGACTGATGAGGGGAATTCTTCCCTTCGGCCCTACCCGCAACCGCGGTGGTCCGGTCAGCCGTTACGTGACAAGAAGCTATTTCTGTATGCAGAACAGGGATTCGGCGATGCCATTCAGTGTGTGCGTTATGCATGGCTCCTTGCGCAAAGCGGCGCCCATGTGGTAATCGAGGTCCGCCGTGAGCTGGCGCGGCTTATGCAGCATGCACCCGGGATTTCCCGGGTCGTCGTGCGCGGCGATGAAGCACCGCCGTTTGATTATCACTGTCCGTTGCTGAGTCTTCCGTTTGCATTCCGCGCCACTCCCGGGACGGTCCCCGCACGTACGCCATACCTTATTGCGGGACACAATCACCTTGTTGTCTGGAAGAAACGCATTGATGCCGCCGGTTCAGGGCTTCGTGTCGGAGTGTGCTGGTCGGGCAATGCGCGGTTCATTGGAGACGCCGATCGTTCGATCACTGCAGAGATGCTTTGCTCGGTTCTGCCCGCGAACGATGCTCTTGCCGTACCTCTTGTGAAGAGCGACGCATCTTTGATACGTCCCGCGAGTCTCGAGGTCAGTCGATGGGTAGACCTGACATCGAAGATCCGGGATTTTGCCGACACCGCCGGATTGATCTCGTACCTTGACCTCGTCGTCACTGTCGACACTGCTGTCGCCCATCTGGCGGGGGCTCTCGGAAAACCGGTCTACATGGTGATTCCCTTTGCGCCGGATTGGCGGTGGCTAAGCAGCGGCACCACAACGCCGTGGTATCCCACCATGCGACTCTTTCGCCAGACCCGCCGGGGTTCGTGGGATGACCCGCTCGATCGCACACGTGTTGCAGTGACCGCATTCGTCAGGAATCACACAGGGCGCTCCTCTCCGGGGACAATTGAAGACATGGGGATGCCCGATGGCTGATCATCGTACAGCTGAAGCCCACTTTCTCCGGGGCATGGAGGCTATTGGCCGGAAGGATATCGTCGCTGCCGCAGATTCCTTCCGTCGGGCAGTGCGGGAGGAATCCTCCTATGTCGACGCCCTGTTCAACCTTGGGAGAGCGTGCAAAGATCTGGGGCGGCTGGACGAAGCCCGCGATGCATTCGCCCAGATAGTTACATGCGTGCCTGATGACGCAGAAGCCTGGTACATGCTTGGCAACACTTGTCAGGCCATGGGATGCTTTGACGAAGCGGAGGACTGCTACCGGGCGATCTTGGCGCGCCGGCCTGGCCCGGGCGACCGGCATGCGGTGAACACTGCCGTGTCGGTGGGGCTCTACCGGCATCTTGTTCAGCATAATCCCGACAACCTTGCTGCCTGGAACAATCTCGGGATAGCGCTCCAGGATGGGGGAAACCCTGGTGAAGCCATCGATGCATTTACGAGCGCATTGAAGGTGGATCCCCACAACGCTGCTGTAATGAACAACCTGGGATATGCGCTTCTGGAGAATGGCGAGTGGCTACGTGCGGAAGAGTGGCTGCGCCGCGGGATCGCCACCAACAGCGGGATTGCCGACCTTCATAACAATCTGGGCAACGCACTCCGTGAACGCAGAAAGCCTGTGGAGGCTGTGAAGGCATACCGCGACGCTATAACACTGCGTCCGGAATTCGCCCAGGCGCACTGGAATCTGGCTCAAGTCCTTCTCCAATGCGGCGATTTTGATGATGGCTGGAACGAGTACGAATGGCGATGGCGCCGCGCCGACTTCACTAGCCCTCATCGCAATTTTGTTCAGCCAGTATGGAACGGGGAGGAGATCGACGGGCGAACAGTTTTGGTTCACGCAGAACAAGGATTTGGTGACGCACTGCAATTCGTGCGTTATGTTTATATGATTGTGGAACGGCAGGCGAAGGTTCTGCTCGAATGTCAGCCCGAGTTGGTGCGGTTGTTTGCCGGGATCCCGGGAGTTGCGGGAATCTTCGCTCATGGATCGCCGCTTCCCGCGTTCGATGTTCATATTCCCATGATGAGCCTGCCACGGGTGTTTCGTACGACGCTCGCAAATGTGCCGGCGCATGTGCCGTATCTCTCGGTGGAGGAGGAATTAGGGTGGCGATGGCGTGCGAGGGTCGGGACTCCCGCGTCCGCCTTGCGGGTTGGCCTCACCTGGTCTGGTACGCGTCATCTTAGACAATTGCTGAATCGCGCCTGTCCCCTTGAGAGTATGCTCCCGCTCCTTGCGATTCCCGGAGTGGCGTTCTACAGTCTGCAGAAAGCCACCTCGCCATCCGAATCCATACAGCTTGCGGGGACACCGGGAATTCGGGACCTGAGCGGTCAGCTGCATGATTTTGCCGACACTGCCGCGGCAATCCGGACTCTTGATCTTGTGATAAGTATTGATACCGCGGTTGCTCATCTTGCCGGTGCGCTGGGAATCCCCGTGTGGGTATTGCTTCCGGACCGTGCGGACTGGCGTTGGCTTCTCGGGAGAAGCGATTCTCCATGGTACCCAACGATGCGTCTCTTCCGACAGAACACAGACGGCGTGTGGAGTGGCGTCATCGAGGAAGTCCGCGATGCCCTGGGCAGGCACGCCGCGTCAGGGAAGGCAGGCGTATGATGTCGTTTGACATGCCGGTGCATTGGGAGGATGCAGAGAAGCTGGGAACACGACTGCGGCAGGAGGGGCGGCGCGAGGATGCCGTGGACTTCTATCGGGCGTCGCTGCAGCGATTTCCGGAGAATATCGTGCTGTTGAACGGATTGGGACTTGTCCTGATGGATGCCAATCGTCCGGGCGAGGCAAGATCTGTACTGGAACAGGCTGAGCGGCATTCGCCCCGGACACCTGCACTGGTGTTTAATCTCGGCAATGCGATGCGGCTCGGGGGAGATCCTGCAGGTGCCATCACCATGTACGAGCGGGCGCTGTCTCTGGGCCTCGACATCCCCGAACTCTTCAATAACCTCGGCGTCGCGTTGCAGGAGTCCGAACGGTGGGGAGATGCGCTGCGCATGTTTCAGGAATCCCTCCAACGCAATTCTCGATATGTGCCTGCCCTGGCAAACAGCGGATACTCGATGATCCAGATCGGAAGGCCCGATGATGCCGTGGACGTCTTGCGTCGTGCACTCCGTGTGGAACCCGCATATGCCGATGCACACTGGCTTCTGTCGCATGCACTGCTGATAACAGGGCAATGGCCGGAGGGGTGGGATGAATATGAGTGGCGCTGGCACAAAATGAAGACCGTGGCGTATCACCGTGGGACTCCGGAATCCCGGTGGGCAGGAGAAGATATCGACGGCAAGACAATTCTTCTGTACGCGGAACAGGGTGCCGGGGATGCCGTGCAGTTCGTACGATACGCTTCCCTGGTCAAGGCCAGAGGCGCCAACGTGATGGTTGAATGCCACGAGGAGCTGGTTTCTTTGTTCCGGGGTGTTGATGGTGTGTCGGAGGCGCATGCCCGTGGTACGACATTGCCGCCCTATGATGTTGCATGTCCGCTGCTGTCATTGCCGTCAGTATTTCGCACGACGGTGGGGAGCATTCCGGGTGTGGTACCCTATCTTGTCGCTGACCCGCATCGTGTCACCCGTTGGCGTCGTGTTCTTGAACCATTCAGGAACAGATTGTGTGTCGGGCTCGTGTGGGCAGGAAACGCCGCACATGTGAATGACAGGAAACGGTCACTTCCTCCCGGGCTCCTTGCGCCCCTCGCATCGATGCCGGGGGTGCAGATATTCAGTCTGCAGAAGAGTGCAGCTGGAGATTCCCGCTGTGTAATTCCCGCATCGTTGTCGCTCATCGACTGGACAGATGAGTTTCACGATTTCGCGGATACTGCTGCGTTGATCAGCGAGCTTGATCTTGTCATTGCTGGTGACACTGCAGTGGCGCATGTTGCGGGTGCGTTGGGGAAGCCGGTCTGGGTGATGTTGCCGTATGCGCCGGACTGGCGGTGGCTCCTCGCCCGTGGGGATTCAGACTGGTATCCTTCGATGCGGCTCTTCCGTCAGCCGGTTCCCGGTGATTGGCGTTCGGTTGTCGAATCTCTCTGCACGCAGATTGCGCAGTTCCCCCGCATCTCCCTTTGATTGCCGTTATTGTGTTTTTTCTTGCTTCCCCTAAAGTCCCGCCGAATCCTGCCGATAATATTCTCAGAAGGTGAAGATATACAGTCGGTTATCAACG
Organism: Ignavibacteriota bacterium; assembly: GCA_003162215.1. GTDB lineage: Bacteria > Bacteroidota > Ignavibacteria > UBA10030 > UBA6906 > Fen-1255. Next base: position 34,108 of record PMMO01000090.1, read on the forward strand.
ACACCACAACCGGCTTCATAACCACAACATACCTAGAAAGGGGAATAGCATGGCACAGGAAATTTCGTTGACGTCCGCGATGAGGGCTAATCTGTTGAGCCTTCAAAACACGGTTGGTCTCCTCAACCGGACGCAAGATCGTCTGTCGAGCGGGAAGAAAGTGAACACCGCTCTTGACAATCCGACGAACTATTTTGCCGCCCAGGCCCACACCGCCCGAGCCAATGACATTGGCGCCCGGAAGGACAGTATGAATGAGGCCATTCAGACTGTAACGTCAGCGAGCAAGGGCATTGATTCGATTTCCAAGCTGATCGAATCGGCGAAAGGTATTGCACAGGCCGCTCTGTCAACGAACGACACCACGCAGCGTGCGCAGTACATCACGCAGTACAATGCCGTCATCAGCCAGATCGGCTCGATGGCCAGTGACTCCGGCTACCGCGGGACAAACCTCCTCGTGGGTAACTCCCTGACCGTGAAGTTCAATGAGGACGGGTCAAGCTCACTGAGCATTGACGGGTTCAGTGCAACGGCGACCGGTCTGACGGTCGGTGTCGCGTCGGGCTGGGATATTGCCGCGACCGGCACGGGGTCCATCAACTCCGCATTGACGCAGCTGTCGGATGCGACCAATTCGTTGCGCGTAAAAGCCTCTGCGCTGTCATCGAGTCTGAGCATTGTGCAGACCCGTGCAGACTGGGCCGATCAGATGATTGCCACGCTGAAGGCCGGTGCCGGTGCATTGACCGATGCCGACATGAACGAGGAAGGCGCGAACATGCTGATGTTGCAGACACGCCAGTCCCTCGGGACGACAGCATTGAGCCTGTCTGCCCAGAACGCCCAGTCCGTTCTCAAACTGTTCTAGTCCAGGTACTGACGAGAAATCCTGATTTGGCAGGGGGCATCCGCCCCCTGCCGGTCGGGGGACCGAGGTGAGACATGTCAATACAGCAGATAGGGTTCGATCAAGGGCCGCAGGGCCTGGAACGATCCCGTGAACGCATTGACTGGCCTACCTCCCACGCCACTGCCGGGAGGCAGTCAGAGAATGCGAATGACGATTCGGGTGAGCGGGCGGGAATTGCCAAGAGTACGTTGGAGTTCAACCGGTTGACTGCGCAAACCGATCGCCCGTACACTGTCGCGGCGAGCATCAGGACGATGGATCAAACCATGGAAACGGTCGGTACGACAGTTTATGCGATGAAGAAAGAGTTGGAGGTGGTTCTCAAGAACTATCCTCCGTTTCCTCCGGGTAGTCAAGAGCGTGTCAAACAGTTGAGACGTTTTGCCGGACTCCGGACAATGATCGACCGCCTTACCGTTCCTTCGGATAAGAGTTCGCAGCAGGACGCAGACCAGAAGAACGCAGTTGCGCTTCCGCTCGACAAGTATTCATTTGTCATCACGTCGAACGGGATGACCAAGACGGTTCTGAAGGAGGATATTCATGTCGGTCCATCCGGGATTTACATACCGCAGCTGTCGCCTTCGGAAGAAGTGGATGACATGGCGATCAAGCAGGCCATCGGTCAGCTCGATCAGGCCAGTGAAGCCATCCAGGCCCGCCGTGAGGCACTGCGGGCGCAATCCTTTGCCATCGGTGGGTCGGCATACGACCGGCAGATGAGCGAACAGAGCGCCGAGCAGGCGAGTGTACAACTCGGTCAGGACCTTGCCGCGCAGCCGGTGGGCATTGCACGCGAGAGCACGACGCAGCTTGATCAACTCATGGGAAACACATGGCCCTGAAGCTGTCACTGAAAGCCAATGAACGGATCATTGCCGGTGGCGCGGTTTTGCGAAACGCCACCGGCAAGACCGTCCAGTTGGTTGTGGAGAATGAAGTACCCCTCCTTCGCGAAAAGGAGATTCTGAGCGAAGCGATGGCTGATTCGCCCTGCAAGCGGGTGTATTTTGTGATTCAACTGATGTATATTGACGGACAGAATCTCGCGAAGTACCAGAAACTGTATTGGGATCTGGCGCGCGACATTTTGAACGCCGCACCCAGCACGACAGCGATGTTTAAACAGATCAGTGAAGCTATTTACAACGGGAAGTACTATCAAGCGTTGAAGGAAACCCGCAAGCTGATGCAATACGAAGTAAAGGTAATGGACTATGCCCGGACCGCAGGCCGAAGCGTACAGTAGCGCACAGCACGCCACGTTGTCCGGCCGCGAGGCCGAAGCTGCCGTGCTCATGAAAGGGGCAGCGTTGCTGCGGCATGTGCAATCACACTGGTCCGCACCCGATCGGGACCATGCTCTGGATTCAGCGCTACGGTACAATCAACGGCTCTGGACCTTCTTCCAAGTTGCACTCCTGGACGAAGCCAACCCACTGCCACAGCAGGTGAAGGAGGGAGTGCTCAGGTTGAGCGCATTTGTCGACAGACGAATCTTCGATGTGCTCGCCTTCCCTGTATCGGACAAACTCGATATCCTGATTGCAATAAACACGAATGTTGCTGCAGGGCTCAAAGAGTCGGCAGCCTAGCAACGCATCAGAGGACGGAACCTTATGGGCATCCAGGAAATTCTCGGCAACGCCGGTCATGCTGATTCGGTCAAAGGAGGCCGCTCCGAAAAACCGGACAACGTGAAGGGGAAGAAAAGCGAGGGCGACGGGGAAGACAAGAAAGACCGGGTTGACGTTTCCCAGGGAGCGCGCGCCATGTATGAAGCGGAGCGGACGCAGCGGTTCGACGCAATTCGCGAAAAAATCCGCAAGGGATTCTACTTCCAGCGTGATGTCACGGAGAAAGTTGTGGATGCGGTGCTCAAGGACTTGAAAAAGACATCGTAATGTTTCCCCGTTGACACTCTTCCCACAATGCCGTACATTGCCGTGCAGCATGCATGAGCATGGCAGTCACGGACGGCATTGTGAATCGCACCACCCTTTCCCCCGTTGTCGGGCACGACAGCACATCACTGCCGGCACTCCTCTCTGAACTCCGCCGCCGGAACCGCGAAGCGGTGGCTCTCTATGAGATCGGCCGCGAGATCAGCGCGAGTGTCGATGTTGACCAGGTGCTCGATCTCATCGTGCGCAATATCTGCTGGGTTCTCGAATGTGAATGTGCCGGGGTCGGACTTCTCGAATCGTCCCATACTGTTCTCACGTGGCAATCGTTGAGCGGGGCGCATGAATCATCCCGCTACGTGCACGAAAACCTCGCCACGACACCGTTGCTAGCGCACGTGATCGCAACACGGGAACCCACACGGGTGAGAACTCCGGATGACCCTGCGATTCCTTCGGAACTGGCGTTGATGCGGAAGGAAAACCTCACATCGGTTGTCCTCCTCCCGCTAGACCATAAGCGCCATATGTTCGGGGTGTTGATGGCAGGGCACCGCCAGCGGGGAACGTTTGACCATGAACAGCTCCGGCTTTTGGCGAGCCTTGCAGGGCATGCAGCACTTGTTCTCGACAATGCCCGTCTCTACAGGGCGACGATCGACAATGCACGTGAGCTCAAGGCTCTTTCCTCCCGTTTGACGGTGGTGCAGGAGCAGGAGCGTGGCCGGATAGCACGCGAGCTCCACGATGGTATCGGACAAGCGCTGACGGCTGTCCGATTCAATCTCGATGTGCTCGTGCGCGAAGCCGACATCAGCGGCGGTGCTGCACTGGAGCGCGTACGCAGCGTGCAGGCTATCATTGATGAGACTCTTCTCGATATCCGCCGGATGGCGTTCGAACTTCGCCCGGCGGCGCTTGACGATTTCGGACTCGCTGCCGCCATCCGGGTGTACGTCGATCGGTTTGCAAAACACACAGGCATTGCCGTTTCGCTTGCCTGCCCGGAGGATGTCGGGCGTTGGCAGCAACATATCGAAGCAACGGTGTTTCGCGTGATGCAGGAGGCACTGACCAATGTCGTCAAGCACTCAGGTGCCTCCGCCGTGCAGTTGCGGCTGCACAGGGCCGCCGGGACACTGGAGCTCCAGATCGAGGATAACGGCCGGGGTTTGCGACGTGACCTCCGAGGGATGTCAGGACCTGCAACAGAGGGCCTGGGCTTCGTGAATATGCGGGAACGTGTTGCGGAACTTCACGGCACATTCAGCGTCGATTCGCCTCAGGGGATCGGCACACGTATCGTTGTCACGATTCCGGATGAACCATGACGCAACAACGCATCGGTGTTCTTGTTGCTGACGACCACACGATTGTACGGCGTGGTCTGGTCTCCATTCTCTCGCTTGCGGAGGGGATCGAGGTTGTGGGAGAAGCGGCTGACGGCAGGGCTGCCGTGGAGCGTGCACTGGAACTCGAACCTGATGTGGTCTTGATGGATATCAATATGCCGTTGCTTAACGGTTTGGAGGCGACGCGCAAGATCAAGAAGGAAGCTCCTCACATCAGAATTCTGGTGCTCTCCGCCCACGACAATGAAGAGTATATACTCCAGGTGATCCGGAGCGGCGCAAACGGTTACTTGCTCAAGAACAGTTCTGCCGAGGATCTCTTCACCGCCATCCGATCCGTACACACCGGGCACGCGTTCTTCAGTCCTTCTGTGTCAAAAGTCATCCTCGAGTCATATCTGAAGGCCTCTGAATCTTCGGAAGAGTCTGCAGAAGCCGGCGGAGCCGCCGAAAGTCGTCTGACCTCTCGCGAACGGGAAATCCTCCAGCTCGTCGCGGAGGGCAAGACGCATCAACAGATTGGCGATCTCCTGCACATTAGTGTGCGCACCGTTGACACTCACTGCAACAACATTATGAAGAAGCTTGACATTCACGACACTGCCGGTTTGGCGACGTATGCGATCAAGAACGGCATCGTGATCTTGCCCCGTTGAGTCTCCGCTTCATTTCCTCTCCATTTGCTCAATTTTCGCCTCTTTTTGCGGTGGTCTACGTTCCTGCACAGGGGAGAAATACGCTTCCCTGCGTATTGCAACCACTTGGCTAATATTGCTACTTTGGTGACGTCTTTCCAAGTGCGCAAACACTTACCACGTAACGTGGAGCATCATGACAACCTTGCCTGATGGTAAAGAACCAGTCACAGGTGACAGTCCCGCTCTCAGGATTCTGCTGGTCGACGATGTGCAGGAGAACCTCGAACTTCTTGAAGATGTGCTCGCCGAGAACGGCTATACGGCACTGTTTGCCAAGAACGGTGTCGAGGCGCTCTCTGTTGCACGGGCGGAATCCGTGCACATGATTGTTGCCGATGCAATGATGCCCAAGATGGATGGGTTCCAGCTCTGCAAAGAGGTACGTGCGATTCCGGCGTACACGAAGGTTCCCTTCATTATCTATACCGGCAACTACGTTGACACGGCGGATCAGGACTTTGCGCGGAGTATCGGGGTTGACCGCTACGTCGTGAAGTACGCCGGTCTCGGTGCGCTGGTCCAGGCCATCAACGAACTCGCCCAACAGTGTTACGGACGCAGAGTCGAAGAGTCTCAGTCAACTCAGGATCAGCTGGACGACCAGGAATTTCTTGAGAAGCATCGTGCCATCGTCATCAAGAAGCTGGAAGAGAAGATGGCCGAGCTTGAAATGTACGCGGAGACGTTGGTTCGGAAGAATCGCGAAGTGCAGGCATCTGAGGAACGCTATCGTTCATTGTTCGACCACGCGAGCATCGCGATCTGTGTTCTCGATCGTTCCACCGAAAAAGTGCTTGAGGTGAACCAGGCGGGATTGGATCTCCTGGGGTACAACCGCGACGAACTACTGGCGATGCCCCGGTTGCCGTTCACCAGCATGGATTTCGCGGCATGCCTGCGCGATGCAACCAAGTTCACCTCCGGCGATATGAGCCTGACCCGCCAGGATGGTGAGACGCTGCAGGTGGATATCGGTTTCGGCCCTCTCACCAGAGCTCAGGATACCCGCATCCTTGTCTACATGCGGGATATCACCGAGCAACGGCAGATGCGTCAACAGCTGATGCAGGCCGAGAAGATGACGCTCATGGGGAGGTTGGCGGCGGGCATCGCCCATGAGATTCGCAATCCCCTTTCCGCCATTGCTCTCAATCTGCAGTATCTCATTACGAAGATCGATCAGTATCCCGAGCTGCGTGAACCTCTCCAGGATGCGTTGGAAGGGACCAAGCGAATTGAAACAGTAATTGAGAATACGCTGAACCTCGCGCGCTTCACTCCCCCGGTGCTGCACGAGGAACAGATCAATGATCTTGTCCGGCAGGTTCTCGGGTTCGTAAGGATCTCCGTACAGCAGAAGGAGGTGCACTTCGATACAGCGATGACGCCGGATCTTCCCCCGGTCCACGTCGATGCAAAACAGATACAACAGGTGATTCTGAACGTCGTGCAGAATGCGATTGATGCCTCGGCGGAGGGCGGACGGGTGCATGTCTCCACGGGCATCGAGCCGTGGTCGCCTGCGGGCGGTGAGGAAACCGAAGTCATTGTTGTACGGGTTCGCGATCATGGGAAAGGGATTACCGTCGAGCAGCGGAAACATCTGTTCGAACAGTTTTACACTACAAAGAAGGGTGGAACGGGCCTCGGCCTTACGATTTCGCGACAGATCATGGAGAAGCATAGCGGAGAGATCCGGTTTGACGCCCCCGATGCGGGGGGCACACTTGTACGACTAGTGTTCCCCATTCACAGCTAAGACAAGGATGCCTCATGTCCAAAGCACGGATACTCGTGGCCGATGACGAAACGATTTTGGGCAATACCCTTAAGAAGATCCTGAGTGAACTCGGCTATGCGGTGGCGTTGTGCAACCGCGGTGAAGAGTTTTTTCGGCGCCTCGAGGAGCAAANNATGAAGGAAGGCGCGGCGGATTTCGTTGTGAAACCTTTCGACCTGAACCATCTCGGCGTCCTCATCGAAAAGAACCTGGATCATGCGCGCTTGCAGACCCGGGTCAAACTTCTTCAGGAAGAACTCGAGGAGGAACGCTCACGGTCAGGAATCATCGGGAAGAGTCCGACTTTGCGCCGTGCCCTTGAAACCGCGGAAAAACTTGCGATGGGGGAGAATACGACTGTACTCCTCGAAGGTGAAAGCGGCACGGGAAAGGAGCT
>PMMO01000090.1:41161-41314 GCA_003162215.1 Ignavibacteriota bacterium
GATATGCAGGTGAAGCTGTTGCGCGTCCTCGAGGAAAAGAGGTTCTACCGCCTCGGGGGCACCAAAGAAATTAGTGTCGATGTCCGCGTCATTGCGGCGTCGAACAAAGAACTCAGCCGGGAGGTGGAGGAGGGACGCTTCCGCGAGGATCTC
>PMMO01000124.1:0-13421 GCA_003162215.1 Ignavibacteriota bacterium
GCCGTCAGTAGCGCTGACGCGCCAAAAGTACTCCTGCGCGATGCGCGGAAGGAGGACCCTGAGCGAATCCACGGTTCCCGTGTCAACTGTCCGCAGCGCAGGGCTGGCAAAGGTGGTTGAGGTGTCAATATCGACAACGTAGCGAATACTATCGCCATCGGGATCAACCGACCGCTCCCACTGCAGGAGGAGTTCCGGATCGTGCCCAAAGAAACTGATGACTCTGCCCGATGCCGGCATGTCGAGATGAAAGTGTGTGGGCGGGTCATTCACGTTAACGACCTTGATCGTGCTCTGCCGGGTGACTGTTCCTGCGCCATTACTCGCACGGAGAGTGAAGCTCTGTTGATTGCTCAGGGCTTGGGCATTGGTTGGTATCCAGCGTACTCTTCCGGTTGCCTGGTCCAGCGTCATCCCANNCTTCCGGCGGCGTGCCGCTGAACGTCGGCGTGCAGGTGAAGAGGACATCCTGGACCGCATCGGGGGGAGCGGTGTTTGTGAATTCGGGAGCGATAGGAGAAATGCGCAGGATTTTGCTGGAAAGATACGGACCGTTCGTCAGATACAGGCAGCCGTCAGGGCCAACCTGCAGATCTGCAAAACCAGATGGGTACACGAAGAACTTCTCCATCCGTAAAGAATCTCCGCTGCCGGTGAAGGTACCTGTCCAGATTGAGGGAACCGCATTTGCAGTAACCAGGAGTTTTCCTCGCAGCCGGGGGAAGGCGTTGCCACGGTAGATAACAAGACCGGTGAGATTTGGCGGGTGCTCCGGTGGGAATTCAAACAGTGGTTGTGTCGACCGCCTGGCAGATCGCCCCGAAACATAGGGCCACCCAAAGTTGTCCCCGCCCCGTACACGGTAGATGGCATTGATCGCGTCTGTTCCACCATCGCTGCAGTACATCGCGCCGGTCTCTGAGTCAAACGTTAATCCTTGACTATTGTGCAAACCCACCGCCCAGAAGGGTTTGAGCGGTGAGGGGTTGTCGGTTGGATATGAACCGTCGGGATTCAATCGGAGGATCTTGCCCCAGGGAATATGCCGTGACGACGTGTCCTGCGCCAGTTCCGGATGCGTCTGATGATCTCCGACGGTGACGTAGAGTTTGCCGTCGGGCCCAAACCGCAGGATGCCGCCGTTATTCTCGGTTGCGGCATCACGGCGTGGGATGATGGCGATGAGGGTGGGATCGACACCGGTGCCGGCGGAGTCGCGATATCTCTCGACAATGCCAAGGCGATCCAGTGCACGCACGTAGAACACGAAGACGAACGGTGTGTCCGGATATGCTGGATGCAGTGCAATGCCCAACAATCCTTGTCCACCCTCTGTCTCGACCGGTACCGTCGTGAAAGGCTTTGCCTGGAGAGATGAGCCGGCGACGAGACGCACCCGTCCGCTGTTCTTTTCGGTAAAAAAGAACAGGCCATCTCCCCGCTGTGGGAACGCAAGACAGACAGGATACTGCGCAAACGGTGCCCGCGCGAGAGTATCTACGCGGTACGTTTGTGCGTCAAGGTTCCCGGCAACACTTATTATGCAGAAGAGGGTAAGCAGACGGAGTAGCAATCGGCTCAATAAGGCCCTTTCATCAATTCTTCTCTTTCTTGTACAGATACGCCAGCGGTTCGTGACGGGCAGTCGTTCCGTCATGTACAGAGAATTTTCCACCGCTATAGATCCGTGCTCCGCCGTATTCTCCGCGGGTGTTGATTGCATACAATTCAACTTCAAAGCGCGGACGTCCATCGGGAGTCTGCAGACGCTTGAGCCGGTTATGTTCGACAATCTGTTTCACCGCCTCGAGGCATGCCTCTTCCGGGGATTTCCCCGTGCGCAAGTGTTCCACGACCATCCGGCAGCTGCAGTTGACCAGGTTGGCCTCACCGCGCCCGGTCGAACCCGCTGAGCCGACAGCGTTATCGCAGAACAATCCGGCGCCGATAATCGGAGAATCTCCAACCCGTCCCGGAATCTTAAATGCAAGGCCACTGGTTGTGGTGACGCACGATAGATTTCCTTTTTGATCCAGCGCGCTGCAGTGAATCGTACCGGTGTGGCGGAAGAAGGCGCCGAACTCATTCCGCAGTGGTTCTGGCAAGAGCGAGCCGATGTCAGTGTCATCGGGTCCGTGGGGCGGCAGCCAGTCGTCGGTGTTGGACAGATGTTCCTTCCAGTACAGCCAGGCTTCCCGGGCTTTCTCCGTAAGGAGGTCCTCTTCCTTGAATCCGTGTGCCCGGGCAAAGCGCAGGGCACCTTCCCCGACAATGAGCACATGGTCACTGCGATCCATCACGACGCGTGCAACCTTCGACGGATTCTTGATGTTCCGCAGCGATGCAACAGCGCCAGCCTGATGGGTTGGTCCGTGCATGACCGCAGAGTCCAGTTCAACGACTCCTTCCTCATTTGGCAACCCTCCGTATCCAACCGTGACATCATTGGGGTCGTCTTCGACGATATTCACGCCGGCGATGACGGCGTCGAGGGCGTCACTGCCGGAAGCAATCATCTCCATTGCTTTCGTTACAGCACGAAGCCCATTGGCACTGGAGATTGCGATAGGCCTCATCGTGACGGCTGGGCGGGCCATTCCCCTAAGGGGAATCGCACCGGCAACGAGTGCCCCCCCTCCGGCCACTGCGGCCTGCCGGAGGAACTCCCGTCGGGTTGCGGACATAGAACGGCTCCTGGTCGGGTGAAGAAAGAGTCTGAAGGTGTATAGTAATGAAAGTAGAGAATACTCTGAAGAATATCAACGCAGGGCGGGCTTGCGCAGGAGCATTCTCCCATCTATATTTCAGTCATGACCCTCCCCGCACGATGGCACTGCATCCTCTTTTATAAGCCCTACGGCGTGTTGTCGCAATTTACGGGCACCGCCGGGCAGCGCACCCTTGCAGAGTACGGCCCATTTCCCGGTGATGTTTATGCTGCGGGGCGCCTTGACGCGGATAGTGAGGGGCTGCTGATTCTCACAAATGATCATCAAGTGCAGCGACGATTAACAGATCCCGCCTTTGCACATCCACGAACCTACTGCGTACAGGTCGAGAATATCCCGTCCGCAGAAGCCCTGGAACGTTTACGCAGCGGTGTGGTTATTGACGGTCGTCGAACCCTCCCGGCTGCAGCCCGGTTGCTCACAGAAGAACCTCAATTTCCCCCTCGACCGGTTCCTATTCGCTACAGGAAGTCCATACCTACCGCCTGGATCGAAATCACATTGCGTGAAGGGCGGAACAGGCAGGTGCGCCGGATGACCGCGCTGGTCGGGTTCCCCACGCTTCGCCTGGTGCGCACCGGCATCGACATCCTGAAACTCGGAGGCCTCGCACTTGGCGAGGCCCGGGAGCTTACACTACGAGAACGGGATGAACTCTTCCGGTCGCTGCGGCTCACTCACCGGGGCGGTTGAGCGGGCATGCTGTTCGGTTGAGGCACTTCAGGCGCGGTGGGAGCCTCCTCCGGTGCCGTCTCACGATACAATGTAATGCCATAGTACTCACGGTCATCCGGTGGGTCAGTGTTCCAATCACCGTACGCGTGGGAATCGTCAGTCTTGTACCGCAGGAGATAATTTCCCTTCTCCAGAACGATCGAGGAGTTCAGCATCCGATTCTTCCTTCCGCCGCCGGCATGGAACGTCATGCCGAAGGTCATTTCCCAGATCACAGTGCCGGTGCGAGCATCTTCGATCCACCCATAGTCGTACATCTCGCGGTTTTGTGCTTCACCAATTGCGTACGTGCGCACCCGGGTTGTACGATCAAGAGAGAACCTCACCGACCTGTCAGCGTTGTCGCCGACACGCACGATCTGGGCGATAATGCTCCTATCCTTTTCTTCAGTGTATTTGGCTACTTGCTTCGGCGCAAACGCCGGACCAGCACCTGAAACAACGATGCCATAGTGTTCCGGATCGAAGGGGGGATCGTCGTTCCAATCTCCGTATGCATGGGAGTCGTCAGAAACGTAGGTGACGATGTAGTTTCCCGCAGGCAGTGTGACTTCCTCGTCAATGTACCGGTTTTTCGATGCACCGCCTGCATACCGGGTGCGATCGACATCCATGGTCCACACGCGGGCCCGTGTCCGTGCATCCACGATGGCCCCGTAGTCTGCCATGGTTCTGCGGTTGTTGCTGCGTTCACCGAATGCAAGAATGCGAAGCCGGGTTTCTTCTTTCAGCGAAAATCCCTCGGACCGCGAAGCGTTGTTCCCGACTTTCACAATACTAATAATAGTGTTGGAATCTTCGGAATACGAAGTTGTTGTGAAGGCGTCGCGTTCTTTTTCATTCTCAATGGACATCGAGACGCCGTAGTTCAGCGGATCATAGGGAGGTGCGACATTCCAATCGGCAGCCGAGTGGGAGTCGTCGGTAACGCAGTACAGCACGTACGAGCCCTTGTTCAGATGGAGGCTGGATACCGTGAGAATGTTTTTCTGGCCTCCACCCGCCGCACGTGCATCATGGCAATCCATGTCCCAGACGCGGTCGCGCGTACGGGTGTCGACGATCCAGCTGTAATCGGAGCACTCCGCCCCTGCTTTGGCTTCGCCAAGGGCACGGATGAGCACTTCCGCTGGGGCAGAAAGTGTAAATCCCTTGCGGACGAGCGCGTTGTCTTCCAGTCCGATCTCCCTGAGAACGGATCCGCCCGGAACCTTCGGGGGAGCGAAGGAGGATATTGTTCCTGCCAGAGTCTCCTCTGCAAACAATTCAATCCCCCAATTCCTGGAGCGCTTTTCCCATGCCTCGCCTATGTCATCATTCCACCAGTCCAGAAGCCAGGAAAGGAAATGGCGCTTGTTCTTGGAGTCATCACCGAACAACGGATGACGCCGGTGGTCGATGTTCACATTGAAGTGTGCAAATGTGGAGTGAAAGACAAACGTACAGGCCGCAAAATATACCTCATACGATCCTGCGGGCAGGGTGATCGATCCGTCGAAGGTCCGATCGTCACGATGTTTCTGAGTGTTGTGCGCGGTCATTTCCCAGACGGGCTCGCGCGTGTCTGCATTCAATATCCAGCCATACGCAAACATGCTGTCGTCTTTGTACGTCCATCCCTGGTCCCCCCCGGCTCCAGTGGATCGGATACGCAGGGTCGTGGGTTCGCGCAGATCAAAGCCCGCGTACTTAAGCTCGATTTGACTCATGTCTTTTAGGGTGGCAATTGACTTCTCTCCGGCAAATGCCACAGAGCAACTTGCAGAGAGGATGGAGGCAATCATTAGCACTCGGGATGTCATTGGTGTTGCTCCTCCGGTCCTGAAGACACGACCGCTGGCGATTTTCGCCAGCGGACTGACCCCACTCTGCATACGAAGGAAACGGCATAATTGTTGCGTTTCCCCATACTCGCAGACATTGCATTTCGGTGTCGATTTCGGTAGCTTGCCAACACTTCCCCTGACAACTCCCATGCGCGAATATCTTGATCTTGTGGACCGTGTGTTAACACACGGCAGACGGAAAAGCAACCGGACCGGCATCGACACCATTTCCTCGTTCGCGGAGCACTACCGCGTCGACCTGGGCGGTGGATTCCCGCTGTTGACCACAAAAAAGGTGAACTTTTCCGCAATGCTTCGCGAGGTTCTCTGGTATCTCTCCGGCGAGGATCACATCCGATCATTGCGACAGCATACCAGGATCTGGGACGCGTGGGCCGATCCCGAAGGAAACCTGGACACGGCATATGGACGATATTGGCGGCGTTTTCCCAGCGCACGGTTGAATCCGGACACGGGGAAGTATGAAGTCGTGGAAGTGGACCAGATTGGCAGAGTACTCGAAATTCTCAAGACAGATCCCGATTCACGCCGTATGGTTGTAACCGCCTGGGAGCCGGGCAATGCGTTGAGCAGCAAACTTCCTCCCTGCCACTATACGTTCGTGTTCAATGCTGCCGATGGCAAACTCAGCTGTCATCTGACGCAACGTTCCGGCGATATCGCCATAGGCATTCCCTTCAATCTGGCAGCCTACGCACTGCTGACCCAGTTGCTCGCACACGAAGCAGGACTGGATCTCGGAGAATTCAGCCACACCATTGTGGATGCGCATATTTATGTCAACCACGTGGACGGCCTCCGGGAGCAGTTGAAGCGTACGCCTCGGCCCCTGCCGCACATCCACATCGCGTCCAAGCCGCTCGATCATTTGCAGTTTGAGGACTTTGCTGTCGAGGGCTACGATCCGCATCCAGCCATCAAGTTTGAGGTGGCCGTGTGATTATTGCCATTATTGCTGCCGTCTCCCGCAATCAGGGAATCGGCAAGAACGGCAAGCTTCCCTGGCATATCTCCGAAGACCTCCGCCGTTTCAAGAAGCTTACGATGGGCCACGCAGTGGTGATGGGGCGAACAACGTGGGGCTCGCTTGCACAACCGCTGCCCGGACGCAGGAATGTCGTGCTCAGCAGAACACCGTTGGACGGAGTGGAAACCTACGGGTCAATCGAAGATGCGCTCGAGGCGTTGCGCGGTGAGGAGCGCATATTCATCATTGGGGGTGGCGAAGTGTACGCCCAGTTCCTCGCACGCGCCCATGAATTGTATCTGACCATCGTCGACCGTGAGGTTGATGCTGACACGTTCTTCCCACCCTATGAGCATCTGCTGGGAACCACGTTCGTTCATGTCAGCACCGAACCCCACGATGGGTACAGATTCGAGTATTACCGGCGCGCGTAGATGCGCTACCTGCTCTTGTCCGGGTACGGCGGTGGTGGTGGAAGTTTTAATGTTACATTTCGGGAACCTCTTACAGGAATAATTGTTAAATATCTTAGAACCCTTATGGAGGCACCTTTTTATCGATGCAATTGCTATATTGGCGGCTTCAGGACAATGAGGATGCGATGAAACGAAAAAAACGACAGGGGAAGAAGTTTTTCTGTACGGAATGCGGGTCAGACCTGGACAACTTTTGCTTCGCGCCCAATGCCAATGAGTATGCCGACATCCTGAAACACCATTTCGAATGTCAACGTACGGGAAAGTTCAAAGGATCGATGTGCTCGAAAATCTTTATTACGGACGTAGGGGCTTCGGGGTCGGCGTCCCGTCCATCCAAGCTTTCCGCAAAGAAACTTGCCAGTCTCAAAGCCTCAGTCATACAGAAGATCGAAGCTGAAGAAGCGCGTAAAAAGAAATACACCACTCTTCGCAAGTGAACGCCCCTATTTTTTCGCAGGCTGCTGGTAGTATTTCTTCGCGTACTCGGCGACCATACGGTCAGTGTTAAACACCGGAATCAGCGTAGCAATTGAATGCCGGACACGCCGCAACCAATTGTGGGGGATGCTATCCTTGCCACGGTCATAAAACAGGGGAATCACCTGATTCTCAAGCACGGCCCGGAGTGATGCGGCATCGAGATCGTCCTGCAGTTGATCTGAACTGGCGGTCGTATCTTCGCCGATCTTCCATCCATTCATCCCGTCATACGCTTCACGCCACCATCCGTCCATTGTGCTGAGGTTGAGCGAACCATGCATGATGCCTTTCATGCCGCTGGTTCCACATGCTTCCATCGGCCGGCGTGGGGTGTTCAGCCAGATATCCGCACCGGCCACGAGATACCGTGCGACGTTGATGTCATAGTCTTCTACAAAAACAACCCGACCAAAAAGATCCACGCGCTTCGTAATGTTGATAATCTCCTGGATGAAATGCTTTCCAGCGTCGTCGCGGGGATGTGCTTTTCCTGCGTAGACAATCTGCACCGGACGTTCTTTGTCTGTCATAACGCGTATTGCCCAGCCCAGATCACGAAACAGCAGGGGTGCTCGCTTGTAGGTGGCAAATCGTCGTGCAAAACAGAGGGTTAAGACATCCGGCGACAGGACATTGTCGTACAACCCGATATCATCTGGATTGTGGCGCAACTGTTGTTCGCGCAAGCGCTTCCGGACGAACTCAATGAGTTCCCGGCGCAGTGCCGTGCGCATCGCCCACAAATCCTGATCCGAGATCTTCTTCGATTCCAGCATTTTGTGCCAGTACTTCGCATCCCGCAACTTGTCGATCCATTTCGGTCCGAGATGATTCGTCCAGAACATTGACGCCGTGGGTGTCGTCCAGCCGGTTGTGTGCACACCGTTGGTGACGGCGCCGATCGGGACTTTGCTGACAGGAGTATCAGGAAAGAGTTCCTTCCACATGTCCTGGCTTACACGGCCATGGAGTTGGCTTACGCCGTTTGCGGCACGGCACATCTTCAAGGCGAGCACAGTCATGCAGAACGGCTCAGCTTGATCGCCGCTGTGGATGCGTCCATAGTTCATAACGTCGTCGGTGGACATGCCCATCGTCGTGGCCAGGCGACCGAGGTTTGCTTCAATTAACCCCCGGTCAAACCGATCATGTCCGGCAGGAACGGGCGTATGCGTAGTGAACACGCAATGTTTTCTGACAAAGGCTTCTGCTTCCGGAAGAGATTTCTTTGACTGGAGTTGTTCACGCAACAATTCCAGCGTCAGAAATGCCGAGTGTCCCTCGTTCATATGAAAGACCGAAGGAGTGATGCCGAGTTTGCGCATGAGGCGAACGCCGCCGATACCCAGAAGGATTTCCTGGCCGATGCGATTTGACTGATCGCCACCATACACATGTCCGGAAAGATCGCGGAAAAATTGGGCATTCTGAGGGAGATTGGTGTCGAGCAGGTACAGTTTCACACGCCCGACTTCTACAACCCACGCTTGATACGCGACGTCGGTTGATCCGATCTGCACAGAACAGATCACCGGATTGCCGCGCTTGTCGACGACACGGCGCAAAGGCATGCGTGCCGGATCGTACGAAGGATACATCTCTTGTTGCCACCCGTCGCGGCTGATATTTTGCCGGAAGTATCCGTGCCGGTAGAAGATGCTTATGCCAACGAGCGGGAGGCCGAGATCACTTGCGGATTTCGCATGATCGCCGGCCAGCATTCCGAGACCACCGGAATAGATACGCAGGCTTTCGTGCAGTCCGAATTCCGCGCTGAAGTAGGCCACCGGAGTTTTCTTCAACCACGGGGTATTCTTGCTTGCCCAAGTGTTCTTTTCCTTGATGTAGGCCTGATAGCTTCGGCACACCGTGTCGACCTTTGCAAAAAACTCAGGATCCTGCAATCGGCCCCGGAGTTCCTGGCCGGAGACGAAATTCATGACCTCCACGGCGTTATGGTTGCTGTCTTCCCAGAAGAAGGGGGAAAGCTCTTTAAAGATTCTCTGCGCAGCCGGATTCCACGAAGGCCAGAGGTTGTATGCCAGTGCGTGTAACTGCTGGTTGAGGTTTTCGATCTGCTTTTCCGAGATTCGCTTGGCGGCCACGGTCAATCTAGCTCCTGGTTGAGTATCAAGCTCAAAATATAGTGATTCACAACGGCAAAACCAATCCCGTAATTTGATCAGAACCGAAAATCCATCGAAAACGGGGGAAAAATCAGAGAATCTGACCCATTCCGAGTGTGAATCGGAACGCAGTCGGGCCGGTTAAACGCCATGTGCAGTCAGCACGTAGAATGTCGAACAGCCTGTTCACGCCAACGCCTGCCTCAGCGTACCATCCTCCGGTTTCCACGAGAGGCAGAGGGAGACGGGTCCACGTCCGGGCGATTCCGGAGTGCAGTACAAGTTCGATGCTCCGCTCGTAGAGGAAGGGGATATCAAGAGCGAGAAACGGCAGCGATCGAAAATTGTGCTCCACATTGAATGCAAAGTACTCGGTCCCCCCGAATTCTTTCACCTCCATACCGCGCATGACGCCCATCGGTCCGATGCCGCTCGACGCGCTTTCCAGCGAGAAAGCGCGCTGAAGCGGCAATGTTCCCCTTGACAGACCGCCGGCAATGCGGAACGTAAACCCCGGGTTGAACAACTCACTTCGCGCGAATGTCGCCAGCGTCAGCGTTGCGATTGCTTCGAATCGTGTGAAATCAAACGAACTGCCTGCGAAGCCGGGAGTCGAGTGTTCGAGAGAAACTTCGAGCGCGTCGCGCATAACCACGTTCAACGGTAAACGNNGTAAAGGAGGTTCACCGTATCTCATAGTGAACAGCAGACTCCGCATCTTGCCTTCAGCGATGGACGGATTCAGACGATAGCTGCGCGACCGGTAGAACACACTATACTCCGTTGCGACAGGAAGAGACACATGCATCTCATTGACGAAAACGATCGACCCGCTGACCGTACGCGATGGAGACACGGTCAGAAACGATCGCCATCCTTCAACACCGTAGTAGTCACTGTAGTCGTTCTTATTGAGCAGCGATGTCAACGAGTTCACCAATGTCCCGTAGAACCCCGCCTCCGGTCGGATCGCCGACTTCCTGTAGCCCTCCACGCCTACGCCGAGCATGTGTGCTGGAGAAGTGAAGACCGTGCCGCCGAAAAGATATGTTGTAGACTTGTTGGCAAACGCGTAGGCAATGCCCGCCCGTGCATCAACCGTCGGGAACACCGGGACCTCAGCCTGAGCGCCGAGATGGAGACCTTCGACTCTGTTGAAAGAGACATCAGCATACCGGAGAATCTCACTCGTCGGTCCGACGTCGCCACCGATGCTCATGGTAATACCACCGGGCTTGAACTGCAATTCAAGAGATTGTGTGCTGTCCAGCGACTTGTAGGCTTGTGTCTCCTCGGGTGTGAGGGGGAGCACTTTATTGGAGGCCCAGAAACTGGTGTCGATCCGTGTTGCTGAAGAATCGACAACAAGTCGAGCTTTCCGAAAAATACTGTCAGGCAATTGTGGATTCACCCTGTACTCCGTGATGACCGACGTCTGGTCGAAACCGAAGCGCGGAAATGTAAGCCCGATGATGCCGACGCGTGCATCCGCGATGATGCGGATGTCGATGGGGAGCCAGATGTCGTCTTGAAATGCGGCAAACTGTTGTTTGTAACGGAGATGTTTCTCCTTGACGAAGGGGAGCTGAAAGGCTTCATTGGGTTCAACATCAACCCCCACCAGGGCGTACGATTCGTCCGCAATATGTATGGTTCCATGGAAGAGCGGGGTGGTACGTGTGCGTGGTGTCAAAGCGATTTCAAAAATGTTCCGATCGCGGTCGTGATGTGTGCGCACCAGGTGGACGCTGTAGTACTCAAGGGCCGTTGGTGCAGTTGGACCGACGAATGTGTATCCGAAAAAACGGATATCGTCATCGTTGAAATTAATGATTCTCCCGACGGAAGCGAAGTTGAACGACTGCGGGATGTTCTTGGTTTGCCTGCGCTGGAGGACTACTTCCCGGAGAGTGTCTCCCTGTTGCCAGTAGCCGCGTGTAAAGGACTCGGTGACACTGGCAATCGCGGTGTCGCGACGAATCACCTGACGTGTGAATGCTTCCATCTGGTAGGATGCAAGCCTGCCGATCCAGTGACGTTTGCTTGCAATCGCCCGGCGAATGATCTCCACGGCCGGATCTTCGGATGTAATCACCATCTCGGGGAGGATGATATCACTGGCCTGCAGGCGGGCATGATACACCGTGGCGTGAGAGACGACGACCAGTGTGGTTTCCGGTCGGTACCCAATCATGCTCGCTATGATCGTATACGTTCCGGGTTCCACCTGGAGAGTGTACTCTCCGGCAGGGCTTGTTATTGTACCACGCGCGGTCCCGGCGATGCGAACATGTGCTGCCGGGAGAGGATTGCCCGTGGCCGAGTCGGTGACGGTGCCGTTCAGCGACAGTCGTTCAGCCGCTGTGGCGAGCGAAACGATCGCAGCAAGAAGGGCGACGATGGCAGAGAATAGCCTCAAAGACTCCGCTTGCCGGGTTTCGATGGTGGTGTTCCGGGTTTCTGGGGTGGGACTGCCGGCGAACGGGATGCCTGTTCCCAGACTTTTCGTTCCTTCTCTTGACGAACGGCCTCACGTTCCGCTTTCAGACGGGCAAGGCGCTGCTCATCGTTCATGGGAGGCGAAGAAACCGGAGTCGAGGATTGTTTGTTGCGGAATGCTTCCCAGGCAGGGAGAACATTTTTTTCACAGGAAACGACCAGGGGGTTCAGGGGATCGAGCAGAAAGGCTTCCATCAGAGAATCGAATGCTAGCGCACTCTGCCCCCGCCTGAGATACTGCTCCGCCGCTCCAGTCAGCCGTGTAATTTGTGACTGGACATCTTGTCCCGACGTTGCAGGACCACCGACCTTGCCGAAATCGGGCCCGATGGTGACAGAAAGAGACTTCCTGTCACGTGGTGTATTGTCCATGGCCATAGTCGCCTCCTCGCCTAACTTGTCCCTGATACAAAGATACGTCAACGGGCAGGAGAAATCAAGTGATGGTAGTACTGAAGACTCGCAATCAATGGTGCTGTTGCGTATTTTGTATGCATGTCCGGTGAGCGAAATCACATTGTGATCATTGGTGGTGGGGGTGCTGGCATTATTGCCGCATGGCGGGCTGCTGCCAGAGGGTGTTCTGTTCTTCTGCTCGAACGAAACGTCCGTCTGGGAACGAAAATTCTCATTTCCGGCGGTGGAAAATGCAATGTCACCCATGAGGGTACCATTGGCGAGCTCCTTTCCGCATTCCTGGCACCGGAAGGGAGATTCTTGAAACCTGCGTTCTACCGCTTCAGCAACGGCGATATCCAGGAACTCCTTGCCGCAGGGGGGATCATGTTGGCCGCGCGCCCCGACGGGCGCGTGTTCCCCGTGAACGGAATCGCAAAAGATGTCATGAAGGCGTTTTCAAGTCTTCTTGCAGAGCATCGTGTCATCACAAGATTCCATCAAAGAGTTGAAGAGATTCTTGCGGATCCTGATGGTGTATGCGGTGTGCGAGTTTGTCAAACCGTCATTCCAACCCGTCAGGTGGTTTTGGCAACCGGCGGTGCATCCTATCCTCAAACCGGGACCACGGGAGACGGGTTTGTGATGGCGCGGATTCTCGGACACACGATTGTCCCCGTGCGTGCTGCCCTCGCGCCGATCCAGATGTCGCCTCCTCTCCCACGCAATTGGCGCGGTGTCGCGATTCGCGGAGGGTCCCTCTCGGCACTGCACAATGGCCGTCAAATCGCGAAGTGGGAGGGTGACGTTCTCTTTACCCATGAGGGCCTCTCTGGTCCTGCGACACTCGAGGTGAGCCGCGCGGTGGCGGCCGCCGCGGAATCGGCCGCTGTCAATCTCTTCCTGGATTTCTTCCCCGGGAAACCGACTGCCGTCATAGACGAAGAACTTCAATCGATGATCCGGACGCAGGGCGGGCGCATGGTGGCAACACTGCTCGAGCCGTGGTTGCCCAACCGGATTATTGAGGGGATGCTACAGTCCGTCGACGTTGAGCCGACGACGCGTGGTCATGCGCTGACGCGCGAAGGACGGGCTGCAATCGTGGGTCTTCTCAAGAAATGGCCGTTGGGGAAAGTCGCAAGTGTAGCGCTTGAACGGGG
>PMMO01000124.1:13519-13666 GCA_003162215.1 Ignavibacteriota bacterium
AGATACATGCCGCTGGCGAGTTTTGACCCATCGAATGTCACCACATAGTTGCCGGCTGACATCCGCTCATTCACGAGCGTCGCCACTTCGCGACCCAGCAGGTCATACACGACAAGCGTCACCAAACTAGACCCTAAACCCCAGACC
>PMMO01000256.1:0-1825 GCA_003162215.1 Ignavibacteriota bacterium
CCATGGGATTCTCCTGGAAGCTGGCGGAGGGGGGGGTGTTGAACTGGTTCGGCGACTACAGCCTGGGCGTCGAGTCGAGCCTCCTGGGATTAGAACTCGATCAGTTCGGGAGCCAGCGTCCCTTCTCCAGCATGCTCAGCAGCATTTTCCTGAGCGATCACCTGATCAACTTCGGGCAGGATACCCGGTACAGCCAGCGGAACAATTTCAATACACGTCCGAACATCCCGAACATTTTCAACATCAAACGGTATCTCGACGTCACGGCGGGCTATGGCGTGGATTACAGCTGGCAGAATACGCTGACCAGTGGAGATCTTGGCAAATCCGCCGGCTACAGCACCAATATCAATTTCGCTGTCAACTTCCGGATGAAACAGCTCTTTGACCCGCTGTTCGAAACGAAGCCCGGCGCGGCAATACCTGCTGCACCGTCGCGCGGTCGGCGGGGAAGCGGCGAATCCGGGGCACAAACGGGTGCGGCAGATTCCACGAACGTTGTGGATAGCACGGCGCGAGTCGGGGGCGGGGGGATCGACAAGCTCATCGGACAACTCGGCAATCTGGCCCGCGTCCTGATCAAGATCCCGCTTCTCGACTATGACAACGTCAACATGACGTTTACGCAAAGCAACAGCGCACAGAACAGCGGCGTTGTCGGCAGCACCGGCTTTGTGAATTTCTGGGGTCGCGTCCCCTTCTTCCAGGATGCTGATATCAATAACGGTCCCTCCCGGCTGTACCAATTGGGGCTCATCAGCGACCCGAGCGGCCGGCTCACAAATTTCGGGACCCGCTCCAAATTCCCGTTCTTCGGGTGGGATGTGGAACCCGGACTTCGTGCACCCGGAGGTGTTCTGGTGAACTCCTTCCGGCAGAACAACAGACTGTCGTTCAAAACCTCACGTTCGCTCTGGGAGGGAGCGCGCCTCGATCTCAATTGGAACGTCGGCTGGGCCTACAATCGGACGGAAAATATCCAGACCGACTCCGTCTACGGCATTCCGACACTGTTGAACACCACAACGTCAGGAAGTGTGGACCGGTCGTTCCTGACCTTTCCGGATGTGCTCTTCCTCGGCGCGTTCAAGACCAGTCTGAAAGAAGTCAGCAAGAGGTATGGCGAATACAAGAGCGATGTCACGAACACAAAGAGCGACGAGGAAAAACTGAGCCAGGCATTCCAGGAAGGCTTCGAGGCGCTGCCGTTCTTGAATAAATTCTTCGGCGATTTCTATCCCCGTGTGAACTGGAGCTTCCGCTGGGATGGTCTCGAAAAGATACCGTTGTTTGCCAACTTCGTAAGCCGTCTGTCATTGGACCACGCGTACAATTCCAACTACACACGCCAGTACCAGAACCGTCCCGGAGGCGGTGGCGAGCGGACCGACGGTCAACGTGTGATGTACGGCTTTGCTCCACTCGTGGGATTGAACTTNNCGGGGTCATACACGAGGCGGGGGTTTGAGATTCCGTTCTTCGGGCTCTCGCTGAACAATGATATCGACGTGAGCTTCTCGTATTCGGTCACGAAGAACTCCCGGACGACATACGATGTTTCACAACTGGATGTCAATGTTCTGGGGACGCCCCTGGAAGGCACCACCCGCACCGTAATGGAGCCACGCATCAAATACGTGTTGAGCCAGAGGGTGACTGCGTCCGTGTATTATCGCTTTACGAAGATTGCGCCCGATGATTCCGGTTCGCGCATTCCGGGAAGCACGACCAACGAAGCCGGACTGGATATCCACATTTCGATTCAGTAGAAGGGAAAAGAGGCGTATGGAAGATTCCAAGGGACGAATTCTCTGGGTCGACGACG
>PMMO01000256.1:1853-8781 GCA_003162215.1 Ignavibacteriota bacterium
CGCTGATGGAGGATGCCATCGGCGGAAAGATCAGCGACTACCTGACCAAACCCGTCAACCCGAGCCAGGTGTTGATGGCATGCAAGAAATTCCTTGAGGGAAAAAAGATCACCGGAGCGGCGTTGTCGAAGGACTACATCCGGGAATTCAACGAGATTTCCCTCGCACTCATGCAGTCTCCCGGGCATAAAGAGTGGATCGATATCTACGCGAGGCTCGTCGGATGGGGACTGGAATTCGACCGCCATCCCGAACTCGGCCTGCGGCAAACTCTGCAGGATCAGATGCGTGAATGTAATCTTGCCTTCGGGAAATTCATCGAACGCAACTACCGCGATTGGGTCGATCAAACGGAAGGGCGTCCGGCGCTCTCACTAGAGGTGGTGGACCGTTTTGTCATCCCCGAGCTCCAGCATGGCAAATCGGTGATCTTCTTCGTTATCGATTGCATGCGGCTGGATCAGTGGCTGGTGTTCGAAGAAGCGCTTCGCGAGCATTTCGAGATCTCTCGGCAATACTACTACAGTATTCTGCCGACAGCGACGCCGTATTCGCGCAATTCCATCTTCAGCGGTTCCTTCCCGTGCGACGTGGAAAAGCGGCACCCGGAACTGTGGGAAAAGGCGGAAGATGACGAGAGCAGCAGAAACCGCTATGAACGGCAGTTCCTTGATAAACTCCTGGAACGCCGCCGCATCGCGCTGAAACCCGAGCCGAAGTATGTTAAAATCCTTGATCCCGAATTCGGTCGAAGCATCGAGTCCACCATTAACTCCTATGCGGCGTCACCCCTGACCTCCATCGTTGTGAATTTCGTGGATATGCTCGCCCATGGCCGGTCCGATTCATCGTTGTTGAAGGAGATCGCGCCGGATGAGTCAGCCTATCGTTCGCTGACACGGTCGTGGTTCCTCCACTCGTCACTCTTCGGAATGCTCAAGACCCTCTCGCGCAACAAAAACGTGACGATTGTTCTCACAACCGATCACGGCAGCATCAGGAGCCTGAGGGGTTCGAAGGTGCTGGGTGACCGCGAAGCATCGACCAATCTCCGGTATAAGTACGGCAGAAATCTGAAGTGCGATGAGAAGGCCGCCATCTACGTCAAGAACCCGGCGGACTTCAAACTCCCCGAGCGGGGCGTGGCGGTGAATTACATCATTGCCAAGGAGGATTACTATTTCGTCTATCCTACGGACTACCATAAGTACCTTGCCCAGTACCGCGACAGCTTCCAGCATGGCGGAGTATCACTGGAGGAGGTTATCCTTCCTATTGTCCGGCTGGAAGGGCGGGGATGACCACGCTGGTAACACGGTCACCCGAAGAGACCGAGAAAGCGGGTGCAGACTTTGCGAAGCTGGTGAAGCCAGGGGACATCGTCGCGCTCACAGGGACCCTCGGCAGCGGAAAAACACGATTTGTGGCCGGTGTCTGCACGGCACTTGGTGCCGGCGGGCATTTCGGGAGCCCGACGTTCACGCTGATCAATGAATACCCGGCGGGAACACTTACGGTGGTGCATGCCGATATGTACCGTATCTCCTCCCGCGCAGAAGTGGCAGAAGTCGGATTGCTGGAGTATTTCCGGGCTCCGTACGTCTGCTTCATCGAGTGGGCAGAACATGTTCTTGACCTCCTCCCCCAAGGCCATTATCTTATGACATTCGAGCATTGCGGCAGTGAAACGGAACGCAGGATCACCATCCGGGAGCCGGGTGAAGGCGCTTCATGACCCTCCTCGGGATTGAAACTGCCACGGCTGTTTGCGGCGTCGCCCTCGTCAGAGATGGCGAAGTCCTGGCGGAGAAAGCGGTCGAAGAGCGTTACGCACACGCCGAAAAGCTTTTTGGCTTTCTTGACGATGTGCTGGAGAGTTCGGGTGTGCCGTTGCGTGAACTGCACGGGATTGCCGTCTCCATCGGACCAGGGTCGTTCACCGGTCTCAGGATCGGGTTGAGCGTCGCAAAGGGCCTGCATGTTGCGACAGGGATTCCTGTGATTCCCGTGCCCACCATGGAAGCGCTTGCACGCAATGGTGCCGAAGAAGTGAGAACTGCGGGCGTCGAGAACCTCCTCGCGGTTCTTGATGCCCGGCGCCAAGAAGTCTACTGGCAGCTGTTCACCCTGAGCCCTCGCGGAATTCACGCTATGACCGATGTCAGCGATGCGCTCATGGTTCGCCTGCCGGACGTTCTTCCCGAGGGAATTTTGGGTATTACGGGCGAAGCGAGGGCGGCAGTGGCAGCTGTGCTGGTTCGGGAAGGCGTTAATGCCTCCCGGCTGTTTGTGGTCTCTCCACCCAACGCCCGATGCTCGGCGGCGGCGGTAGCCCGTTGTGGTGCTGAGTCGCTTGCGCAGGGGGCGACGTATGATGTCGACGTATTAGAACCACGCTACATCAAAGAGTTCTTTCTCCGCACACCGGAGTAACGCCATGTCCTGGTTCAAACGGTCAAAAGAAAATATCGCTTCGGAAACGCAGAAACGGGAGATCCCCGACGGGCTCTGGACGAAATGCGACAGCTGTGGCGAGATCATCCACAAGATGGAACTGCAGAAGAGCATCTGGACGTGCACGAAGTGCGGCGCGCATTTCCGCATTGGAAGCGCTGAGTACTTCGAGCTTCTGCTTGATCCCGATTCCTTCAAGGAAAGCGACCGCCGCATGCGGTCAAGCGATCCGCTGAAGTTTGTTGACACCAAGCGGTACAAGGATCGTACGATAGAGGCGATCAAGAAGACCCATCTGAATGACGCGGTACGCTGGGGAACCGGCACGATGAACAAGCTCGCTGTCGTTGTGGCAGCGATGGATTTCGGATTCATCGGGGGAAGCATGGGATCGGTGGTGGGAGAAAAGATCGCACGAGCGATCGATCGCGCATGGAAATCGCGCACCCCGTTGATCGTGGTATCGTCAAGCGGCGGCGCACGCATGATGGAAGGTGCATTGTCATTGATGCAAATGGCAAAGACGAGCGCCAAGCTGGCCCGTCTCTCGGACGCGCGCGTTCCCTATATTTCCATCATGACTGATCCGACAACCGGTGGCGTCACTGCGAGCTTTGCCATGCTGGGAGACGTGAATATCGGCGAGCCCGGTGCTCTGATCGGCTTTGCCGGCCCACGGGTGATAAAGCAGACAATCGGCAAGGACTTGCCGCCGGGTTTTCAGCGTGCCGAATTTCTTCTCGAACACGGATTCCTCGACATGGTGGTGCATCGCAAGGACATGCGGCAAACGGTCTATCAACTCTTGTCAATGTGGCGGTAGCCGGCGGTCGCATGCCAACGGCCATTCCCATCGTCGAACGGTCACCTGTCGCAATGCAACGCATGGCGGA
This sequence comes from Ignavibacteriota bacterium, assembly GCA_003162215.1. Lineage (GTDB taxonomy): Bacteria > Bacteroidota > Ignavibacteria > UBA10030 > UBA6906 > Fen-1255. Next base: position 5,201 of record PMMO01000256.1, read on the forward strand.
TGCCTGGCGGATGGCAGGCAAGCGCATTGCCTTTGTGCCGACCATGGGTGGCCTCCATGAAGGCCACACGACATTGATGCGAAACGCCCGTCACAACGCGGACGTGCTGGTTGCTTCAGTGTTTGTCAACCCAACCCAGTTCGGCAAGGGAGAGGATTTTGAGAGGTATCCACGGATGCTCGACCGGGATGTGCAGCGTGCAGGCGAAGCCGGGGTTGATCTGGTCTTTGCGCCGGACGCTGGTGCGATGTACCCGGCCGGATATGGGACCTACGTCGATGTCGAAGGGATCACCACTGTTCTCGAGGGCGCTGCCCGCCCCGGACATTTCCGCGGTGTCGCGACTGTCGTGACAAAGCTCCTGAATATCGTCAAGCCTCATGTTGTGTATTTTGGACAGAAAGATGCGCAACAGGTGGCGGTGATCATGCGGATGATGAACGATCTGAATATCGATATCACACTGGTCGTCGTGCCGACTGTCAGGGAGCCCGACGGACTCGCAATGAGTTCGCGAAACATCTATCTGACAGAGCAACAACGCAGCGAGTCACCTGTTCTATACCGCGCACTGCAGCTCGGAGAGCGGCGGCTTCGACAGGGCAAGGTGCATGCTGCCGACGCCACAAAGGAAATGCGCGCGCTCATTGCCACATCATCATCCGGAGTGATTGAGTACATCTCCATTGCCGATGCAGGGAGTTTGCAGGAACTGCATGGACCTGTGGTGGACCGGCCGGTGCTCATTTCGCTTGCAGTGCGTTTCGGGACAACGCGCCTGATTGACAATATTCTGATACCACTAGCTCACTCATAACGAGAAGTGCTCAAACCGGAATTCATGGATAGACCTCTTGCGGTTGTGATCATGGCTGCGGGGAAAGGTACCCGCATGGGGAATTCCTCTATGGCAAAAGTCATGCATGCCATAGGAGGGAAACCCATGGTCGAGCATGTCGTCGACCTGGCGGTTCAACTCAAGGCCAAACGCATAGTCGCAGTGGTGGGATGGCATAAGGACTCGGTCATCAACCATCTGCAGCGCTCCGGCCAGAATGTCGCTTGTGTGGAGCAAACTCCCCAGCTTGGCACCGGGCATGCCGTGATGCAGGCAGAGGAACCGTTGAAAGGATTCACAGGGGATGTCCTTGTTCTTTCGGGTGACGTGCCACTCCTTTCGAAAGCAACGGTCGATCGGCTGATTACCTTTCATCGTTCGGCACCCGCCGCCGCAACACTGCTCACAGCGATACTCGACGACCCAACAGGTTACGGTCGCATTCTGCGGGATAACCGCAAAAGCCTGACTGAGGGTACCCAGGACGTCGAAACGGGCCACGTCCTGGGGATTGTGGAAGACCGGGATGCCACTCCGGAACAACGTGAAATCCGGGAAATCAACACCGGAATCTATGTTTTTGACAAAGGACACCTGTTTGACGGACTGCAACATATCAGCAACACAAACGTCCAAAATGAGTACTACCTGACAGACGTGTTCCAGTATTTCTGGAAGAAGCATCTCCCGGTCAGGGCCGTTCCGGTGGAAGAAGCGGTCGAGGTGCAGGGGATCAATACGGTCGAGCAGCTGGATGCAGCCAGAGCTGTTTATGCGGGTCGCAAGAGTTGACAAATCTCCGGGGATTGCGTATTTTATACTGGAGTATTCCCGTACAAGGTGAACTGAAGGGCAGAAGCTATGAAACGGTACATTGTTACGGCGCTCGTCATTCTCGCGCTGGTTGGCTCCACAACCCGGGCCCAATTCAAGACCCAGATCGAACAGGAGTCGCGGGTTTCCAACAGCATCTACCAGCAACCCGAGGAGACGTCTCTCTTCGGATGGTTCAACCCGGAGAAATTCCACATGCACCATTCGCTCTCGTTTTCCTACCAGACAATGGGAGGGCAGGGCGTTTCTCTCGGGACGTACACCAACAGCATGATGTACGAATTCGCGAACAACCTGAACGCTCGTGCTGACGTAAGCCTGAGCTACTCGCCGTTTGCGAGTTCCTCATTCATGAGCAAGGGGATGAGTAACAGCCTGAGTTCCATTTATCTCAGCCGGGCGGAGGTAAACTACAAACCCTGGGAAAACGTCACCGTGCAGTTCCAGTACCGGCAGTTGCCGTACGGCTCCTACTATTCTCCCTTTGCATCACCATGGTTTGGTGGGGATGGGTACTGACAACCACGCATTGTCTGATCAGAAGTGTATCTGCATACAGACCGAGGACATCCGCGGTGAGCGGGTGGTTCTCGGTTTTTCATTCTGTTAGTGGAATTGATGAAGAATCGCTTCTCCGCGCGCAAATTTCCGACCGGTGTTGTCCTCAATCTGGCGATCATCGTCCTTCTCCTTGTTGTGGCGTATCTCGGGTATTCCTTCGTGCTCCGGCTGACAGTTGCGCCAAGCCTCGATGCGGCGCGCGACGGTGATCCGCAGGGCAAGGCAATACAGGTGGATGTCATCAACGGGTGCGGCGGAGCAAAGGTCGGGACGCAATTCACGCAGTATCTCCGGCATAGGGGGTACGATGTCGTGGAAGTGCGCAACTATCATCGGTTCGACGTCCGGCAGTCGATCGTCATCGCACGAACAGCGAACCTCCGGAACGCCGAGAAAGTGGCGACAGCACTCGGCGTATCGGCGCCACACATCATTCAACAGATCAACCCGGAGTATTTTGTCGATGTGTCGGTGGTCATCGGCCACGACTATCAATCACTGAAACCATCACAGTAGGGAGTACGAACGGTGAAACCCGCAATCCTGGCGAAGCACATCGCTGATCTGGCGCTCAGCAAGAAAGCGCAGGACGTGGTGATCATGAATCTCCGCGGCCTGAGCAGCGTCACCGACTTCTTTGTTGTCTGTTCAGGTGATTCTGATGTGCAGATCAAATCCATTGCTGATGCAGTGAGCGACGGACTCGCCCAACAGGGAATAGCGGCGTGGCACAGGGAAGTCGGCAGTCCCAACTGGGTGTTGTTGGACTATGTCGATGTTGTTCTGCATGTGTTCCACAAACATACCCGGCCGTTCTACAACCTTGAAAAGCTCTGGGGCGACGCGGAGATCAAACGTGTAAAGGATGCAGCGCCCGCGCCGAAGAAGAAAACCCCGGCACGCAAAGCAACCACGAAGAAAGCTGCACCGAAGAAAGCTGCACCGAAGAAAGTTGCACCACGGAGAAAAATCGCTTCATGAGAGAGTATCTACGCGCTGCCATAACGGCATCTCTGCAGAAGAACGGCATTCCCGCACCGGGACCCATCGTCATCGAACGTCCGCGCCAGGAAGGCCATGGCGACCTCACGACCAATGTCGCACTGACGATGGCCAAACAGGCCGGCATGAAACCGCGCGACCTTGCGCAACGCATCGCCGACCACCTGTCCGTCGACCCGACAACCGTGGCGAAAGTGGAGGTCGCGGGACCGGGGTTCATCAATGTGACATTCACGGAAACCTTCTTCCGCCGCCAGCTTCAGGAACTGCTCACCCAAGGCGAGCGGTTCGGACGATCGACCATGGGAGCGGGGAAACGTGTGCAGGTGGAGTTTGTGAGCGCCAA
>PMMO01000185.1 GCA_003162215.1 Ignavibacteriota bacterium
GCGAGTCCGATCGACTACCTGAAGCTGCCGATACAGACATTGAAGGTCGGGTCCCTGGGGACGCACAAGGCGCTCGGACTTGCCAAGAACAAAAACGCGCGGTTCCTTCTGGCATCCACATCAGAAATCTATGGTGATCCTTTGATTCATCCCCAGCCGGAATCCTATTGGGGCAATGTCAACCCGGTCGGNNGCCGAGGCGATGACGATGGCCTACCAGCGGTACCACGGGGTGCAGACGCGTATTGTGCGGATCTTCAATACGTATGGTCCGCGCATGCGTATCAATGATGGGCGCGCCATTCCGACCTTTATCTCCCAGGCACTGCGCGGTGAGGACGTGACGGTATTCGGGGCGGGCAAGCAGACCCGGAGCGTCTGCTATGTTGATGACCTGATCGAAGGGATCTTCCGCCTGTTGTTGTCGGATGTCTCCGAACCGATGAATATCGGCAATCAAACGGAAATCACTATGCTGGAGCTCGCCAAGGAAGTCATTCACTTGACCGGCAGCAAGAGCAAGGTGGTGTTCAAGGCTCTCCCGGAGGATGATCCCAAAATCCGCCAGCCCGACGTTTCACGGGCGAAGAAGTTGCTGCAGTGGGAAGCGCGCGTCGACCGGAAGGAAGGCCTCAAGAAGACTATTGAATACTTCCGTGTGGCGATGGGGTTGGAGGGCAAGGGTTGAAGAGAAACAGATTGAGACTGAGACCAAGACCGATCTCGAGATTGAGGTCAACTGTACTCCTCACCGTTCTTCTCTCAGCCGGCATGCTGCAAAATGCAGGAGCGCAGGATTCCATCCCTCCGTTCGATGGATATCAACGTGGACAAATCTCATCGTTCCGGCACACATTCGGCATCGGGATGGTGGGACTCCTCTCTGCGGGTATCCTGGCCGATTCCTACTTTACATGGTGGAAGGACGTGGAAAAGCCCTTCTCGTTCTACTATGAAGGGTGGTTTAATGACGCCCACCTGGGAATGGACAAGGTGGGTCATTTTTTTGGCGCCCACACGACGTTCAAACTCTGCCGCGAATTTCTGCTGTATGCCGGAGTAACTCCACAGGCGGCGCTCTGGTGGAGCGTGGGCGTCGCCGCATTCCACAGTCTCGAAATAGAAATTGGCGATGGTTTCAGTCCATGGGGCTTCTCTTTTGAAGACCTCACTATGGGATGCCTTGGCATCGGATATGGAATCCTTCAGACAGAAGTACCGTTCCTCCGCAACTTCACATTCAAGTTCAGCTACTGGTCGAATGCCATCAAGTCCCCCGCAAATTTCACCAATGACTATGACGCGATGACTGTGTACCTGACGACGAATGTGCACAACCTGCTTCCTTCATCACTCGACCGGTACTGGCCGGAGTTTTTGCAGATCGCTGTCGGCTACGGTGTGGGGTGGAACAGAACGCAACGGGAATTCGTGTTCGGATTGGATTTCAATCTTGAAGCGTTCTCCCCCTGCAGCGATGAGATGCTCCTCACACAGCGCGTGGTCAACACCATGCATTTGCCGGCACCTGCTGTGAAGCTGACGACGGAAAAAGGGCCGATATGGTATTTGGCGCATATCAAGTGAAGGGATTCACCCCTCACTGCCAGAACTCCACAGCAAACCCCGCACCGACGAACTCCTTCCGTTCGTTGTAGTACTCGCTGAAATTGTCCCAACCATTCTGATAGACCAGAAAGATTCTTATCCCGCGGCCGGAGGCGTTGCCGAATTTCACGCCGCTCTCGACGGTATTCGAACCGATGTACGTCGGTGTGCCAAGCAGCGAGAAGTGGTGCGCGATGTACGCGTGCGTCGTGCCGGGAGTGTGCAATTCCCAACCGGCAAGAGAGCTGAACGACCGGATCTCCCTGGGCTTGATGATCGGAGCGTAACCGAACCCGGCATAGAGTCGGAACGGAAAGGCGCATGTGGATGAAGAGTATGCGGCCACAACTTCTCCATAGTTGCGTGAGAACGGGAACGGAACCTTGTTGTCACGCCATTTCTCTGTAGCATCGTCGTAATGGCCGTCAACGAGGTGGGCGCTGAGGTGAATGATGCGGAAGCGGAAGCTGAAAGGGGAGGCAGTATGGTAGCTGAACCCGAGTCCGAAGAACCCATCGGCAGCGTCGATCTTCAGACGGAATCCCCGGTAATCATTCGCGAGCGCATAAGCGAAGAAGAGAAGGCTGCAACGAAGTGTATCGGTACCGGAGTGGTACTGGAACATTTCGAATGCGTTGCCGATGGCGACTTTCATGGCAGAGCTGCCGATCTCCTGCTGCATGCCCATTCGGGGCTCTTCATGATTTGCCATAAGGGGGGCAAACAATGTATGGTCAGGGAAGAACGTCCAATGGCTGGAATCAGGCTGAGCTGCAGCGGGCTGGAAGATCATCATCAACAATACCACGAGAACTGAGGTGTCTCTGGGTGTCATAATATGTCTTTCAGGAATTGTTCAAAAATAGAGAAAAATTCAGTATGGGACAACAGCAGACATGAGGCTCCTTCCGGTTTGCTCTTCTCCTCCAAATCACGTAAAATCATAGAATCCCACTCCGCACCGAGGTAGAATGTTTCATCTGTCCGCTCTGGTTCTTGCCGGTCTTTTATGTGTCAGCGGGGTGCAGGCCCAGTCGGATAGCTCAGATTCCGTGGATCCTGTGAAGCTTGCCGTGGTGGGAGGAGTGGTACGGACTCTATTTCTAAGAAGATCAATTGTGGGTTGTGGATCCACCATTGTGGATTGACCGGTGAGTTCAGAATTGAAGACCTGTACAACACTTGGTACGCCTCGCATGAAGAATCTCCGTCTTGTTTGGATCGCTTGTGGATTGATGTTCCTCGCCAACTCGGCGGCGTTTCCCCAGGCTGAAACCGTGCCGGCAAACCATCCGGTCTATGCGTTCTTAAAGAGAATGGAGGTGAAGGGACTGGTTGAACGATACCACGATGCCGTGCTTCCCCTGTCACGCAAAGAGGTTGCTGCACTTCTTGAGGAATCTCTCCTGCAGGCGTCACATCTGTCACCCGCGGAACGGGGTCGTCTGCAGGACTTCCTCTCGGAATTCCAGTATGAAATTCGCGGGTCGGTCGCCGGATTCTCCGCGACTCTCGGCGCAGAAGGCGAGCTGGCAGATTCGGTGACGAGGGGATTGCTTGAACAGCGCGAGCGATTCCTCTTCCTCCATGCGGACAGCTCGGTGAGCCTGTTTGCGAACTTCCTCTTCGATGCTGACGCACGGTGGATCTCCGGCGATGCGCTGGGGAAGGACAGGGCGCAATATGTGCAGGTGGGTATTCGGGGTCGCGGCACGTTGCTGAACCATCTGGGGTATTCCATTACAGCCACCAATGCACAGTTCTGGGGAAGCCGGGAGCTCCTTGCCAGGGATCCTCTCATCTCACAGAGTCACGCCCTCGGCGTTACGAACATTCAGAATTTCGATTTCGAAGAAGGGTCCGTGCGGTACGATGGTGGATTGGTGAGCGCCCAGGTCGGCCGTGAACGGATACTGTGGGGCAGCGGGTATGATCAAAAGATGATCTTCTCTGACAACCCGCGCATCTTTGACTTCATCCGGGTTGATGTCGCATACAAAGCTCTGCGATATACGTTTCTCCACGCATGGCTGCTGGGAACAAAGTCAAATCTCACGTTTTCACTTCCCACGGACACCGCCTCGACGCATTCCGAGCCTGTCATTGCCGACAAGTATGTTGCCGCTCATCGTCTCGAATTGTCCTTCCCTGGCGTCATGGATATCGGCGCACAGGAAATCGTCGTGTATAGCAACCGGTCTGTCGATCTTGGCTACCTTACGCCGCTTTCGCTGTTTGAGTCGGTGCAGCGCTCCAGGGGAGAGCGGGACAACGTATTCTGGGCCTTGGATCTGCAGACCCATTTCCTTGAACATATCGAGTTTAGCGGGACCATTCTGTATGACGACATTAATGTGCCCGACATGTTCACCGACAAGTGGTCTGATCGCTATGCCTGGCAGGTGGGGATGTTCTATGCCGACCCCTTTTTGATGCCCAACTCGAACATCATAGTCGAGTACACTCGCGTGGAACCATATGTCTTCAGCCACGGCCGGTCGCGTGACAACAACTATACTTCACTCGGCGCACTGCTCGGCACCAGCGTTGGCCCGAACGGCGACGCAATGGCAGTGCGCATGGATTATCTTCCGTTACGGAACCTCAGCTTCTCTCTGCGCGTTATATTTGAGAGACACGGCATGAACATCGTTGACTCCACAGGCAAGGTCATACGCAATGTGGGGGGCGATGTACTCTTTCCATTCCGCGACGGCGTTGATTCTGAAAAGAAGCAATTCCTTTCCGGCACCAAATTCCGCAACCGGAGGTTGGAGTTCAGCGCACTCTGGGAGATTGTGAACCAGTGCTGGTTTGAACTGCAGTACAAATTTGACTCAATGGAGGAAGCGGTGACGACACAGCGAACGGAAAACCACCAGATCAGCATGCATCTTCGCATGGAACTCTGACGACATCACCGGAGCCATCTCGATGCGTTCTTCACGATTCTTCACCTCAACCTTACTCCCAACCTTGGCCTTACTCTTAGCCTTCACCTTAACCATAACCTTTTCCTCAATCTCACACACGGATCAACCCATGGCACTAACTATTGGCACCAAAGCACCCGACTTCACGCTCGTCGACACCGATCGCAAACCGCGCTCGTTGAAAGAATTCGCGGGCAAGAAGGTCGTTCTCGCATTCTTCCCCGGTGCATTCACAGGCGCGTGCACGAAAGAAATGTGCGCGTTGCGTGATGCGCTTGCCTCCTTTAACGCAATGTCCGCACAGGTGGTCGCTATCAGTGTCGATTCACCGTTTGCGAACAAGGGCTTTGCCGATCAGAACAAGCTCACGTTCCCGGTGTTGAGCGATTTCACAAAGGAAGTAAGCAAGAAGTACTGTGGCCTCTATGATGATTTCGGGGGCGTCAAGGGCTACTCAGCCGCAAAGCGTGCAGTGTTCGTCCTCGATGCCGCCGGGGTTGTCAAGTATGTATGGATTAGTGATGTTCCCGGCAATGAACCGCCGTACGATGAGATTAATAAGGCGCTCAAATCATTCTAGCAGAATAACGCCTGTATCGAAGGCATTTCTATGACTCATTGCGCCTGCCGGCAGGCAGGCCATGGGCACGGTATTGACGAGGAAACATCATGGCAGCACTGAAAGTAGGTTCGAAGGCCCCGGAGTTCTCTCTACAGACCGTCGACGGCAAGGAGATGAGTCTGAAAGATCTGAAGGGGATGAAGGTCGTGCTCTACTTCTATCCCAAAGACAACACTTCGGGTTGCACCAAAGAGGCCTGTGCATTCAACGAGAACCTGGAGGTGCTCGAGAAGAAAGGCGCGGTCGTCATCGGCGTAAGCGCTGACAGCGTCGCTTCGCACAAAAAGTTTGCAGACAAGTACAGTCTGGTCTTCCCCCTGCTGAGCGACGAGAAGAAAGAGATGATAAAGAAGTACGGCGTCTGGAAGGAGAAGAGCATGTACGGAAGGAAATATCTCGGGATCGAGCGGACGACGTTTGTCATCGACGGGCGCGGGATCATCACGCATATTTTCCCCAAAGTGAAGGCTGCGGGGCACGTCGAAGAGCTTCTCGGCGTGCTGGGTTGAGCACGATTGAAGAGAAAGGCAGACGATGGTCCTCGTGACGCGGAAAGGCTATTTTTGCGCTGCACACAGGCTCTACAACCCCTCCTGGTCTGACGAGAAGAACGACCGGGTTTTCGGGAAGTGCAACAACCCGAACGGGCACGGACACAACTACACCGTCGAAGTGACCGTGGCGGGGAACCCACCCGCTGAGAGCGGGATGGTGATTGACCTCAAAGTACTGGCCGAGATCATCGAACAGGAGCTGATAGAGCGGGTGGACCACAAGAATCTCAACATGGACGTGGATTTCATGCGGGGGAGTATCCCCACGGCGGAGAACATCGCCATTGCGTTCTGGAAGATCCTGTCTCCGAAAATCACCGAAGGGAAGCTCTACTCCATCAAGCTGTACGAATCCCAAAACAACATCGTCGAATACCGGGGAGAGTGATGGCATGGAAGAACTTCTTATGAAAAGGGACGCGCTGGAAGGGCTCGTCGCGCAGGTCCTGTCCGCGCTGGGGGAGGACCCGAAACGGGAGGGACTCCTGCAGACTCCGCACCGTGTCGCAAAAGCCTATGAGTTTCTCACGGAAGGCTACCGCCAGGATGTGGCGAAAGTCCTGAACGGCGCCATTTTCAATGAACGATATAGCGAGATGGTGATCGTCAAGGAGATCGATTTTTTCAGCCTGTGCGAACACCACATGTTGCCATTCTTCGGCCGGGCGCATATCGCGTATATCCCGAACGGGAAGATCGTCGGCCTGAGCAAGATACCGCGCATTGTTGAAGTGTTCAGCCGCCGACTTCAGGTGCAGGAGCGGCTGACGCAGCAGATCGCCCAGACCCTCTACGACGCGCTGAACCCTGACGGGGTGGGTGTCGTCGTGGAGGCCCGGCACATGTGCATGATGATGCGCGGCGTGGAAAAACAGAATTCCGTTGCAACCACCAGCGCGATGCTGGGCACATTCCGCGACGACGTCAAGACACGCGCTGAATTCCTGAATCTTATCGGGAACAATCTTTCGAAGATGTGAACAGGGGGGAACGACCATGAATGGAAAGAAGCTCTCGGGAGAGGTCGCGGTGGTGACCGGTGCGGGGAGGGGGATAGGGAAGGCGATTGCCGGTGCCCTGGCGGAGGAGGGAGCGCACGTTGTCCTGGCAGCCCGCACATCGGCCGAGATAGAGAAAGCGGCGGAGGATATCCGCGCCTCCGGCGGGCTTGCTACGGCGGTCCGCGCCGACATTACCGACGAGGGACAGGTAGGCCATCTGATGGGGGAGTCGCTCAAGGTAAAGGGATCTGTGGATATACTTGTGAACAACGCCGGGATCGGCGTCTTCAAGCCGGTCGTCACGATGGAAGTGTCGGAATTCGATGCAATGTGGAATGTGAACATGCGCGGGGTGTTTCTCGCTACACGCGCCGTGCTCCCTTCGATGATTCGATCCCGAAAAGGGGCGATCGTGAATATTGCATCGCTCGCCGGAAAGAACACGTTCAAGGGGGGCGCTGGTTACGGAGCAACCAAGTGGGCGCTGCGGGGTTTTGCCGGCTCGCTCATGCTGGAAGTGAGAGAGCACAATATCCGGGTTGTGACGATATGCCCCGGGTCGGTGGATACGGACTTCTCACCCGGCGGGAAGAAGGGGGCACAGATCACTCAGCCAGAGGATGTTGCTTCGGCCGTTATATTTGCCGTGACCGCTCCCGAGAGGAGCATGTTCAGCGAAATAGACCTGAGACCGACGAACCCCATTTGAGGCGGGCCGTGACCTGAGAGGACGGGGAGTCTCCTCCCCGTCCATTCCCCGAAGCCTCAACGGGGGGCGGGTTCGTCCGGCTTCCCTCCCCGGAATCCCTCCCACCTGTGCCCCATCGGCCGCATTTCCCCACCCGAGAGTCTCTTCATGAGCTGCCCCTTGAACATCTTCTGCTGCTCGGGGGTGAGAAGTGCATAGACGGCGAAGAGGTGGTCAACCGTCAGTTTCTTCGCCTGATACTGGAGGTCGTTGATTTCCTTCATCTTCCCTTCGATTGCGGCTTTGTCCGGAGATTCCGCGGCCACCAGGTTCCTCAAGTCGATCCGCGCGATCTTGATTTTCGCTTGAATCCCGACCATCGATTTCTCCATGTCCGTCCGGAGACCGGCAATGTCGGTTTTCTGTTTCTCGTTCAGCCCCAGCTTCTCCATGAATTCCCTCCGTCCCCTCTGAGGGAGGGGGGCGTGATGAGCGGCAGGGTCCGGCTGCGANNTTTATACGGAAGTGTGCAATTGGAGCCCGCCCTTGGCGTTACGTGCCGCGAAGTCTATCGTCCCGAGTATCCGCACCGTCGTCCTTTGCCTTTTACTCTCGCTCACAGCGTCAGGTCTCCCTTCCTGCGTTGCCACCGATTTTGTCTCGGCCTACTTCAACACGTACTACAACGCCCAGCGCCTCTTCAACGANNGAATCGGTGATCGAGAAATGCTCAAAGCTGCTCCAGTACCATTCCGATTCAAAGCTCGTCGATGATGCGCTCATCATGATCGGGAAGGCCTACTACTACGAGGACGAAAACCAGCAGGCCGAGCGTAAATTCAATGAGATCATCAGTGGATATCCCGATGGCTCCCGCGCCGTCGAGGCACGGCTCCTTCTCGCCTACGCCCAGTACCGGATGAACACCCGCGAAGATGCCAGGAAGACCGCACAGGCCGTCATTGATCTTGCAAAGAAGAACGACCAGCCGGAGATGATTGCCCGTGCCTCACTCGTCCTCGGACAGATGGCGCAGGAGGACAAGGATTACGCGTCGGCGAGGGAGAATTTTGACCAGGCCGCACAGTTCGGGGCCACCCCGGAACAACGGTCGTCGGCGTCCCTGATGTCCGCCGAGATGTACAGGAAGATGTCGATGTACCGGGAGGCCGAGGATGCATACCGGAGAGCGGAAAAGGCGAGCGACAACTACTCCGGCGAGTACAGGGGGAGGGTGGGAGCATATCGCATGATGGAGAAGCAGGGGCGGTACGGCGAGGCCCTGAAGGGATTCCGCTTCCTGCGCACGGACGCCAAGAACAAGGAGTTCTTCCCCGAGATCGAGCTGGAGGTGGCAAACACGTTGCGTGACAGCGGGGACCTCCCCGAAGCGGTGGATCACTACACGATCGTGGATACGACCTATCCCCGGNNTCCGCAAAATCGTTTTTCGCGCTGGGGGATCTCTACGAACATACCCTCTACCGGTATGATTCGGCGCTCGTCGCGTACACAAAAGGGAGGAACGAATTCCCGATGGCGGACGTGACGCAACTGAGCTCCCATCGCGCGGAATACCTCACGAGATACTTCCAGTTCCACGGGGAGATCCTGAAGTACGACTCGGTCCTGGCCAATCTGCATGCCCCCCCCGATAGCCTGAAGGTGCAGCGCCCGGCCATCCCCGGGACAGACAGTGCAAAGGTTCAACGCCCGACCATCCCCGGGACCGACACTCTCCGCCCCCAGGCCATCTCCCGCCCGACCATCACGCTTGATTCGGCGAATGCAAGGCGGGAGACTGCAGTGAACGAACTCGCGGGCCTATTTTTCGTTGCGATCGGTATACCAGATTCGGCGGAATACTGGTATACGCGGATCGTGCAGGACTATCC
>PMMO01000172.1 GCA_003162215.1 Ignavibacteriota bacterium
GTCGTCATCAACAAGATTGACCGGAAGGACGCACGGGCGCATGAAGTCCTCGACAAGGTGTTTGAGCTCTTCCTTTCTCTCGGGGCAACCAACGAGCAAATTGACTTCCCGACCATCTACTGCATTGCCAAGCAGGGTATTGCAAAGAACGAATTGGACCAGGAGAGTGCCAACCTCACACCGCTGCTGGATGCAATCGTTACCCATGTTCCACCACCCCCGGGGGACGCAACTTCCCCGTTTCAGATGCTGGTGACCACGATTGACTACAGTGACTATCTCGGGCGTCTGGGGATTGGCCGTGTGCACCGCGGGACGATTCGCCTCGGCGCACCCATGAATATCATTCATCGTGACGGAAGTGNNCGTCACAAAGATCTACACGTTCGAGGGGTTGAAGCGCGTGGAGGCCCAGGAGGCGGGCGCGGGAGACATTATTGCCCTGGCCGGGATGGAAGACGTCGACATTGGCGAGACCATCGCCGATCAGTTGGACCCCACACCTCTTCCCTTTGTGGCCATCGAAGAGCCGACGCTCTCCATGAACTTTCTTGTGAACAATGCTCCATTCGCCGGACTCGACGGGAAGTATGTGACGACGCGGCATCTGAGCGAGCGGCTGACGAAAGAGCTCCGTTCGAATGTCAGCCTGCGTATCGAGTTGACAGATTCGCCGGATACGTTCAAGGTCAGCGGCCGCGGCGAACTGCATCTTGCCATCCTGATCGAGACCATGCGCCGCGAGGGATACGAGTTTCAGGTCTCACGCCCGGAGGTGATTTACAAACGCATCGCCGATGTGCTCTCCGAGCCAATGGAGCATGTCATCATCGATGTGCCGGATGAATTTGTGGGCGTCACGATCGAAAACCTCGGACGCCGCCGCGGCGAGATGAGGAATATCTTGAGCAGCAACGCGAACACCCGCCTTGAGTTCGTTGTGCCTGCACGCGGGCTGATCGGCTTCCGCGGGGAGTTCATGACACAAACCAAGGGTACCGGCATCCTCCATCACAACTTTCACGGGTACGAACCATACAAAGGCGATCTCGCACACCGGACCAAAGGCGCCCTGGTGGCCATGGAAGCCGGCGAGGCCGTCGCCTACGGGATGTGGAAACTCCAGGAACGATCGGTGTTCTTTATCGCACCCGGAACGAAGGTGTACGAAGGGATGGTGGTGGGAGAGAACTCCCGCGAGCACGACATGACCGTCAACGTCTGCAAGACGAAACAGCTCACAAACATGCGCGCGTCCGGTTCCGATGAGGCAGTCCGCCTCGAGCCGCCGCACATTCATACGCTCGAACAGGCCATTGAGTGGATTGGCGACGAAGAGCTTGTGGAAGTGACACCGAAGGCCATCAGGATCCGCAAGAAGCATCTCAACGCCGATGTGCGGAAGCGAATGTCGAAGAAGGCTGTTGAGGCCGATGAAGCCGAGGGCTGATGCGTTTTCAGATATCGCAACAACACAACAGCCCGGGTCGTGAGGCCCGGGCTGTTGCAGGAATGATGCAGTCGATGGGAGTTGTTAGAACGTAATACCGGCAGTCGCGATGGGGACCATCGTGCTTGTGCCTTCTGCGATCAGCATCCAGTTTATCTTCAACTCGCCATAAATGGACACGGGGCCGAACTGCAGATCGCAACCCGCACCCACATTGTACGTTCCGACGGTTTGTGTTTTCAGTATCGAAACCGGTTTGAGGTTAACACCGATCAAGGAGATGGTCACGTCCGTAGCGTTGATATTGACAACTCCGCCGCCACCTGTGACATAAGGCTTCACGACGGGTAATGGGAGTACGACGAGTTTCGCATTGACGTTTCCCGAGATCATGTCCACCTTGCCACCGTCGACAAACGCGACCGGAAAGCCGGGTATGACCTGCTGAACGAAGGTCTTGAACTTGTCTTTGTCGGGCGAAAGGGTGATGTAATCGCCCGAAACGCGCAGGCTGATAAGTCCAAACCCGATATCCAGATGCAGGCCGCCACCATATCCGAGGCCATACACCTGATCCAGGGCTACCTGCATGATGCCGTTTGTCGGGGTGATGCCCGCTATTTCTTTCACCTTGGCATTGATATTGGAATTGATCATATTAGCATGGACACCAAATCCGATTGTCTGCGCCGAGGCTGAAAACGCCACTAAGAGGGCACAAAAAAGTAGGTAACGTTTCATATTACCTCCGTGAAAGTTGTTTACTCTAGTGCGCGGTTGGTCTTGCGTGAAGCTGTTTCCGGGCAACATTCTATTACGAATCTATGATGTTGGGAGCACATTAGCAAGTTGATTCGAACTCTTTTTCCTGTACCGTTGTTCATGTTACAGAGGCCATCCATGAGAAACGGTAGTGTTGTGGTAATAACGCTTGGATTGCTTGTAATTCTCGCTGGACTCATCCCGGGATGCAATAAGGGACTGGGCCCCATTACTGAACCAACCGGGTTTAGTGGTGTGATAACCTACAAGAACTGGCAGGCCGCACAAGTTCTGGAGCTTCGCATTGTAGCATTTGAGGAGATTCCCACAGACAGCGCCGGACTTCTTGCGGTAGCCTTGAGAGCGCTGGGCGATCCGGGAGGTGTGTCGAATCTGCAGGTGGCATTGTATCCCCCCTTCGGGCTTCCAGTTGCGACAGTTCTGAAAATTCTTGGCAACAGGGGCAACGGGATTGCCGACACCGTGGACTACTCTTTTTTGAAAGAGGGCACATGGCTGAAGGAACGGACATACAAATATGTCATAGTCGCCTGGCGGTACGGACCCGGTGTTTTCACTGATTGGAGACCCGCCGGGGTCTTCACATCCACACCGGGGAGCTTTGAACCGGCTTCGGTGATTGTGCGCGCAAACAGGCTGCGTACTGATGTCAACATTTCCGTCGATTTCCAAAACCTTCCCCCACTGCCATGGCGACAATAAGAACTGTTGTGACGATTCTCCTGCTTGCGTCAGTGGTGGCGCAAGCGTTTGCCGGAGGCGGCAGCATCACAGGCCGCGTGACCTCTCTGACTGAGGGTCAGCCCGAACCGCTCATCGGTGCCATTGTTCTTATCCAGGGCTCCGTGCGCGGTACAACGACAAACCTCAAGGGAGAATACAAGATCACTGATCTCTCTCCGGGCCGCTATTCTCTCATGGTGTCGATGGTCGGCTACCAACGGAGCAACCGTCCGGACATAGTCGTGGAAGAAGGGCGCGATGCGGTGGCGAATTTCTCGCTGACGGCCTCACCGGTGCAGATTGACCAGGTTGTTGTAACTGCCAGCAAGAGAGCACAATCACTCGAGGAGGTTCCCGTCAGTCTTTCGGTGCTCGATGCGACGGAAATCCGGGAGCGCAATGCGTTGGCCATTGACGATGCTCTCCGCTACATTCCCGGCGTGAACATGACCGGCTTCCAAGTCAACATTCGCGGCTCCAGCGGATACAGCAGGGGTGCAGGAAGCCGTGTGCTGATGCTTCTGGACGGCATTCCGTTCATCAGCGGTGATACCGGCGAATTGAGCTATGAAACGATTCCTATCGGACAGGTGGATCGGATCGAAGTGGTAAAGGGAGCAAGCTCTGCCCTATACGGCTCAAATGCCCTCGGGGGAGTGATCAACGTCATCACCAAAGATATCCCGGAGACGCCCAGCACCAACGTCCGCCTCTACGGTGGGATGTATAACCAACCGACCTATGAGCAATGGAAGTGGAGTTCGAAACCCCGCTATTTCAACGGCCAGTCAGTGAGCCACTCCTATCGCGTAGGCGACCTCGGACTCGCACTCTTCCTTTCGCGACAATTTGATGATGGTTACAGGCAGAACGACTACCATCGCCGGTACAACTTCTATGTCAAAGTGAAAGAGGACTACGCCAAGAATAGTGCATTGACGCTGACATTCGGATTGCTGTATCAGTACGGCGGTCAGTACCTGTACTGGCGGAGTCTTGACTCCGCCCTTGTTCCCCCCGTCGCGCAGCAGGACGACAATATCAAATCCATCCGCTTCTTCACCACGGGCCAATACACTACGGTGATCAACGAAGGCTTCGCCCTCACGACACGCGCCATGTGGTTCCACAACGACTGGGGCTTTGAGACCCGCAGTGGTATCGGACGCGCCGAATCCATCGCGGATGACTTCAGGTTGGAATCAGAGGCGACCCTTATTCCCAATGATAGGCATACGTTGACGATTGGTGTCGATGGGAACGCTGACATCATTGGCGGGGACGTGATCAGTGACAGAGTGATAGGCGGGTTTGCCGCGTTCGGGCAGGATGAAGTGCGTCTGTTACGACCGCTCACGTTGACTGTTGGTTGCCGGTATGACTTTTCTTCTGTCGGGGTGACTGCTCCCGGCGGTTCCTTGAATCCCAAGGTGGCACTTGCCTATACTCCGTTTGAAGGCACCACGGCGCGTGCGTCGTTCGGTCGGGGGTTCCGGGTACCCTCGGTTGCCGAGGCGTTCCTGTTGGCGGGTTTCAGCGACATTATTGCACGGCCCAATGCGGATCTCAAACCGGAGCGCAGCAGCTCATACGAAATAGGCGTGTCGCAACGGTTGGGAGAATTCGGGACGTTCGATATCGCCGGATTCCGTTCAGACTTCGACAATCTGATAGAAGTCATACCGGCCGCTGAAGGAAACGTTCTCACCGTCCAATGGCGAAATGTGGCCATGGCACGGATCCAGGGCGTGGAGACTTCTTTGAAGCTGGGGTTCTTCGAGGGCATGCTTCAGTACAACTTGGGCTACACCTATGTGTATCCCGAAGATCTGACACAGCACGATATCCTCAAATATCGCCCACGCCATCTTTTCTACACGACACTCTCCGGCCGGGTCGGGTGGCTGCATGCGTCCGCGGACTTCCGCTACATCAGCCGTGTCGACCGCGTTGATGCCACCCTCGGGCTCATTGTGCCGGATGCGGAGGAGCGGACGCAAATCCTCGTGACGGACTTCCGCCTGGGTGTCGATTTCAATCTCGGGAACGCACCCTTCACCGCTACTGCAAGTGTCAACAACGCTCTCCAGTACAACTATGTGGAGCTCATGGGGAACATAATGCCTCCGCGCACGTACATGCTGGTCCTCGAGGCGAGGATGTGACGGGCATCACAGCAGGTGACGGGCATCACAGCATTTGTAGCGGGCATTGCGGTAGTTGCATGTACTGCCTGTGTCAGAAAATGTGAAGTGAATCCAAAAGGAGGAGATATGCAGAGAACGATAGGATTTCTCATGTGCGCCGGCATGCTCGCAGCCGGCATGAACATTGCCAGGTCCCAACCCATCACCATCGACAGCAACGATGTGAAGTCGATGTTTGCTGTTGGCGTCAGGGCCACATCTCACTAGGACAGTCTGACAACCTCTGTGGACATTGGCTCACCGGGTGGTCCCATGATCTGGAATTTCTCCGGTCTCAACACGACCAAGTCGGTAATTCGGACCAGCGTGCCGGTGCAAACCTCTCCGTACGCTGCCGAGTTTTCTCAGGCCACGCTCGCCGTTCTCGATACGGCATTCACCTACAGGCTGAATACAGGTACGCTCGGGCTTGGATGGGGAACCATCAAGTCGTCAGCAGCTTACTTCTATTATAGTCTAGGCGATGAACTGCAGTACTACGGTATTGGGGCAATCGCGGACGGATATCTCGATAGTGCGCCTGCTTTTGCTATTCCCCTCATAAACCCCCGGTGGGTCAATAGACCGCCGTCAATCGAGTACCGTTTGCCGCTCGAGTTTTCGAAGAGCTGGACCAACAACCACGCTGACTCGCTTCTTGGTGGCATCAATTTTTTTGGCGCAATCATTGACGTTAAAGTCGGCAACACGGACTCCGTCACCTACATTGTCGATGCGTACGGGACGCTTATGGTTCCCGGTGGGCACTCGCAGGAGGCGCTGCGCATCCGGAAAATTGGAAAATACAGCTACGTAGACACGTTAAACAACATAAATATCCCACTCCAGTACATATTCCTGGCGAAGAACGGTGCGTCGGTCGAAGTTGGTATAAGCGATACAACCGTCACCGGCGGCACCACAAAAGTGAGATACGTAAAGTGGAGCAGTCCGCTGCCGACAGATGTGCGGACCATTGCGGAAGTTCCAGGGAGGTTCGGATTGGATCAGAACTATCCGAACCCGTTCAATCCGAAAACGAACATCGGGTTCAGGGTCTCGGGTCTGGGGTCTAGTTGGGTGAAGCTCGGGGTCTACGATATGCTCGGACGGGAAGTGGCCTTGCTTGTCGATGAAAGCAAACCTGCGGGAGAGTACCGGGTGGCGTTCGATGGGTCGCGCCTTGCCAGCGGGATCTATCACTACCGGTTGACCACATCCGACGGTGCGGGCCTGTTTGTCGACACGAAGAGCATGATACTGATCAAGTAGTTTGTCATCTGAGGGTTGATGGCCTCCGGTAGCTATGAAAGGATGATCCAGCTCGCAGAGGAGAGCTTTCATACATCGGAGGACCCATCGGCGATCGTTGTCACTGATACACTCTTGGGCCGGCTTCGTCATATGCATTCTTCGACTGTCTCCGAAGAGTGTGACGAAGCCGGCCCCGTTGCATGGGTCCTCCTGCTGCCGACAACGCATGAGCTGATCGTTCGGTTTCTGGATAAAAGCCTTTCCGAGAGGCAGCTCTTTGAAGCAACCCCGGACGATGCAACGTATGATGCCCTCTACATGTGCTCTGCCCTTGTGCTTCCTGAATACCGGCGCAGGGGCATTGCTCGACGGTTGATTGTCGACGCCGTCAGATCCATCGGCAAGGATCAACCGATCAGCGAGCTCGCATTCTGGCCGTTCAGTATCGAAGGCAGGTTGCTGGCGGAATCGGCAGCGAGAGAATGCAGGCTACCGTTGTTTGGACGGGAGAGATAAGAGAATACCCACAGCTATCTGCATGAGTTCCCCTTTCTATTCTCCGCTGTCAAAATAGGAAGGGGATTTGTGTAAAGAGTCTTATCATTTCCCGAGGCTTTTCTTCAACACTTTATTTCAGCCGGATGTTCTGAATGATGTTGAGCCAGCCGTAAACGGACTCTCTCCATACTATGGTGGTCGGATTGGGGGGCTTCTGGATCTGTCCATTCGCGAAGGCACAAAGGAACGAATATCGGGAACTGCGGGTGCCGGTTCACTCGGTGCGCATCTGTTCATCGAAGGGCCCATGAGTGAAAACTCGACGTTTCTTGTCTCCGGTCGACGGGCGTACGTAGACCCTGCGGTTCCGTTCCTTGAACCTGGCGCTGCAATGAGCCGGTCAGGATCCTATGAAGTCATCGGCAAAGCGAACTACCGCCTTTCAACGAGTAGCCGCTTGTTTCTGAGTGGATATCTGGGTCGTGACACATATGAGAACAGCGCGGAGGGGGGAGGGGGACGCCTTGACAATTCGTTCTCATGGGCAAACCGCAATCTTCAAGGCCGATGGTTTGGCATTGGCTCGTCGTCGCTCTTTCTCTACGGTTCAGTCGCGTANNCGTATTCACGGTATGACCTTACGCTGGATCACAGCCTGAACGCTCCTACAACAGGAGAGTCGTCAACAGTGCTTTCGTCAAACTACCGGATTGAAGATTTCAGCGTTCGTGCCCATGCGGAGCATTATCTTGATAGGGACCATACCGTTCGCGGAGGTGTGGAACTGATCGGCCATGGGATCAGCGCCGCCATCAGTGAATTCTCGGTCTCGAACGCGCCATTCACGCTTCAGGGGTTCTCATCCTGGGAGCTGGCGGTCTATTTGCAGGACCAATGGCGGATTGCGGGGGGAGTCACCGCAGAACTGGGAGCGCGGGTGACTTCATTCATGGGGAGCAACGGCTCATTCTCAGGCGTCGATCCGCGATTTTCCATCCTTGCTGTTGTGGACGACAACACGCGGTCGTACGCATCACTGACTGCGATCAATCAGTTCATCCATCCGTACCGGACTACCGGGGTGTTCTACTTCTATCCCACCGTGTTTTGGTATCCCTCTACCGACGAGGTAAAACCCACGACATCATTGCAGATCACTGCGGGGATTGAAAGAGCATGGGCTGATGAAGCATACGTCGCTTCAGTCGAAGCGTACTATCGGACCACCCATGACTATCATGGGTTCAATGTGCTCCCGAGGGATAGTGGATCGTCTTCTCTGATGAGTAGTATTCTGTATGGTGCTGAACGCGCCTACGGGGGGAGTATTTCAGTTCGCAAACGGTTCGGAGTGCTTACCGGCTCACTCCGGTACACGCTTGGTTGGCTCTTCGATACCTTTCCGGAATTGAACGATGGTGAGTCCTTCGCCCCTNNCATCGCCCCTGCTTTTGATCGGAGGCATGAAGTGGAACTCTGGGTCACATACTCACCGGGAGAAGAGTGGGCCGTGGGTTGCGTCTGCGTGCTTGCTTCAGAACCGCGGTTCACGACAGGCGCGCTGCCTCAGTCGCTCGGTTTGGAAGGTTCCAGAGGTTTCGTAGCCGCAGCTCAGTATGCAAACGCCCTTGATGCGAATGGGAGCAAAAGCCCGGGTTTCCAGCGCCTGGAAATCAACATTATGAAACGACTCGCGCCTTGGGGTGTGCCCTGCCAGCTTACCCTCCGCATGATGAACGCCTATGGATTGTTGGACCCGTACGCATGGACGGTGAATCCGGGTCAGGATATGCGGCGCAAATGGAGCGTGACCATGAGGGACCTCAAGCTCTTTCCATTGTATCCGGCGGTCGGACTGAACGTCCGTTTCTGATGATAGGAGGAAGAATGACCATGATAACACTCCAACGTGCCATTGTGCTCACCGTGCAGTTTGACGGGTCGGATCTGTCGAGCGGCGTCTATTTCTGCAGGCTCCAGACGGAACCCGCTGGAGAGGGTGTGTCAGGTCCGGTCCCTGAACATGGAGGTCAGAGCATTCTGACGACAATGATGGTGTTAATGAAATAAATGACAACCTGGTTGAGAGCTCGCCGATGAAGAACATCATGTGCACCTCCGGGGCCACGCTCGTTTGCATTGTCGTGATCGCATTCGCGTCATGTGGAGATCAGTCGACAGAGCCGAGCGGGCCATACGATTGCATGTCTCTTGAGCGTAGCGGCGGTGGCGCTCTTGCTTTCACTGTGACACCGACTATTGTTTCAGGCACATTCCAGGTTTCCGTAACCCACAGAGATTTCAGGGACACCTCGATCGTGATTTCGCTTGTCAACAACACCGCCATTGCGGCATCTGTCGATGCTCTCACGAGAGCCCTGGGTGGTGAGTATCAGATCAAAGGAGACTTCAAACAGAGTCTTTTGCCGACAGGAACGTGGGTTAGGGTGTACATGATGCAAAGGAAAAGCAAAGAAGAGGTCACTAACGTGGAGTTGCGCAATCGCCTGCTAGCCTTCGAAGAGATAGTCCGGAGCAGACTATAGCCATGAAGCCCATCCCATTCGCCCCTTCAGGCACGCTGCTGGTGATGTGTATCCTTATGCTTGCTTCGTGTTCGGACCTGGGCCCCGGACCGGGTGGACCGAAGGACAGGAGCGATCAAATCACCATCACGCAGGGGATGTGGGGGAATGTCTGGTTCTGGGAGGGGAATTTCATGCCATCGGCATCAGGCAATCAGTCGGGAAAAGTCACACCCGTTGAACGTGATGTCTGGATCTTTGAGACATCGGAAAATGATTCTGTGGTTGGGGCAGGCGGTGCGTTCTATCGGCAGATTCTGACGACATTGAGAGCCAAGACACGATCTAATAGAACAGGGTTCTATCAGGTCGCCCTCCCTCCTGGGAAGTACAGCGTCTTTGTCACAGAGGACTCGCTCTACTATGCAAACGGCAATGACTCCATGGGCCACATACCGTCTGGCGTGGTCGTGCCAAATACCGTGACAAAAGTACAGGTGGATATCACATACAAAGCCGCTTACTAATGGCGGACGAAGCCAAGATCATGTGACAGTGAAGTGCGTGGAGGAGCATGCAATGAAGACCCCTAAACTTCTCGCCTTTCTGATCTTTACGGCGGTTCTGGCCGGCTGCACCTCGCTCACCGACCCGACTCCTGGCGGCGCATATCAGTATACGAGCTATGACACGACAGGCGCAGTGTTGGTTCGCGGTTGGTTTACGATGGATATCTCCGACTCCAACACGATATCAGGAGAATGGCATTTTGCTGCCGTCGACACCCCGAAGAACATCGGTCCGCAAACAGGCGACGGGAAACTCATCGGCGGCGTCCAGGGGGCGGCATTGTGGATCGAACTCAATCCACAGTACCGGGACAACAATCTGGGTTTGATCGGAACCCTTAAGGGCAACCGGTTTTCCGGCACCTGGCAATGGATCAGTTTTGTGGGAATATCAAATCAAGGCCCCTTCGAAGCGATTAAGCACTAGACGGAGAAACTATGAAGACGAAGCGGTTCATCACGGTCTTTGTGCTCGCTCTACTCGTTCCCTCTTCTTTGTCGTATGCGCAGTACTGGGGCGAGCGTGTCCTGGAGAAGGGATTCGAACAGACTGACTTCTTCTTTGCACCCAACTATCTGATGCCCTACGGCATATTGTCGATAAGTACAGTGGAAAGGACGATATGCATCAGGTTGGGCATTTTGTTTCAACTTTTATTAGTTACTCTCCCCCCGGTGGGTTGGATCTTGGCGTGAAACTGAGCCGCGCATCATTCACTCGTAGTGGCAACTATGGTTCATCCAACTACTGGGACTACGCGAGCAACTCGTCGTCACTCTGGGCAAACATGGAAATGCGCGCACAATTTCGGAGAACGGTACACGGCGCCCAATGAAAATGATAGGGATGTGCGGACGACGTTGCTCGCTGGAATTGGCATATCCCCTTCGGAAAAGCTCAACCTCCGGTTGCTGTTGGTGCCGAACTTCCGTGAAGGGATTGACGGACAGGAATTGGATCAACTGCAGCTCTGGTTGGGATTGACGGTGACGCCATAGCTTGCTTTTTCCCCGCCTTCTCATTTAATTGGCCCACTTGAGTTCAGTGCGCCAATGCCCTATCAGATTAAAGAAATCTTCTACACCCTCCAGGGAGAAGGGCTGCACGCGGGGAGACCCGCGGTGTTTTGCCGCTTTGCGGGGTGTAATCTCTGGAGTGGACGAGAAGAGGATCGCTCCACTGCCGTCTGCCGTTACTGCGATACCGACTTCGTCGGTACCAACTGGCCCGAGGGTGGATGTTATGCATCCGCCACTGAACTCGTCCGTGCCGTGGCTGCGCGGTGTCCTGCGCACGTCGGGGGTGTTTCCCCCTTTGTTGTTTGCACCGGGGGGGAGCCGCTCCTTCAACTCGACGCACCTCTCATTGACGCCTTCCATGCGGCCGGTCTGGAAGTGGCTATAGAAACAAATGGCACATTGCCGGCACCCGATGGCATCGATTGGATTTGTGTGAGTCCGAAAGCAGAGGTGGAGTTGCTCCTAACATCAGGCGACGAACTCAAACTCATCTATCCTCAAGAAGGCGTAGATCCTGATCGTTTCGCAGCGCTCGATTTTGAGCACTTCCTGCTGCAGCCGATGGACGGACCCGCGCGTGATGAAAACACCCTCCTTGCCAAAGAGTATTGCCTGAGCCATCCGCCGTGGAGGCTGAGTCTTCAGTTCCACAAAATACTAGGATTACCGTAACGGATCTTTCCGGCATGACATCCAGTGAAGAAATCCGGCCCGATCCGGACGAATTGTTGAAGGCGATGCGCCGTGAAGAGCGCTCCCGATCGACAGGCCGCCTGAAGGTGTTTTTTGGCATGTGTGCGGGTGTCGGCAAGACATATGAAATGCTCAAGGCCGCGCATGAAGAACTGCACAAAGGAGTCGATGCTGTCGTCGGATACGTCGAGACGCATGGTCGTGAGGAAACGCTTGCGCTGGTGAGCGGGCTTGAAGTGATTCCCCGGCAACACATAGACTACCGGGGTACACTGATCGACGAGATGGACATCGACGCCATACTCCGGAGAAAATCAGCCCTCGTATTGATCGACGAACTGGCGCACACTAATGCTCCGGGAAGCCGTCACCGAAAGAGGTATCAGGATGTGATGGAGATCCTCGAGCGGGGGATTCACGTCTTCACGACCCTGAACGTCCAGCACCTGGAGAGTCGCGCCGACACCGTCGCACAGATCACGGGCGCCCGGATGCGCGAAACGGTACCGGATTCGATTTTTGCCCGCGCCGATGAAGTGGAAGTGATCGACATCCCACCCGATGAGCTCCTGCAGCGTCTTGCGGATGGAAAGGTCTACACGGCAGAGCGTTCCGTTCAGGCGCAAGAGCATTTCTTCCGCAAAGGGAACCTGACAGCTCTCCGGGAGATGGCGTTGCGGCTGACCGCCGAGCGCGTGGACCACCAGCTCCGCGAGTACATGCGGGGGAATCAGATTGCCGGCCCGTGGAAATCCGGACAGCGACTCGTTGTAGCAATTGGACCGAGCCCGCACAGCGGTCAGGTGGTGCGTTGGGCCAGGCGGACTGCCTACACGCTCAATGCAACCTGGGTCGCTGTATATGTCGAACTTCCTTCGCCGTTGGCTGATAAGGCCCGGGCACAACTCGACGCCAATATCCGGTTGGCCCGCGAGTTGGGCGCCGAGGTCGTCACCACGGCAGATAC
The DNA here is from genome assembly GCA_003162215.1 of Ignavibacteriota bacterium. Taxonomy (GTDB): domain Bacteria; phylum Bacteroidota; class Ignavibacteria; order UBA10030; family UBA6906; genus Fen-1255. The sequence goes on from PMMO01000172.1 coordinate 12,669, forward strand.
ACGGATCGATCGCGGGCTTCTGCGGATCGCACGGCAGGAAAATGGAACCCACATCCTGATAGGGCGTAGTTCCGGGCGAACACCGTTCTGGCGCAAGAGTCTGTTCGATCGCCTGTTGGAAGAGAGCAGTGGCCTCGATCTCTATGTTGTAGCTGCAGAGGATGGACCCAAGTCTGCTCCAACACACTGGCTTCTCCGGTCTACCTCAACATGGATACACTACACCACCGCCACTGCCATCGTGTGCCTTGTGGCCGCTCTCTGCTATCCGGTGACTGGAGTGTTGGGATATCAAACGGTTTCGCTGATCCTTCTGCTCACAATAACGCTTCTTTCGCTGCGCTTGCGTACGGGTCCGGTGTTACTGGCTGCGACCCTGAGTGCTGCTATCTGGGACTTCTTCTTCATCCCGCCATTGTTCACGATCCATGTCGATCAGCCGGTCGACATGTTGATGCTCGTCACCTATTTCATTATTGCGATTGTCACAGGGGTATTGTCCGCGCGCAGCCGGTCAAGTGAAGAGGCCCTGCGGTACCGGGAAGGACGCGCGAGTGCACTGTTTAGTTTGACCAAGGATCTCTCTCAGGCGCGAAACGTCGATGGGGTTGTCGGTGCTGCCGTGGCAAACCTCAAACGCCACTTTGACGCAGACGCTGTAGTGTTGTTGAGTACTCCCGACGGTGATCTCACCAATACTCCTCACGCCGGGTCAATGTTTCCGGTTGATGCCAAAGAATTCAGCGTGGCCGCCTGGACCTATTGGAATGAGCAACGCGCAGGGAGGTTTACAGACACGCTTCCCTCAGCTCAAGCTACGTACTATCCCCTCTCCGGTCCTCGATACTCGCTCGGTGTCATCGGAGTCCGGGTATCGTCGCACACTGCCCCGACCATTGAACAGGAGACATTGCTGCAGAATTTCATGGACCAGATCGCGTCTGCCCTTGAGCGTGAGAATCTCAGCGAGCTTTCCGCGAAGGCCATGGTCCTCGCGGAGTCTGAACGTCTCTACAAAGCCCTTTTCGACTCCATTTCCCATGAGATGAAGACCCCTCTCGCGGCGATTGTGGGATCTGCGGAAGGGCTGATCGATGAGGCGCTGGCTTCCCAACCGGAAGTACGCAGCCAACTGGCGCGTGATGTCTTGGGGGCAAGTCAGCGGCTCACCCGGCTCATAGAGAACCTGCTGGATATGACACGGTTGGAATCGGGGTTGATCCGTCCACGCCTTGATTGGTGTGATGTCGGAGACATTCTGCGGGATGCAGCCCGGAGAGTGGATGCCACAGCCCATGGACATACTGTCACCCTCGACGTGCAAAATGATATGCCGCTTGTACGATTGGACTATGGTTTGATTGAGCAGTCGGTGATCAATATTCTTCAGAATGCGGTACTGTACAGCGGCGCGGACACTACGATCACCATGCGTGCGTTTGCCTCCGGGCAGCAGTGTGTTATCTCCGTGAGAGACCAGGGTCCCGGGCTCCCGGCCGGCAACGAAGATCGGGTATTCGAGAAATTCTACCGCGTTCCCGGTACGCCCGCCGGTGGAACCGGTCTCGGACTCTCCATTGTTCGCGGGTTTGTGCGCGCACACAACGGTACGGTCACCGCGCTCAATGTCCCCGGAGGTGGAGCGGAATTCACCATAGAACTTCCCCTTGATCCATTAACTTCAGGAACTGAGCGTGAACATGTCCGGTGACCAGTTCATTCTCACCATTGATGACGAACCACAGATTCTCCGGCTGCTGCAATTGGTGCTCGAGAAGGATGGATACCGGGTCATGTCCGCCGCGACAGGGGAAGAGGGAGTACTTCGGGTCCGGACAAATGCCTTTGCGCTCGTGATTCTCGACCTGGGATTGCCGGATATGGACGGCATGGAAGTCCTCAAGCGCATCCGGCGCATTTCCCGGGTGCCGGTGATCATCCTGTCAGTGCGCAGCGGTGAAACCGAAATCATCGGTGCGCTGGATAACGGTGCCGACGACTATCTCACGAAGCCATTTCGCACCGGAGAGCTTCTTGCGCGCGTGCGTGTGTGCCTCCGCAAGGTGCAGCATCCGGAAGAAACCCCGCACGTGTCCATTGGCTCTCTGGTGGTTGATACCTCTGCCCGTGTCGTGACCAAGTCAGGCATGCCGGTGAAGCTCACTGCCACGGAATATGATCTGCTGATACTGTTCATCCGCCATGCCGGAAAAGTCCTTACGCACAAGTTTCTACTGGAAACGGTCTGGGGTCCCGCCTATAGCGAAGAGACGCAATACACGCGCGTCCACGTCGGCAATCTTCGCAAGAAGATCGAAGACGACCCGGCAAATCCCCGGTTCATACAGACGGAATCGGGGATTGGATACAGATTCATGAAGGAGTAAAGGTCCCCGATGGCGTCTTTCTTCCATCATTCCTATCTTAGGTACACCAACCACACCCGTAGTCTATACAGAGGACACGACGAAGAGCAATGAATCCTGATGCACGCAAGCGTATGCCTGTGCTCTTTGTTGGGCATGGCAATCCGATGAACGCCATTGAGTCCAATGCGTATAGCCGGGCCTGGGAAGAGATGGGCAGGGGGCTGCTGAGACCCAAGGCAATTGTCTGTGTGTCGGCGCATTGGGAGACCAACGGCACGAGCGTGACCGCGATGCAGTCGCCCGGAACGATTCACGATTTCTACGGATTTCCCCCGGAGCTGTTCGCCGNNGCTGGGGATTGGATCATGGCACCTGGTCTGTGCTGTGCCGCATGTTTCCTGCGGCGGACATTCCGGTAGTACAACTGAGCCTGGATCGTGCGAAGACGCCGGCCGAACACTATGCCCTGGGAAAGGAACTCGCATCTCTGCGCAGCGAGGGGATCCTGATCCTCGGAAGCGGCAATATCGTTCATAATCTCGGCGTGCTGAATTGGGGTGGAGGCGCCTACGATTGGGCAGTAGAGTTCGACAAACGCATTGCCGGGATGATTATGGAGCGGAATCACAAAGGAATTCTTGATCTCTTGAACCGACGGGAGGAAATACGGCTGGCGATCCCCACTTCGGAACACTTCCTGCCGCTGGTGTATTGCCTCGCATTGCAGGAAAAGGAGGACGAGGTGTCGTTCTTTACGGAAGGAGTCACGATGGGATCGCTCTCCATGAGATCTCTTCGCATTGTATCTTGATCCCTACGCGTCCAGCCCACACAGGAGCGAGCATCGTGAAATGGCAGGGCCACAAAGTGTACGTCATCGTGTTGATGTCTCTTGCAGCGTTGTTGACAATTGTGCTCGGACTTTATGGCGCCGATTACTACGCGACCCCACTTTCCGATCGGCCTTTTCATCCCCAGTATGACGAACTGAAGCCATCCGGCATCATCAGCCACGGGTACGGTATAGTGGGATCGTTGATGATTATCACGGGAGTGACGATGTATTCCTCCCGTAAGCGGCTGCGCGTCCTTTCGGGTATCGGCAAGCTTCCGACATTTCTCGAGTTTCATATTTTCCTCTGCCTGACAGGTCCCCTACTCGTTCTGTACCATACCACATTCAAATTCGGGGGGTTGGTCGCCGTGAGCTTTTGGAGTATGACGGCCATTGTCCTGAGCGGAATCATTGGACGTTATCTGTACGTGCAGATTCCGCGGGGCATCCAGGGCCACGAGCTGACGGTTGCCGATCTTGACAAAGAGCTCGGTCGAATGAGTGCACGACTGATGGTTGATTTCGCCTTGAGCGCGGAAACGATCGAGCGCATCGACAGCCTTTCAGATGCACGAACAGGTGCACGGGAAATGGGACTCGTCAAGATTCTCTGGTTCCTCGTCGTCGACGATATGTTTCGCTCGAAGGCGATCAGTTCCAGTGTGCGTGCCCTCGGCTTGCGTCGCGATGCCGAGCACAGCCTCGCCTCTGCATTTCATGCGCGGCATGTTCTTCACCGCCGTATACTCCTCCTCGAGCAGGTTCGCCGGTTTTTTCATTACTGGCATGTCATTCATATTCCATTCAGCATCATCATGTTCGTTATTCTTTTTGTGCATATTGGCGTAGCGATCGCATTCGGGTACTTGTGGGCCTTCTGACCATAGGTGCGCGTGCAAAGTCCATTTTTGAGGCATAGAAAATATGTCTGAATCGCTTCTCACAGCACTTATCGCGGTTGCTCTGATCGCTGCAGTGGTAATTCCGTATGCGCTTCGCACGAAGCGCAGAGAGAAGACGGCAGAGAGCCGTTTGGCAGAACTGCAGATCGCCGGCCTCCAGGCGGCGACGATGATGCACCCCCACATTGATGCGCTTGCCTGCATCGGGTGCGGCAGTTGTGTCGCAGCCTGCCCGGAGGAGGATGTGCTTGGTGTTATCGGGGGAAAGGCCGTGCTGGTCCACGGCGCGAAATGCATCGGCCATGGGCTTTGTGCAGACGCATGTCCTGTGGGCGCGATTACATTACTGATGGCGTCACCGGGCCGCAGCGCGAATCTTCCAGTATTAAGCGAGGAGTACGAGACGTCGGTCCCCGGCATCTTCATCGTCGGGGAGCTTGGGGGAATGGGGCTCATCAAGAATGCCGTCCTCCAAGGACGCCGCGCAGTTGACGCCGTCGCGACGCGCATCTCCCCTCACAAGGGAATGCTCGACGTGCTCATTGTGGGTGCCGGGCCGGCTGGGTTGGCTTCGGGGCTCTCCGCGATGGAGAGGAAATTGCGCTATGCTGTGCTGGAACAAGGAGACGTGGGCGGGACGATTCTTCGATATCCGCGAAGGAAGGTGGTGCTTACCTCACCGGTCGATCTGCCGGTATGGGGGAGGCTCCGTTTCACAGAGGCGACCAAAGAACAATTGCTGGAGACATGGGAGAAGATCATCCGATCGACGGGCTTGGAGGTAAAAACGGATGAAAAGATGGCGGAAATACGGTTTGTGGATGGCATGTTCCGCGTGCGGTCATCGAAAGACGAGTACGTCACACGAACAGTGATCCTGGCAATGGGTCGGCGGGGCATTCCGCGGCGCTTGGGCGTACCGGGTGAAGAATTGCCCAAAGTTGTGTACCAATTGATCGACGCAGAGTCGTTCACTGACATGGACCTGCTTGTTGTCGGCGGCGGTGATTCTGCCATTGAAGCGGCAATTGCTCTTGCCGTACAGAAGACCAATCGGGTAACCCTTTCGTATCGTCAGGCAGAATTCACAAAGATGAAGGAGCGAAATGCCGTTCATCTGCGCGAACAAGTGCGGAGCAAACGCCTGACACTTGCAATGAACTCGGTCGTCCAGGAAATCCAACAGCACCATGTCATCCTCGCGACACCGGGAGGGACAATGGAGCTAAGAAATGAACAGGTATTCATCTGTGCGGGGGGAGAATTACCGTTCGCACAACTCACAGAGATGGGGATCCAGTTCCATCAACAGCTGCTGGCCGATACACATTCGGCCTGAGCTGTCGATATGCTTGTCTCAGGCGGAGTAGTTATCGAGCACTCCACGTGCCGTTTCGATCACCATGTTCCGCAATGCCTCAGGCTCCAACACGGTGACGCCCTTGCCGCGGCCAACCACCCAACCTGCAACTTCGCTCAGCGAGTTGACTGTCGCCTCAAATGTGACCGAACCATCACCTTCTGCCGTAAGTGCCTGAGTCTCCAGCAGCTGTTGAGGTTGAATCCGCTCCGCCCAGATGCGATCAAGCCGCAGTTTGATGTGATGTTCTTCCGGTCCGATCCAGCTGCGGAAGGAATAACGAAATACTTTCTCGATGTCTTCCTGGGGCGGCCGCGTGAATGTTCTGTCCGTCGGACGGACATCGAGAAGTTTGTTCAGATGATACTGCTTCATTTCTCCTTGATGGAGAGCCAGCACACGCCAGTAGCCGTCGCTGCTGAAGATGAGCAGGGGGTATAGCTCGCGGTCTTTTTCCCTGTGACGGCTATCCTTCTGGTAGTCGATCCGAACGACCTTCGATCTCTCGATGCATTGTTGAAGTTTCACGAGATTGCCGAGGGATTTTGCCTTGACTTTCTTGACCATGAGGCGGGTTGCCCGGTCAATCCCCCCTTCTGCCGTGCAGAGGCCCATGTATTGGATGATCAGCCGCCGAAGCAGTCCTGTGTCAATGTCACTGCTGACCTGAATCCCCTTGCTCCGCTCGGAGTGAATATCAATCCCCTCGCCACGAAGTTCCTTCATGTCACGCTTGATTGTCGGTACATCCCTTCGGAACATCGCTGCGAAATCAATGTCGCGGTAACACGCTGAATTATCGAGGGCGAGGCCAAGGAGTTCGATCTTGCGTTTGAGATTTGTCTGGAGCTCGAGCATGATTCTCCGGTTGGATGGGGAAGGGACGCCGCAATCTCGTAAAAAACCAAAACATCCGCAAC
>PMMO01000005.1 GCA_003162215.1 Ignavibacteriota bacterium
GTCCATGTTGCACCGCCGTCGGTGGTGTGGAGGATTGTGCCGCGCTCTCCCACCGCTGTTCCTGTGCTGGAATCGATGAACGAGACACCACGGAGACCACTCGTCGAATCAATGTACTGGCGTGTCCACGTGGCACCAGCATCGTTGGTACGCAATATGATGCTTCTCGATCCAACTGCGGTTCCTGTGTGAGCATCGGCGAAAGAAACGCTCCATAGATCCAGAGTCGTTCCGCTCGTCTGACTCGTCCATGTTGCCCCGCCATTCGTCGTGTGTATGATGATCCCGCGCGACCCAACCGCTGTTCCCGTCATGGAATCCCCAAATGAAACAGCATACAAAGTCTCCGTGGTTCCGCTTGTCGGAGTCGTCCATGTCGTTCCGCCGTCCGTGGTTCGAATCACCGTGCCATACGTTCCGAAGGCAATCCATAGGCGTGCAGTGCAGCAGGAAACTCCGCTCAACCCGACCCCAGTTGGCAGCGGGTTTTGCGGGTACCAGCCTGATTGTGCATTCGCATTCACAACAGAAAATGCGACGACAAGAAGCAAGCAATACAAATGAGTTGGTTTCATCATCCGCCTCATTAGGTGTCGTATCGAGGCTCGTTCTTCGAGGTAGGACTCGGTGGGTCGTCGGGTAGGACAATGCAGTAGAAGCACTCGGCGGCTCGCTGACTCTTACTTCGAGTCACGAGGTCTCTGGTTTCGTCGGGGGCCAACAATCAAAAACCTCTCCCCTCCTTCCGGACAAGAGAGGTTCTCTGCTCATTTCTCCATCACGTCTCCGCCCCGAGGACGCCAATTCCATGATGGCAATGTAAACTGATGAATCGAGAATGTCTGTAGGACAAATGCTGAAAGATCGTGTAGGAATTTTCCTACACGCGGGAGGTTCCAAAAGGCATTTCCACCCCATTTCTACATCCTCCAAAGCCCAACATGACATGCTCTCCCGCCCCGAAGGGAAAGGCCCGGGGTGTATTCCGAGCCCTGTGTGTACCATGTATGATCGGCGTTCCCACCCCGCCTCCTGTTCCCCATTCTGGAGAAGAGCGATCTGCTGGCCCCGGGTGTTGAAAAACGGTCAGGGAGGGCACGTCGCGCGGCTCCTGCGGATACCTGCTCCCCCTCCACATAGTTGTAAGCAATCACAAAATGCTTGTCATATCAGTGCGAAATCGTGGTCTTCCACATCCGACATCCACTATCATGGGGTAATCGATTCTTTCTCGTCCACGGTCAAATTCGCCCACGCAGGCGCCTGTAAGTCGTTATTTTTCAACGAGTGACTTTCTGAGTATTTTGAGATGAGCAACAGCAGCAGCACCAAATGCATTTCGACCATGAACTGCCTGCCGGATCGCGTCTCCCCTGCGCCGCGAAACGAATGTGTAATTGCAAACATCCAACCTCTGCAAATGACTGCGATGACGACCTCACCGCCCCAGACGCGGCATCAGGTACAGGCGCAGCTTAGGCCGCTGGTGCATTCATGATTTGTCTGATCAGACCAGCACGCCCCCATAGACCATTCAAGTCGACCTTCTGGCCCAATATTTCAGCTGTCAAGTCGTTGGGAGCTGATTGATCTGCGTTCGTCGAGGAACCGATTACTGATAGGAGAGTCCCAAAAATGAATGCCTTGGGAATCCGCCACCTAAGATCACTTATGGAGACGGGCTGCCCGGGCTCGACGAACTCAATCATTTTGTGCAAGTCACCTTCGTGAAGAAGCGTACAGCGGATAACTTCGTAGATGACTTCGCCGACCGTGTAATTGCCGAACTTGCAGTTGATGAACATGTTGCCGCCCATCATGAATAAGATAATAATGTCTTCGTTTGCTCGGACGAATTCGTGAAACTTGTCCCCCACGCCTTTTGTGTTGGGGTACTCTTTGTTGGAAGTAGCATTAATTGCAATACAGAGTTGAATCAGTGCGTTGTCAATATCATCGGCATTGTACTTTTTGATGCACTCGACTACCCGGTCGGATATTGCCATGGGTTCCTCTGAAGCGGCTGCGGCTTACCTGCGCCGCGAACACGGTCGCTCTGCATTACTTCAATTTGTCGAACGCGCGCTTATGCTTCTTGATGAAATCTCTTGCCCACTTCCGACCTGCCTCCCTGTCTAACTTTGGGGGACTCGTGGGGGCCTGGGCATCTGGTTTTGCTTATTGTAAGGGTGCGATTTTCATGTGTTCACTCTAATTGAAAATATGCAAATCGAAACAGACAATATCCCAAAAGCATGTCCACTCCGTCAGTCCAGATGGAGTTGTCGTCGCAGGTTTGCTTCCGATACCCAATGATTCTGGAAATACACCTCAAAGCGTTTTGCAGATCGCAGATTCGTAATCATCTCAGAACCTAAGCCGGTATCATCTGCCCATCGGACGCTGTCGCCGATCTCGATGTCGGCACCAGACAGCAGTTCGAATATCGAATATCCTGCACCTTCTGTAAGGACGGCCACCATCCCTCGATCCGAATTGATATTAGTGATTGTTCCTACCATGAGACCCCCCGATGAATGAGGCCGCGAATTATCCGACAAGACATCCCGCACTGCCCCCGACGCGGTGTGAGGTGCGGGCGGTGGTTAGGCCGCGCCCAATGCTATTGTTGACGCCTGTGAGCCTTGGCGTATGCTGGACATACTGCTTCCTGCTTGCAGTGTGGGCAGCCAGCTCGCATCGTGACCACTCTCGTGCAATACAACGCGAGGATCCCGAAGAGAACGGTCATTCCTAGAATCTCCCACGAGAACTGAAATACCCACAGAGTTATGCCCGCAATCAAAGGAGCGAGAAAAACAGGCGCTGCGAATCTCATGCACTTGAAACTTGTACCAAAGAGCGCGTCGTTGCGTTTCGCAAAAAGGAGGGCGGCAATTCTTCCCTGACCCGAATGGCAGCGTCGTCCAAAGTAGGAACAGTACGTGCAGACAAATCTCGGAATCAACAGATACATACTGACCACACAGTAGGTGGCATAGGTTTCTGCCGCCCAAGTTCCGATCAATCCAAAGATGATTGAACCAAGGACATAAATAGAAAGCCAAAGAACGTTTTCCAGAAACGGGGTAGTCCAAGGGTAACCATCGTATTTCACGGCTAGCTGCTGCATGGGATTACTTGAATGATGGTCTGTTTTGTGTCACAACGGCACGTCGACATACTGGCGCGGCCTAACCACTTATTATTCTGCGAGCACTGTACCTCTGTGCGTGATAGATTCGCATTAAGTACACACATGAAGCGTCATTCACTGCGCCAGCGCAGCATATCGTTCACAATCGGCGCCATAGGCTGTAGCGGTGATCTATGACACAGAAGCCTCTCCATCCATCGGACGAAGAGGCCCTCAACTCTACTATCTCGCACGTCTCCGCCCCGAGGACGCGTATTTATGGCGCAAGCATGATGAACGGTAGCAGCAATGTCAACGAATCGTCAGCGGATCAAGAGGAGCTTGCGCGTCTCCACAAACGATCCCGCTTCTATCCTGTAGAAGTACACGCCGCTCGATAGTCCNNACGGACACCTGCCGGCCAAGCATGTCGTAGACGCTCAGACTCACGTGTGACGTCTTTGCCAACTCGAACCTAATGGTCGTGCTCGGGTTGAAAGGATTGGGGTAGTTCTGGTTCAGAGCAACATATCCAGGCAATTCTACTGCAAGAGTTCGGTCATCCTTCACCCAAGTAAGCCCACCGGTTGTGGTGCGGAGGATTGTACCACCATGTCCTACCGCAGTACCGCAATTGGCGTCGGTGAAGGAGACACTCCAGAGGTCCTTCGTCGTAGCGCTTGCCTGACTCGTCCAATTTGTCCCGCCATTGGTGGTGTGAAGAATTGTGCCACCTCCTCCCACCACCGTTCCTGCGTTGGCATCGGTGAAGGAGACGCCATGGAGGTCATTCGTCGTACCGCTTGCCTGAATCGTCCAAGTTGCGCCGCCATCGGTGGTCCGAAGAATTACGCCACCCCATCCTACCGCCGTTCCTGTGTTGGCGTCGGTGAAGGAGACGCCGGAGAGGCTATTCCCTTGCGGCAGCGGGTTTTGCCAGTACCATCCTGTTTGTGTATTCGCATCTACAACAGAAAATGCAACGACAAGAAGCAGGCAAACGAGACGAGTCGGTCTCATGTCTTACCCCCATTCTCAGAATCTGTGTCGTAACAAAAGTGGCCGTTCGAGGCAGGAGTCGGTGGGTCGTCGGGTAGAACAATGCAGTAGAAGCGCTCGGCGGCTCGCTGACTCTTACTTCGAGTCACGAGGTCTCTGGTTTCGTCCTGAGGCAACAATGAAAAACCTCACCCATCCTTCCGGACAAGAGAGATTCTCTTCACATTTCTCCAGCACGTCTCCACCCCGAGGACGCGTTTCTATAGACAGAAGTTAAACTGAAGAATCGAGAATGTCTGTAGGACAAATGCTGAAAGATCGTGTAGGAATATTCCTACACGATTTCACTCGGTGCAAAGTCCGTTTGAATCCCCTTTTTACCTGGTTCAATCGTCCTTTTCACCCTCTCTCAAGGCCCACCGTCAGACAGTCCCCCAACTCTAGAGGTCGTTTTCGAAATCCTGTAGAAGTACACCCCGCTTGACAACCCGCTCCCGTCGAAGTTCACCTCGTGATACCCCGCCTCCTGTTCCCCATTCTGGAGAACACTTACCCGCTGGCCGAGTGTGTTGAAAACTGTCAGGGAGGGCGCGGCGTGCGGCTCCTGCGGATATCTGCTCCCCCTTCACAGGGTTCTAATCAATCACAGAACAGTTGTCACATCAGTGCGAAATCGTGGTCTTCCACATCCGGCATCCTCTTTCATAGGGTACTCGATTGTTTCCCGGCCACGGTCAAATTCGCCCATGAAGGCGCCTGTAAGTCGTTGTTTATCATCGAGTGACTTTCTGAGTATTTTCGGATGTGCGACAGCAGTACCCAAAGTCATCTGCCCTGTTCAGGACAACGAAAAACAACTTGTCGTATATGTTGAAGTGAACCCGCTTCTTCCCGACTCGCCGCAGCAGGATTTCGTTTTACTTCTTGAGCAGCGCGTTTTCAGTGAGGATGGTTCTCTTTGACAGGAATATTCGGAGAAAGAGGCGGAGTAGGGAGACGAAGAAGCGTACCATGTCAGCTCTGGAAGTGGGGGGAAATGCGTTCCAGAGTCAAATATCAGTAGTCCTAAGGTCAGATGGAATAAGTCCCCCTCACGGGGTTGCCCCAACCCAAACCTACTCATCACCGTCGATTCAATTAAACATGTCCATTTGTCAAAGAACGGATCTCTCTACGTATCACCACACAGCTGCCGCGAAGCGGCTTAGTTCAACGGTTGGTTAACTGAACTCGATACCATATTTCAAGCCATCGTGTATGTAAAGCGATTGACCTGTCGCACCAAGAACTTATCACGCCCAGGTTCATCCCGGAGAGCTAACTACTTTATCAATCTTCTGGAGTATTGCCTTTTTTTCCCTTTGTTGGTTCTTTTGGGTACAATCAACTGTAATGGACAAAAGAAAAAGGCAGGGACCTTTATGGAATCAACAATTCAACCATTGTCAACCTCCAGCACTCAACATGGCATTGAGGGGCATTCTGTGAAGAGTGAGGGATATTCGTCGGGTGTGGCCTGGCCTGCGGTGGTGGCAGGAGCATTTGTGATTGCCGCGCTGTCGCTTATTCTCCTTGCATTAGGCACCGGGCTTGGCTTATCCTCGGTTTCACCCTGGGCAGGGGTCGGCCTATCAGCGTCTAAGATTGGTACGGCAGCCATCGTATGGATGATTGTTATGCAAATCCTCAGCTCATCGATGGGTGGCTATCTGGCAGGGCGTTTGCGCACGAAATGGAGCCATATTCATTCGGACGAGGTGTATTTTCGGGACACGGCGCATGGATTTCTGGCGTGGGCCGTAGCTCTTGTTGCCACAGCAACGTTCTTGACGACCGCTGCTACCTATATGGTCGGAGGGGCGGCATCAACTGCGGCAGGGAATGCCGGCAATAAAGCAGGTTTGCAGGCCGGTCCCAATGAGTATTTTGTAGATTCCTTGTTCCGTTCAGAAAATGTAAGGGCGGACTCAGATCCTGCATCGTTGAACCGCGAGGCCGCAGGCATCTTTGCGAGATCCCTTGTTCACGAAAATCTTTCGCCAGTCGACAAGAACTATCTCGCTCAGCTCGTTGCTGCAAGAACGGGACTCGGCCAACCTGAGGCTCAGAAACGGGTGTCTGACGCTTTTGCAAGTGCGCAGCAAGCTGTTAATACTGCCCGGGAGGCAACTTCACACGCCTTGCTGTGGATATTCCTTGCCGTCCTGATTGGGGCGTTTTGCGCAAGTTACGCAGCTACCATCGGGGGCAGGCAAAGAGATCATGTCGTTGCTGTTTAGCTCTGTCCGAAAGTCCGATATTTCTGCTATCAAAAAAGTGGAGGTTTGCAATGCGATCTATTATCCTCATGCTTCTGGGCGTGCCTATATCTATCGTTCTCTTGCTTGCCATTTTCATGAAAGGGTGTTAACAAGAATACCCTTTTAACAGATTTACTGTTCGCACATAATCATACCCTATGAGTTGGCGCGGGTCAGAATCCTTCGGGACGGGCGAACGGGGCTGGAGGAATTGCTCTCGTACGGCGGCAGTAAGGATGACATTGCTTCAAAGCGCTTTGTCATTGTAACTAAACGTTGCTATCTGCAGACGACTGTGCAGTGCCAGCTTCTCCATGATGCTATGCACATGGCTCTTGACTGTGTATGTCGTAAGATTGAGCCGCTGGGCGATTTCCTTGTTGCTGAGACCTTCGGCAATCAGGGAGATGATCTCACGTCCACGCTTCGTCATCCGCACCGCACTTGTAGGTTTTCCCTTCCCCTTTTTGAGTGCGTGTTCGATAACATGAGAAAAAAGCAATCCTGCAAGCGCGGGCGGCAGAACTTTGGTCCCGCTGGCCACCGATCGTATGGTCCCCAGAAAATCCTCTGTCGTCGCGTCTTTGAGGATGAAGCCCACCGCACCGGCCTGCACGAACTCGATGATATCCAGTTGTGACGGGATAAGACCCATCCCGATCACCGTAATTTCAGGAAAATCCTTGGTCAGGGAGGCCGCAATGCGCATGCCATTTTTGTTCCGCAAACCAAGATCCAGAAGAACTACATGAGGACTCAGTTTTTGCACCTGCAGCAATGTGTCGTCATTGCCTCCGGAGGCTCCCACG